>DATNBQ010000351.1:0-4923 GCA_035571955.1 Urbifossiella sp. | reverse complement strand
TCATACGAGGTGACTGCGCCGCGGATATTCTCGGGCAGAGGCGCCGCCGGTTTGGTAAAGCTGTTCTGCACGGTCGCCGTGCTGCTGCCGCCGGACGCCCGCACTTCGGCCAACTGCCCGGACAGCGATTCCACCCGCGCTTCCAGGCGCTGCTTGTCGTTATTGGCCTGGCGGGCGCGGTTCTCGAACTCCTGCCGGTCCTTGACGGCGTTCTCGCGGGCCGTGGTCAGCACCACCCGCTCGTTCTCGAGCACGACGTTGCGGTCGCGGGTCTGCTTCACTTCGTCCGTGAGGGCCTGATTGATGGCTTGCAGTTCGACGGCCTTGATGTCGGCGGTGTTCAGGATCGCCGTCATCCGCTTGTTGTCCTCGCTGATCTTGTCGTTGGCGCCGGTGAGCGTGGCGATCTGCGCCGTAAGGCCCTTGCTGTTCGTCTGCTCGGCGACGAGTTGCCGTTCGAGCGATTCCTTCTCGGCCTTGTAGCGGTTCAGTTCGGCGACGCGCGCCGTGTCGGCTTCCTTGTATAGCTTCTGCCACGAATCGCGGTCGCTTTTCCAGTTCGTCCGCGCGACGAACACCGTGGTGGTGAACCACATGGCGGCGATGCCCAGAATGAGCACGAACACCATCAGGATTTTGCCGATCCAGGTCATCCCCAGGCCCCCCTGCGAAGTGATCTATTTCTTGTCCTGGGCCCGGAAGGGCGCCAGCCGTTCGAGCAATTGGTTGCGCCGCGCCTGGAACGTCTCCCGGTTCAAGGTCGCATTGACGCGGAAGTTCTCTAGATACGCAGCCTCGTTAACGAGATTATCGCGAATCTCGCGCTGTTTGTGAACCTGCGTTTGCACCGTGCCGATCCGCAGGCCGAGCGCCTCCACTTGGGCCCGCAGCTTCTTGCTCAGGTTCGCCTGCTGCTCGGCGAGCAGGCTGTCCTTCTCGAACTGTTCGAGCAACGAATCGGTGCCTTTGAGGGGCAAGCCGTCCGGCCCGTGGACGATCACATTCTTCACGTCCTTGAGGTCGGGGTTCAAGTCCAGAAGACGCGTGGTCGGGTCTTCGCTGAGGTTAACGAAGCCGCCGGCGCCCGCGCCCGGCATCTTCCCTTCATGGGCATAGTCGAGAAGCCCCTTGGAACCGGCGGCCCGCGTGCCGTCCGGCAGCGTGCCGAACATCCGCACATAGCGATCCGAACGGAGTTTCTCTTTACTTTCAAGGTTCTTCAATTGCGTGCCCCAGGCGGCGCTCGCGAACCCGCCCGCCTTGCCGCCCGCATCGATGTCGGCCGCCAATTGCTTGAAATACAGCGGCTTATTCCCCTTGTCGATGTTGCTTTCCGGATCCTCGAACCACGGCGGCCGATTGGCATACACCGACGTGGAATAGACGGCCGCCCCGATCCCCAGGATCAGGTTCAAGAAGATCAGCGTTTTGCCCAGCGCCGTCATGTCGGGCCTCGTCACTTCGTATCCGGCTACCAACCACCATGAAAGCCATGACGGTGAGCCGACTAGCCCCACGCCTCTCCCCGCTGGGGAGAGGCCGTAATCTCGCGCTAGCGAGATTACGGGTGAGGGGTTTTGCTTCGCGAATTCAGCCCCTCAGCCGGTTTGCTCGCTCCGCTCGGAAACCGCCCTCTCCCCAGCGGGGAGAGGCCAGAAAGGCTTCCGACTCAACTCCGATCGCTTCCTAGCGATTCTACTCTGCACTCACTTCTTGTTGTAGCGCTCGAACTCGCGCATCCGCAACTCGGCGTCCAGTTGGAACACCGCTTCCACCGTCAATTCGATCTCTTTTTCGATCTCGAACAACCGCTTCTCGGTCATCGTTTGCTTGGCAAGAAGGATGTTGACCTCTTCCTTGAATTTCGTCAGCTGGGCCAGGAGGTCGTCGAGTTGCAGTTGCCGCTGATTGACGAGGTCCTGGTCCTTGGTGGCCTGGATGACGAGTTGCGCCCGGACGATCGCCTTCTCGATGGTCCGCTGGGTCCGCTCGATGGCCTGGGCCCGCAACCGAGCGTATTCGCCGGAAAACTTCTGCTGATCCTTGACGGTGTAATCCTCGACGCGCTCGATCATCTGCTTGAAGTCGGCGACTTGGGCATCGACGGCCGGTGCGTAGTTGCGGGTGCCAATAACGATCTCGACGCGCTTCTGCCACGGGGCGCTGCGATCGAGGTGAATCAAGAGATGTGCCAACCGGCGGCGGCGATCGACTTCATCCTCGGGCGGGGCGGTGCGGCGGCGGGCGATCGCGCTCGTCTTCTGCCCGGCCAGGGCCCGCTGTTTTTCTTCCTCGGCGGCGTTGCCAGCCGCCTTGGCGGCGTCGGCCGCCTTCACCGCGGCGTCCCGCTCCGCTTCCAGCGCCCGGATCGCGTCCGGCAACGCCGCCCACGCACTCGGATTCAAGGGCGTCGCCTCAACGACCTTCGGCGACACCCGGTGAAACTGGATATCCAGGGCGTGTAGCAGTTCGGCGCCGTTATTCTTCGCGATCCAGTCGAGATAGTCGGCGCGTTCTTCGTAGCTTTCGGCCTGGTACAGAATGAACGGAGCGGCAAGCTGGGCCTTGGCCGCGAAACCGTCGCCCTTGTCCACCAGCCCCTTGATAATGCCCCAGACGCGCTTGACCTCGGCCATCTGGCTGGCCACGGGAGTCGTTCCGGCCAGTGGGTCGCCGGCGGCATCCCCCGCCTGGGTGAAATAGGCGTAAAGGAACTCCGGGCTGACGCTCTCGATTTTCGTGCCGCCGGATCCTTCGACCGGGAACGGAATCTGCGTCGAGATGAAGTCCGAGTAATTGTCCGCCGTGGGTTGGGCGCGCGGCGGCAGCGTATCCGGGCCGCCCTCCAGCGGCAGGCCGTCGCGGAGAATCACATGCCGCAAGCCGACGGCATTGATCGTCTGCCGCCCCTTGTAATCCTGGAGCGCGAGGTAGATGAAGCCGCCGGACGCGAGCAGATTCACGACCAGCAAGATTTTGCCGAAAAGGCCCATGACGAGCAAGTTCCGCGAAGGTGCGCCGGGGTCGCTCCTGGTCGATTCTGACGGACGGCGAACCGTTTGCCAAGTTCGGAATGGCGACAAACCGCGGGAGATCGGGAATCGGGAAAGGCCGCGCCGATCTTAGCGGTTGCGCAGGGCCGATTTCACTTCCCGTGGCAGTTCGACGTGATCCGGTTCATTGTAACATGCCGCGGACCCGCAGTTCAACCACCCAGCGTATCTTGGTGGCACAGGCATTCTTGCCTGTGCGAGGTTCTTGCACAGGCGAGAATGGCTGTGCCACCAGGCTGATGCGGAGCGCGCCGACGTTTATCCAACAAACACGCCGTCGGCCAGGACCGCGCTCTGGAACGGATCGAGATCCTGGAAGTGCGACGGTTCGCCCCCGCCGAAGTTCTTCCCCAGGTAAACGCGGACGCCGCTCGGTACATCGGCACCCGTTGCGACCACCACGTCGGCAAGGTTGTCGCGATCCGCATCGGTCGTCGTCACGCGGACACCGCTGCGATCGCTATCCGAGCCGCCGACGAAGAAGTTGGAAATCGGGTTGTTCACGGCGACCAAGGAGCCGCGGGTGACGAGCGTCTGGCCGCTGATCGTAAGGACTTCGGGGCCGCCGCCGGGGCCCGCGCCGAAGATCAGGTCGCCGAAGCCGTCTCCGTCCACGTCGCCGATGGCCAGATAAACGCCGTTGCGGAGGTCGTCGCCGAAGGCGAAGAAGTCGCCGACGAGGCGGTCGGAGAAGCTGAAGCCATCCGTCGTGAGAGCGTCTATACCGTTGATGACGGCGACGCGGGGCCCGCCGCCGAAGCCCGCCGCCACGGCCAGATCCGGAATGTGATCTCCGTTGATGTCGCCGACGGCGGCGCGGGCCCCGCCGCGGAAATTCGGATCGACCGTGAAGTAGTTGGCCCGCAGCTTCGGGTCGAACCCGGACAGCGAGAAGATGCTGACGCGGGGGCCGCCGCCTTGATCCGGCGTGATGACGAACTCGGCCCGGCCGTCGCCGTCGAAATCGCCCGCCGCCACGAACCCGCCGCCCAGGAAGTTCCCGCCGAACGGATCGAACGGCAGCACCAGGAGCGAACCGCTGGCGCCGTTCTCCACGGCGACGCGGATCGGCGTGCCCGGCCCGGTCACGAAGATCGTATCCGGCACGCCGTCGCCATTGACATCGGCGACCGCCGTTCTCGACGACGTGCCCGTGTTCGCGAACGGATCGATCGCGCTGCCCAGCGCGAAGCTGCCCGTCTTGTTCGGCAGGAACTGAACGGCCGAGCCGTCCGGGGCGCCGGAAATGCTCAGCGGCACCGGCGCGGGAATGATCGTGAACGTGTACGACTGGCTGCCGGTGTCGGCGGTCCCGTTGGTCGCGGCCGCCGTGATCGTGAACGTGCCCGCCTGGCTCGGAGAACCGCGCACCGCGCCGTTCGGATTCAGCGTCAATCCGGCCGGCAAGGTTCCCGATGCGAGCCGGAACGTGAACGGCCCCGCCGGCCCGCTCGCCGTCAGTTGCTGGCTGTAACTCGCGGCCACCTGACCGTCGGCGATCTTCAGCGGCGTGAACACCACCGGAGGAACCACGGTCAGCGTGAACGTCTGAGTGCCGGGCGCGCCGATCCCGTTGGTCGCCACGATGGTGATCGTGAACGTTCCGGCATTGGTCGGTTCGCCGCTCAGAACGCCGCTGCTGGAGAGCGTTATGCCGTTCGGCAGCGTGCTCGAGGTGGAGAACGCCGGCGCCGGGAAACCGCTCGCCGTCACCTGGAAGCTGTCGATTTCATCCAACGCGAAGCGCGTCGAGTTCACGCTGGTGATGGCCGCGACCTGGTTCACCGTGAATGTGAATGTCTGATCGGTCGAGCCGATCGCGTTGGTCGCCGTGATGGTAATGGTAAAAGTTCCCGAAGCGGTCGGCGTG
>DATNBQ010000350.1:0-7432 GCA_035571955.1 Urbifossiella sp. | reverse complement strand
GCTTGAGCACGGCATAAGTGGCCGTCAGCATTTCGACGGTGCCCACGTTGGTGGCAAGGCGGCCGCCGGGCCGCAGGGCCGCGAAGCAGGCTTCGAGCAAGCGGGCCACCTCCCCGCCGTTGCCGCCGACGAAGATCGCATCCGGAGCCGGCAAGCTGGCGAACACTTCCGGCGCCGTGCCGGATACCGGCTTCACGTTCGTCACGCCGAAGGTATCCGCGTTGGCCACGATCAAGTGATAATCGGCCGGGTCCTGTTCGATGGCATATGCGGGGCCGGGGGCGACGAGGCCGGCCGCCTCGATGGCCACGCTGCCGCTGCCGGCGCCCACGTCCCAGAAGACTTCGCCGGGATGCAGATCGAGTTGGCTCAAGGCGACGGCGCGGACTTCGGCCTGGGTGATGAGGCCGGTCTTGGGCCGCGTCTGGGCGAAGACTTCATCCGGGTTGCCGAAGCGGCGAAGTTTCGCGGCCCGCGGCCGATCCGGGCGATTCGGCTTGCGGCGAAGGATCAAGATGTTGAGCGGGTCGAACTTCATCTCGCGAATCTCGGCGAGGTCGCCGCGGGTGATGCGTTCGTCCTTGCCGCCGAGGTTTTCGCAAACGAATGCCGTGAAGTAATCGATGCCGCGGCCGAGCAGTTCCGCCGCGACCCGGCCAGGGTGATAGCGCTCACTGGTGAAGAGCCCCACGGTTTCCGCGCTGCGAATCTTGTCGATGGCGTCGTCGAGCGGCCGGGCGGAAAGATCGGTGAGGTACGCGTCTTCCCACGATTCCTTGAGGCGGGCGAAGGCGAGTTGCATGGACGAGACGTGCGGCATCACTTCGAAGTGCTCGGCCCCGACTTTCTCGCACAGGTAGCGGGCGGTGCCGTAGAAGAGCGGGTCGCCGCTGGCGACGAGGGCGAGGCGTCTCTTGCCGAGGTTGGCCCGCAGCTTCTCGACGACCTCGGGAAGATCGGCGCCGATCCGCACGCGCTCGGCGGTCAGTTCCGGCAAGAGCCGCAGCACGCTTTCGGAGCCGAATACCACTTGGGCCGCGAGCAGCAAGTCGCGCGACCGGGCCGTCAACCCCGCCAGGCCGTCCGGTCCCACGCCGATTACCGGAACGCGCGTATCGCTCATGGAGTAATTCCCGTGCGGAAGAGCCTCCCTGTTGGCATATGAAAAGTTCACGCGCGGCTGAAGGCCGGCTCCGCCGCGGCAGTCGCCATCGCTTCGTTCCGATGCGAAACCGGCTCCGGCGCGTGGCGGCGCTCGGCGAAGGCCGCCAACCGCGACAGCCCCTCGCGCAGGCGGCCATCGTCCGCCGCGAAACTGATGCGCACTCGATACGCGCCGCTGGGTCCGAATGCACATCCCGGCCGCACGAGCACCTGCTTCTCCTTCAACAGCCGCTCGGCGAACGTCCGACCATCCATGCCCAGGCTGGCCACCGAGACCCAGGCGAAGAACCCCGCTGCCGGCCATTCCACATCCAGCCCCAGCGCCCGCAACCGATGCACGGCAAACTGCCGCTTATCGAGGGCCTGATCCGTTGGCGTGATCCCGAGATCCGGGCCTTCGGTCAGGGCCCGGGTCGCGATCTGCTGGCAGAGCGTCGGAACGTACGGAGCATGCAGGTTGGCGGTTAACGAACAAGCCTGGATCAGGTGGCGGTGACCGGTCAACCAGCCGACCCGCAGCGAGGCCAGCCCCCATCCCTGCGACACCGACCCGGCGGCCAGCAGGCGCCCGTCGCGGTGCAACTCCGCCATTCGCTTGCCGAGCGATGGCGCCGCGCGCTCGGCACAACCGCCGAGGCCGAACGATTCGTCCAGGTAAACGAGCGCGCCGCGCTTGATGGCGATGTTCGCAATCGCATCGAAACCGGCTTCGTCGAGGCTGGCGCCGGTCGGGTTGCCGGGGTTGCAAAGCACGATCAACTTCGCCCCGCGCGTGGCCTTTTCCAGATCTGGGAGCGAGAAGCGGCAGCGCCCTTCATCGTTGGTCGTGGGAACCCAGCGGAGATCGGCGCGGCGTGACTTGGCCCCAAGAGCGAACAGCGGCGACGAAGGATCGAAGAGCACCACGCGGTCGCCGGGGTTGACGAAGGCATCGAGAGCAGCGGCGAACGCCCCGGCGGCGCCGTGCGCGACCATCGCCTCGCTTTGGGCATCAATTGCGGCTCCGCCGCGGCGCACCGAATGCTCCGCGATGGCCCGGCGGAGTTCCAGCAATCCGCCCGCTGGCGGGTGGCCGCGGCGATCGGCGGTGATGCGGCCGACGCTCAGGCTCGACTCGTACCGCGGCGCCGGCAGGTTTAAATCGATGACGTCCGGCCCGGCCGTCGGAAAGTACGCCGGATCGAGCAGTTCCTCGACCGGCGCGGACAGCACGGCATCAGAATAGTAACGGAGGAAGCGGCCCCCACCATCGCTGAGTCGGCGGGCCAGGGGAAGGAAGCGGGCGATGCCGGTTTGAACCAGGAACCTGGCGAGCCACAAGGGGTAAGCCACGGCGGCCTCCTCGGTAAGCGAAATCGGAGGAGGCATTGTTGCCCGGAAGCAGGCGACGTGTAAAGACCGGCGGCGCGGCGTCTAGTTGCGGGGGTGCAGTAGATAATCTCGGACGATTCTTGGGTGGCACCGGCTTCCAGCCGGTGCGAGTAAAGACACACCGGCTGGAAGCCGGTGCCACCCAAAAGCATTCAACACCCCCCAGCGAATCTTGCTACACCCTAGTTGCGGTTGCCGCGCCGCTCTATCCGTGTTCCTTCTCGTTTCTACTTGAAAAGTGGTGCCGAGGAGAGGACTTGAACCTCCACGTCATTGCTGACACTAGAACCTGAATCTAGCGCGTCTGCCAATTCCGCCACCTCGGCGAAGCCACGCTAGCTTAAAGAGGTTGGCCGGTTTTTCAAGGCCCCGGCCCGCGATTGATGGCCAAATTGGCCGCGCTCGGCTCCGCGGACTCCGCCTCGCGGCTAACCAATAATCTGGTCGGCTCCTCGGACTCCTCCTCGCGGTTAATCTTGCTATTTCTTCGCTTCTTCCTTGGAAGCGGGTGGCGCGGCGACGCCGGTGAGCTTAAGCGTGTTGACCTCCTTCGTTTTCAGGTCAACCACACGGATGCGGTGCGCGTTGGTGTCCGCCACGTAGAGCTTGCCGTTGGCGTAACTGAGCCCGGCCGGTTCGTGGAACAGCGACTGACCGAGCCAGTTTGAACCGCCGAGGAACGTGCTCAGAATTCCGGTTTTCAGGTCGAAGACCTTGATCTTGCTGTTGTAGGTGTCGGCGATGAAGAGCTTGCCATCCACGGCGGCGACGCCCAGGGCGTGCTGAAGGCGGGCCTCTTTTGTCTGGCCCGTGAGCGAATCGTCGCCGCGGCCGGGGCCGTCGCGGTCGCCGAACACGAACAGGCCGCGGCCCACCAGCGTTTCCACGTCGCCCTTCCCTTCGAGCGGAATCTTGCGAATCGCGCTGACCTCGCTATCGGCGACGTAAAGGAACTTGCCGTCGGTCGTCAGGCCGCTCGGCTGGGCGAAGCTGGCGAAGCGCGGCAATCCATCGAGTATGTTCTCGCGGCCGTTGCCGGCGAAGTTCGTCAGTTCCTTCTTGGCTGGGTCGAGGTACCAGATCTGGTGGTGGCCGGCCATCGCGATGAACAGCTTGTCGCCGATCATCAAGAGGCCCCACGGGCTGTTGAGGCCGATGCTGGTCGCGGCGACCGGGCCGGAAATTCGCCGATCGCCGGGTTCCGCTTGCTGCCCCGTGCCGGCGACTGTACTGACTTGCTTTCCCTTCAAGTCGATGGCCCGGATGGCGTGGTTCTTGCGATCGGCCACGTAAAGGATGTCGCCCTTGAAGGCGAGCCCTTGCGGATCATCGAACTGGGCCTTGTCGAAGGCGCCGTTGATGAAGCCGGGTTGCCCCGTGCCGACGACGGCAAGCTTGTTGCCGTTCATATCGGTAACGACGACGCGGTGATGCGTGCTATCGGCGATGCCGATGCGCCCGCCGGCCGCGTCCGCCAACACTTTACCGGGGAAGAAGAGCGGCGAATCGGTGCTGTCGCGGAACTTCGACGTATCGAAACGCACCGGCTTCTCGTTGAGCGTCTTCTTCTTCTTCGCCTCGGCGACCACCTTGCCAACGACCACGTCGAGCAGCTCGAAGTTCCCTTCGCCGGAGGCGTAGCCGACCAGGTTCCCCTCGGGATCGATGAGGACCATCGTCGGCCACGAATCGACCTCATAGCGGTTCCAGATTTTTCGGTCGGCATCGTTCACGATCGGGTGGCGAACTTCATAACGCTGGATCGCCTTGCGAATGCTTTTGGTTTCCTTCTCGTTGTCGAACTTGGGGGAATGCACGCCGATGACGACGAGCTCGTTGGCGTACTTCTTTTCCAGTTTGTGCAGGTCGGGGATGCAGTGGATGCAGTTGATGCAGCAGAGAGTCCAGAAATCGAGGAGGACGACTTTTCCTTTGAGGTCCTTGAGTTCGAGCGGTCCTCCGGTATTGAGCCAGGCGACACCTCCGGAAAGTTCGGGAGCAGGAATCGCCTTGCGCGGCGGCCGCGGTGGGTCGTCGGCCTTTTCGGCTTTCTCGGCCGGTTTCGCGTCCTTCGGCTCATCGGATGCCTTATTCGAGCCTCCCACGGTCATAAAGAACAGGAAAGCCAGCCCGCAAACGGCGACGACGCCGACCATCATGCGCGGCGAAAGCATTCGGGGCGGTTGAAGTGTTTGGGGATCGGACGGCGGGGCGTTCTGGCCCGGAACGGGCGCGGCGGGAACCGGCTCGGTCATCTGTCGTTCCTCCATGGTCGATACCTTCATACATGGTAACGAGTACGGGCCGTCCCGTGAACGACAAACTCCGTAACGGACCATTCGCCCATTCGCCCATTCGCCCATTCGCCCATTCACCTGTCGGTTTCTCTCTTGGTGGCACAGGCGTTCTTGCCCAATGGCACTTACTTTACGGAGCCGAATTTTTCACGGCCTCGAAGGGGCCGCCGAAAATAGCCACGGGCGTGAGCCCCTGGACGCCTTACCTAGAAGCCTGAAGCTAGCGGGAAGAGATGAATCCGGAATTGCTTGAATGATTCTTTGAATTAACTGAGCGCCGCTCGGAAATCCGTAAGCGCAGTGGGCACCGGCACCGAGTACAAAGACGGTTGGAGCCACTACCATTGCTCCCCCTCGGATAAAATCCTTCTGACAAGGCGGAATGAGGTTACGGACCCACTATGGTTTGATCCGCGCATTTGGTGCGGCAGTTTTTCACGTCCTAAACGCCAATCTTCTTGATTTCCACCCACCGGATGTTACCTGCTCATAGCGGGCATTTCAAAGCCCGTAGCCGCGCATTTCTCCGATCCCAAACCCTTTCCCACATCCCGGAGCTCCCATGGCACGACTTCTACCACCCACTGACGAAATCCTTGCGCGCGTGGCCGATCTGCGCGCGGATGGGCTCACCTGGGAAGCCGTCGGCAGGGAAGTCGGCCGGGCGGCCCGCACCGTTCGCCGCTGGCCCGCCAAATACCACGATCGCTGGCTCCTGTTCCAACAGAGTGCCGAGGTACAGCTCGCTCACGCTTCCGAATCCGAGGCGGTGCTTGTGCTTCGCCGCCTGCTTCGTTCCAAGGACGAACAATTGGCATGGCATGCCGCCAAGACGATCGTGGATATGCGGATCAACCTCGGCAAGATCGTGGCCAAGCTACCGAAACTCTCCGCCGATCAAACCCTTCCCCCCGAGATGATTCGTCTTTTCTCCTTCCTGACGGGGTTATCCGATGCCGAACTCGATTCCGCCATCGCTGCCATTCGATCAACCCCGCCTTCGCCGGCTGATGGAAATGATCCGGGGAACATCCCTGGCCCAGCGTGATCCCAATTCCTTCATTCCCCTCTGCTTCACCGACCATCTCGGGCAACGCATCCAACAGGCCGCAATTCATCGCGATATGCAGCGGTTCCTGACGGCGAACCCGCGCGCACTCATCGAGTTGCCGCGCGATCACGGCAAGAGTTTCCAAACGTGTTGCCGGATCGTGTGGGAACTGGGTCGCAACCCCGGTCTGCGCGTCAAGGTAATATGCGCGACCGGATCGATTGCCACGGAACGCGCCCGGTTCATCCGCGATGCGATTGCAGACAACTCGTGGGTTCATCAAGTGTTTCCGAACTTGGTTCCCAGTTTGCCGTGGTCGGCCGGCTCGTTCGCAGTGAAGCGGGGAACGGAAACAATTGGCCCGAGTGTGGCCGCCTACGGCCTCGGCGCGGGCAGCACCGGGACACGGGCGGATCTCTTGGTGTGCGATGACGTTGTGGATTTTCGGTCGCTGTTTGGCGGTTCGGAGCGCGGCCGCGCGGCCGAATACTTCGAGAACAACTTGTTGAACACCCTCGAACCCGAAGGTCGTTTCTGGGGCCTCTTTACGCCGTGGCACCCCGATGATCTGAACGCTCGGCTGAAAAAGAATGCGGCCTTCAAATTATTTCGCCGGGCAATTGACGAGAATCTGCAACCGGTGTGGCCGGAGAAGTGGCCGACGGCGAAGTTGCAAGCGCGGCGCGACGAGATCGGCGCCACGGCCTTCGCTCGCGGCTATCGACTGCTTCCCGTTGCCGACGAGGAGACGCCCATCCGCGGCGAATGGATCCGCTTCTGGGAACGCGAAGAAGAGCACGAAATCGTGGTGCTGTCGGTCGATCCGGCGGTGAGCACGCGGGCCAAGGCCGACGCCAGCGCGCTGGTCGTTCTTGCAAAGTCGGGGGCGGCTATTCACGTCCTTGAAGCGACGGCCCGGCGCGTGAGTGCCCCGGACTTGATTTCGCTCATCGACGATTTCGATCGCCGTTGGAACCCGAGCGTGATCCTGTTTGAAACGAATGCCGCATTCCTGGGCATCAAGGATCTGCTGGTACGGCAAGCGCGATTCGGGCCGCGGGTGAAGGGCGTCGTGCAATCGACAGATAAGGCGGCCCGCGTGGCGGCGTTCAGCGTCGCCGTGGAGAACGGCAGCTTCCGGCTCAAGGGCGATGGCACGGCCGTGGATGCGGGTCAGCGGCCGCTGTTGGATGAGATGATTTCGTTCCCGTTCGGCGAGCACGACGATCTGTTGGACGCGGCAGCCACGGGTACGGCACATTTGCTGGACCGCCGCGAACCGCGCATATGGTGACGATTAGCCGCGAGGCGGAGCCGAGCGCGCTAGATGAACAGCTCCGCCACTTTGCAGCGGAAGCCGGGGATCACGTCTTCGCCGGAAAGTTCGCCGTCTTCGCGGAGTTCCGCACACGAACCATCGAGCCGGCGGATGAGCACAGAGCGAGTGTGCGGGCTGACCACCCAGATGAGTCGCGTTTGGGCAGACTGGAAATCGGCGACTCGCGATTGGATTTCTTCATAGCCGTCGTTCGGCGACGCCACTTCAACG
>DATNBQ010000349.1:0-3809 GCA_035571955.1 Urbifossiella sp. | reverse complement strand
TCCAGCGCGTACCCCTTGCCCACGGCGCCGAGGTTGAATTCGACTCCCGGTATGCGGAACTTGACGGTTCCGGACTCCGGTCGCTTACGCTCCCGGCTCGCCAGGATTGCGTGTTTCATGCCAGTTCGGGCCATGGCCTTGTTGCGGTCGCGCGGCAACGGCACCTGTCCGTCGCGGCGATAGAACCCCCACGCCTTCGTCAACGCGCCCGTGGCAATGTCGAAGGCGCCGGCGGTCTCGCGCGTCCAGGCCGCGCACCGCTGGAAGAGTTCGAACAACTTCGCTTCCACGGGAACCGGCTGCTGCGACGCCGTGGCATTGATGCGCGATACTTCGCTGGTGTCGCGGAATACCGTCATTTGGTCTTCGAGCTCGTCGATGAGGTCGAGGGCGTCCTCGGCGGCGGCGATGGCGTCCGGGTGCGATCCTTGCGGAATCGCCACTTCGAACGCGGTGGCCATGGCGCGGCGCGACACCCGCACCAGGGTGTACTCACCGGGCACGGCCGCCGGTTCATCGAGCAGGGACTCGAGCAATTCGAGCATGAAGAATCATTACAGGCGATGCCGCGGCCGGATGCAAGGGCGTCACTGGTTGATGGCGATGAGTTCCACTTCGAAGATGAGCGTCGCGCCGCCGGGGATCTCCCGACCACGTCCCTCATCTCCATAGCCGAGATCGGAAGGGATCACCAGCTTACGGATGCCGCCAGCCTTCATGCCGGGGATGCCTTGCTGCCATCCGGCAACGACTCTGCCCAGCGACATACTCATCGGCAGCGGGCCATACTTGCGGCTGGAATCGAACTGCTTGCCGTCGGTGAGCCAGCCGGCGTAGTGCACCTCCACGGTCGCACCTTTCGGACAGGCTTCGCCGGTCCCTTCGCGCAACTCGCGATATTTCAACCCTTGCGAGCCGATTGGTTTCAGGTCGGGATCGTCGGTGCCGCCGTTCGAGCCGTCGGACATCGGTTTACCCGGCCCGGAGACGAACGGATTCGCCGGCCTGCCGTCCTTGCCGACCTTGTTCGTGCCGGATGGCGTATCGCCGGCCGAGCCGATGACGATCATGATGACGACGAGAATGGCGACGCCGGCCACCGGAACCAGCACCGGGGCCAGGCTCCTTTGCCCGGTCGGGGGATTTGCAGCCGCACCCATGAAAGCTCCCAGGTGATTTTGGACTACTCATTCTACGACTGAAGCCGGCGGCAGTGTTCATTCCGGCAAAGTGCGATACCAGGCGATGGCCCGTTTCATTCCCTCGTCGAAGGAGACGTGGGGAACGTAGCCCAGTTGCGTGCGGGCCTTGGCGATGGAGAAATCGAGGTTGAGGCCGGCGAACTTCAACTGGGCCTGGGTCGCGCGCGGCGGGTGCGGCTTGTTCTTGCGGCGAAAGACCCGTTCGCGCCAGTTGGCCACGAACCGCGCCAGCCAGACGGGGACCGTGCCCCACGGCCGCGGCACGCCGGCGCCATCCGCGGCGGCTTCTAAAAAGCGCCGCTTGCTAACGAACTCGCCATCGGTGATGTTAAAAACCGCGCCGACCGCCGCCGGGTTGTCCACGGCCAAAAGGATGGCGTCGACGAGATTGCTGACATATGTGGTGTTGAGGGCGTAACGGCCGCGAGCGATGTAAATGATGCTGCGTTCCTTCAAGCGGCCGACGATGCGCGGAAGGACCGAGCGATCGCGCGGGCCGTAGATGAAGCCGGGGCGCAGGATCGCGGCCGGCACGCCGCGCTTCCGGTGGTATTCCAGCGCCAGCTTCTCGGCCTCGACTTTCGATTGCGTGTAGCCGTCGATGTGCAGGTCCGGCAGCGGTTCGCTTTCGTCGGTTCCATAATGGTGGCGAGCGGCGTAGACGCCGAGCGAACTGACGAGCACGAAGCGTTGCAGGTTGCCGGGGAGGGCGTCGAGCAAGTGGCGGAGCCCGTCGACGTTCACCTTGCGATAATCGTCGACGGGGCCCCAGTCGCCGACCTTGGCGCCGCAGTGGATCACGACCTCTGCACCAGCGACGGCCTGGCGAATGGCCTCCGGATCCGTCAGGTCGCCACGGATGATAGTAACGCCGAGCTTCTCGAGAAGTGCGGTATCGCTGCTTGAACGGGCGATGGTGCGGACGGCGTCGCCGCGGTTCACGAGGGCTTCGGCGACATGCGAGCCGACGAACCCGGTGGCCCCGGTGACGAGATAAGTTCGCGGCATCGGCGATATATCCGCAGATTGTGGGAAGGGATATTTTAGAATTGGGGACCGCGAAAGCCCACCCGCGGCCGCGGGTGGGCTGGAAAGAACGCGGCCCCCGGAACATGTCCGGAGGCCGGTCGGAGCGTGTCGCCCACACACGCGCCAGAAGATTGGGGTACCATAGCGGGGAGTGTTCCCTTGTCAGGAGACGCCGCAAAACCCGCGATATTCTCTTTTCTCCGTGTGGTGCAACCTTTTTAATCCTTGAATGCCTTCCGCTAATGTCGCGCCTTCTTCACCAACCCCACGGGCTTTGGCGATCGTGGTCGTCGATGACGATCACGACACCGCCGATTCCACTTCGACCCTGCTCCGCTTCCACGGGCACCAGGTCTTCACGGCTGGGAATGGGGCCGATGCCCTCGAATACATTAAATCTGCGGCTCCAGACGCGGTTCTCGCCGACCTGCGCATGCCGCGCATGGATGGCTTCGAACTGGCGCAACAAATCCTCAACCATTGCGGCGATGGCGCGCCGATTCTCATCGCCATGACGGCGCTCGCCGAAGAACACATGATCGAACGCATCGCCAAGGCCGGCTTTCACCTCCACCTCATTAAACCAGTCGACCCCGCGAAGCTCCTCGAATCGCTGGATGGCATTGGCCCGAAACGTCGCGATGGAACTTCGGGTTCATAACATATTCGGCGAGACGAGGCGAGGCGTGCTCGGCTCCGCCTCGCGGCTAATCCAAGGCATCCCCATGTTCCTTCCATCGCGTCGCGATTTATTCGCATCGCTCTCGGCCGCGGTCGCGGCGCCCTGGATGACTGCCGCGGATGTCCCGGCCGGCTGCGATTTGCTCATCCGCAACGGCAAGATCGTCGACGGCACCGGCAACCCCTGGTTCCAGGGCGATCTGGCCATCACCGGTCAACGGATTGCTGCTATCGGCAGGGCACTGAACATACCCGCCAAGCGGACCATCGACGCGACCGGGCTCGCCGTCGCCCCCGGGTTCATCGACATTCACTCGCATTCGGACATGCTGCTGCTGGAAGACGGCAAGGCCGAAGGGAAGATTCGCCAGGGCGTGACGCTGGAAGTGTTCGGCGAAGGGCAATCGGCCGGGCCGGCGAAAGGCAAAATGCCTCCGGCCCGCTTCCGCGACAGCAGCCGCTCCTTCCAGTGGACCACGCTCGGCGGCTACTTCGACGCCCTCGATAAGTCCGGCATTTCCATCAACGCCGCATCTTACGTCGGCATCGATAACGTCTGGCGGAGCGTGATGGGGTCGTCGTTCGAGCGGCCAACCGCGGCGCAGTTCCAGGAAATGCAGGCGCTCGTGGACGAAGCAATGCGCGACGGGGCGTTCGGACTGTCGAGCATGTTGGCCATGCCGCCCGGTTCGCTCACCACCACCGACGACATCGTCAAACTGTGCGAGCCTATCAAGAAGTACGGCGGGCTCTTCTCCACGCACAACCGCAACGAAGGCCTCGGCGTGTTAGCTGCCATCAAGGAAGCGATCGCCGTGGGCGAACGGGCCGGTG
Organism: Urbifossiella sp.; assembly: GCA_035571955.1. GTDB lineage: Bacteria > Planctomycetota > Planctomycetia > Gemmatales > Gemmataceae > Urbifossiella. Next base: position 63 of record DATNBQ010000349.1, on the reverse strand, counting down.
TCGCGGTGGATGTCATTCACTTGAAGATCGCCGACCAGAAACTGTGGGGGAAGATGCCGGAAG
>DATNBQ010000348.1:0-2393 GCA_035571955.1 Urbifossiella sp. | reverse complement strand
TTACGCCAACGACGCCTACACCCGGCTCACCGGCTACAACGCCCACGAAGTCGTCGGTCAACCGTTCCGCGACGTGGCCGGCGATGAAATCGATCCCGCCGTGCGTCAGGGAATCCTCGACGCGTTCAATTGCGAACGGCTCCATCAAGTCGAACTATGGAGGCGGCACAAGGACGGCACGGGCTATTGGGTCGATTTGAGCCTGGTGCCCATCCCGAGCCAGGCCGGCGGAGTGGCCCACTGGGTCGCCATCCAGCGCGACGCGACCGAGCGCAAGCGCACCGAGGAATCGCTTCGCGCGAGCGAGGAGCAACTGCGGACCAGCGAGGAACGGCTCCGACTCATCGGCGACAACCTGCCCGCCGGCGCCATTTACCACATCGTCGCCCACTCCGAATTCGACGTCCGCTTCGCGTACGTCTCCGCCGGCGTCGAACGCATCTTCGGCTTTCCTCCTGGCGTGATGCTCGAAGACCCGGAACTGGTCTACCGGCTGATCCACCCGGACGACCTGAACAAGGTGCGGGCGGCGCAGCGCGACTCGCACCGGGATCTGACACCCTTCGACGTAGAATTTCGCACCCATACCATCGCCGGGGAAATGTTCTGGGTGCATTGCCGGTCGATGCCGCGGCGACTGGCCGATGGCCGCACCGAGCGCTACGGCGTGATTCTGGACGTGACCGAACGAAAGCGGGCTGAGGAAGCCCTGCGGCGCAGCGAAGAAATGTTCCGCGGCATCTTCGAAAGCACGGCCGCCGGCATTTCGCTCGCGGATAACTCCGGACGCTTTCTTTCTTGCAACCCCGCCTTCGCCGCCAATCTCGGCCGCTCCGTCGAGCAGGTGATCGGCCTCCGAATCGTCGAGGTCACCCATCCCGACGACTGGAAGGCGCAGCAACCGCTGGTGGATGAACTTCGCTCCGGGGTGCGGGAACGCTTCGCGATTACCAAGCGCTATCTGCGGCCGGACGGGGAGACGGTGTGGGGCGAACTCTCGGTGGCGGCGATTCGCGGGCCGGACCGCGAGTTCCGCTACGGTTTGGGCGTGTCGATCGACGTGACGGCGCGGCGCCGCCTCGAGGAACAGTTGCAGGAAGCTAGGAAACTGGAGGCCGTCGGCCGCCTCGCCGGCGGCATTGCCCACGATTTCAACAACCTCCTCACCGGCATGATCGGGCACTTGTCGCTGGTTCAGTTGCCGGCGGACGATCCGAATCGGGGCCACCTGGCGGCAATCGACCAGGCCGCGATGCGCGCCGCCGACCTGACCCGCAAGCTGCTCGGTTTCGCCCGTCGCAGCCAAATCGTTCCCATGCCGGTGAGCCCGCGCGAAGCGTTCGATGGAATCGTCAAGGCGTTCCGCCGCCGCGCCGAGGAAGGCCGCGTCCACATTGCCGCGAAGATCGCCGCCGATTGCGGGTCCATTCTGGCCGACCCCGTGCTCTTGCACCAGGCCTTGCTCGACCTCAGCTTGAATTCGTTCGAAGCGATGCCCGAAGGGGGAACGCTGACGTTGACGGCCAGCCCGCTTGTCGTCGTCGAGAACGACGCCACGGTTTGCCCCGAGGCGCGGCCGGGGGCATACGTTCGCCTCTCCGTCGCCGATACCGGCAGCGGCATGACCGAGGCCGTGCGCGGACAACTCTTCGAACCGTTCTTCACGACCAAGGAGGCGGGCAAAGGGAAGGGGCTAGGGCTGGCGATGGTCCGCGGCATCGTCAAGCAGCATGGCGGCTGGGTGGAGTGCCACAGTTCGCCCATGGCTGGCACGCGCTTCGACCTGCACTTCGCGGCGGCCGCCACGGGAGGCAGCGGCTCCCGCCTCATGCACGTCGGCAGCGCCGTCGATGCCTTGACCGTCACTCCGAGCCCCACCGAAACGACCGTGACCGACGCGCTTCCCGATCCCGCCCTTCGCACTATCCTGTTTGTGGACGACGACGAAATGATTCGCAAGATCGGCCGCACGGTGTTGGATAAAGCGGGTTACCGCGTCCTCCAGGCCCAGGACGGTCTCGAGGCGGTGAATGTGTTCGCTCGAGAACGCGGCCGCATCGACCTCATCGTGATGGATATGACAATGCCACGGCTGTCGGGGCGCGATGCCTTCCGGCAGATTGCCCGCATCGCTCCGAATGCGCGGGTTCTCTTCTCTTCCGGGTTCTCACCGGAAGACATCGCGGACATCGAGGGCTCGGTCGGTTTGTTGAGCAAGCCGTATCGCCCGCCGGAACTGGTGGCGGCCGTCCGCGACGCGCTCGCGCTCATGGCGGTTGTCGGGTAAGCAGCTGGAAAGTGGGTGGGTTTTATCCGCCCAGCAGATCGAGCCGAATTCATCGTTCTTGGAACCGCCAGTCAAGCCGATTCTCGGCCGTAAATGGCCGCTAACA
>DATNBQ010000347.1:0-7761 GCA_035571955.1 Urbifossiella sp. | reverse complement strand
GCCACACGGGCTTCCGTTCGCGCCGGCAGACTTGCGACGGTTGTACCCGCGTCTTCCTCTTCTCGCGCATCGCGGCGAAGCGTTCCTCGCGGGCCCGCCGCGGCGAGAACAGCGGCGCCGTCGGATCGACCACGTTGCCATGATCCGCATTCCACTTCTCGCCCGAGGTTCGCCATGAATCGCTCGCATTTCATGCCGCTGCTCGCGTTGGCGATCACCGTGCCCGTCGTTCGCGGCGACGATCCGCCGCCCGTGCAACTCACCACTCAGCAAGATCACAAGCGGACCATGGAACTACTGAAGATCAAGGAGCTTCGCCGCGGCGCCAACGGCAGCAACAAGAAGGCCGACAACGCCGCCAATTACGACGAATCCAAGGCAACTCTCTACCCCAAGCTTCCCGATCCACTCACGCTCAAGAACGGCCAGAAAGTGACCACGGCCGAGCAGTGGGTGAAGCGGCGGCGGCCGGAACTCCTCGAGGATTTCGACCGCGAAATGTACGGCCGCTCGCCCAAAGAAACCCCCAACGTGAAATGGGAACTGACCTCCACCGAAGAGCAGACCGTTGGCGAAATGCCCGTCATCGTCAAGCGGTTAATCGGCCACGTCGACAACTCCAGCTACAAGCAAGTCGCCGTTGACATCCGGCTGACACTGACGACCCCGGCGAAGGCAACCGGCCCGGTTCCCGTGATGATGGAGTTCGGCTTCGGCGGCTTCTTCGGCAAAGGAAAAGGCCCCATTCGGCCGTTCCCCAAGGGCAAGGGGCCGAGCGGACCGACCTGGCAACAGCAGGTGCTTGCCAAGGGTTGGGGCTACGCCATCATCGTTCCCAACAGCGTGCAGGCGGACAACGGCGCCGGCCTGACTCAAGGGATCATTGGCCTGTGCAACAAGGGGCAGCCGCGCAAGGTGGACGATTGGGGCGTGCTCAAGGCGTGGGCGTGGGGGGCGAGCCGGGCCCTCGATTACTTCGAAACGGACAAGGCCGTGAACGCCAAAATGGTGGGGCTCGAAGGGCATTCGCGCTACGGCAAGGCGACCCTGGTGGCGATGGCCTACGACGAACGCTTTGCCATCGCCTACGTCAGTTCGTCCGGGGCCGGTGGGGCGAAATTGCATCGCCGCAACTTCGGCGAACTGGTCGAGAACGTCGCGGCGGCCAACGAGTATCACTGGATGGCTGGCAATTATCTGAAGTATGCCGGGCCCTTGACGTGGGACGATCTACCGGTCGATGCCCACGAACTGGTGGCGCTCTGCGCTCCGCAGCCCGTGTTCATTGGAGCCGGCACGGTCGCCAACGGCGACGGCTGGGTCGATGCGAAGGGGATGTTCCTGGCCGCGGCCGGCGCCGGCCCGGTCTACAAGCTGCTGGGCAAAAAAGACATGGGCACGACCGAGTTCCCCATGTTGGAGAAGCCGCTCATCGACGGTGACGTGAGCTTTCGCCAGCATCGCGGCGGCCACACCACCGGCCCCAACTGGCCCACCTTCATCACTTTTGCCAGCCGCTACTTGAAGTAAGGCCTCCGCGACGGTCGGGGCTCAGTCACCTATCGCCTACTCAACACGGCCGGGATTCCATTTGCCGGCAGCAGCGTGATCTGCGGGTTCACATCGATCACGGCATCCTCGGCCAGCGTGAAATGGTAACGCTGGCCGACGGTCGCCAGCAAGATTGCCGCCTCCATCAGCGCGAAGGTGTTGCCGATGCAGACGCGCGGGCCGCCGCCGAACGGATAATAAACGTACTTCGGCAACCGCTTCGCCAGGCCGTCTTCCCAGCGCTCGGGCCGAAACTTCTCCGGATCGGCGAAGTAGCGCGGATCGCGGTGGCTCACCCACTGGCTCATAAAGACGGTCGCCCCGCGCGGCACCCGGTAACCGCCCAGTTCCAGATCGCGAAGCGCCTCCCGGCCGATCAGATAAACCGGCGGATAGACGCGCATCGCCTCGGTGATGACCGCGTCCGTATACGGCAAGTTGGGCAAATCGTCCGGGGTCGGCGAACGGCCGGCCAGCACGCGCGCCCATTCCGCGGTGAGTTTGGCGGCCGTCCCCGGATGCTGGGCCAGCAAGAGCCAGCTCCACGACAGCGTGAGGGCCGTTGTCTCGTGCCCCGCGAGGTAAAGCGTCATCGCCTCATCGCGCAGCTGGCGGTCGGTCATCGGCGCGCCGTCGTCGTCCTTGGCGAGCACCAACCGCGACAGAAGATCGTCGCCCGGTTCGCGCCGCGCCCGCCCCGCCGCGATGTAGCCATTCACCACGCGATCGAGGTGCGCGATCGCTCGTTTCAAGCGCAAGTTCCGCGGCGTCGGCATCCACAGCGGCGCCCGCACCAGCGAGCGGAACTTCGCGCTCAACATGAAGAACGCCGACCGCAACGCCGTCACGAACTCGTCGCGGTCCTCGTGATCGTCCAGCCCGAACAACGTTTTCAAGGCGATGGCACTGGTCAGATTGCTGAATTCGCCGTGGATGTCGACGCGTTCGCCGTCTCCCCAGCGGTCGAGCATGCGTTCGGTGAGTTCGCTCATGATCGGGGCGTAACCGAGCACGCGGTTCTTCAGGAACGCGGGCTGAGCGAGCTTGCGCTGCCGCAGCCAGAAGTCGCCTTCGCTGGTGACGAGGCCGTTGCCGAGCACCGGTTTGTACATGCGGGCGCCGAAGTGCTTCATGTAATGGCGGGCATCCGTGACGAGCACCCGTTCGATCAAGTCCGGATGGCTGGCGAGGAAGATGCGCCGCGGGCCGAAGCGGAAGCTGGCGAGATCGCCGTGATTGCGGGCCACGTCCAGAAAGAAATCGAGGCGGCGATCCATGAACGCGCGGAGGCTGCCGCCGAGAAAGGAACCTTTGGGCCCCGGCGGCAAACCCGGCTTCGCGATAGAAAGCGATGACATAACCGAATTGTACGCACTCACATCCGCACGATGCCGCGATGGAACCGCTGGTCGAGCCGTTCCTTCATGCCCGGCGAAATGGCGAGCGGCACAATGAGCGATCGCAGCGAACGCAACTGCTGCGAATCGAGGAAGCACCAAAACGCGGGGTCGGGGATCGGGTTGTTGGAAAGGTCGAGAATGGCGAGGCGATTGAGGTGCGGCGACTGGGCGAGGTAGCGGGTGGCGGAATCGCTGAGGCCGCAGCCGGCGATCCGCAGTTCGGTTAACCCTTCGATCGCCGCGGACTCGGCCAGCACCCGCGTTCCCCCTTCGCCGAGTTCGTTGTGGCTCAGGTCGAGTTCGCGAAGCTTCACGGCCGCGCGATCGACGCCGTGCCGGCTCAAGATGGCCTTCAACCCGACCGGGCCGAGGCGATTGCCCGTTAAGTCGAGGCGTGGAAAGCGCAGCAAGTCGGCGACGCCCGGCAAGGCGTGCAACCGGGGCACGCCAATTCCCGTATCGGCGAGGCCGAGGTATTCGAGCCGCTCCAGGCGTTCGGAACCGGCGAGCGCTTCTGCCCCGCCGGGACCGAGTGGGTTGTGCCGCAGTTCCAAGCGGCGAAGGTTCACCAGATGCGGCGAGGCCGCGATCGCCCGCGCCGCCGTTTCGCTCAGATCGTTCTCCGCCAAATCGAGGTCTTCCAAATTGGATAAGTAAGGCGAGGCGGCGAGGTGCTCGGCCGCGGAATCTTCCAGGCGATTGCGGCCGAGGTGTAACTGCTGCAGGCCGGCCAGGTGCGGGCAGCGCGCCACCGATCGGGCCAGCGCTTCCCCAGCATGTTGCGCGAACACGGAGAGCGCCGTGAGCCGACTCAGGAAGGACGACTGAAGCACGGCGTCGAGATTGCTTCCCAGGTCGAGAAAGTGGATGTGGCGAATCGGCCCGGCGGCGAAGAGTTCATCGGCGTGGAGCAGGAATTGCCGCGCCGAGACTTTCACTTCCTCGACGAAGCCGCGGCGGAATTCGCGGCCGGTGGCGAGTCCCGAAAGCGGCCGCTCCCATTCCTCGCGGTGAGCGTCGAGCAAGAGGCGTTCGGCAGCGATCAATCCCGCGCGCCGGGAATCGCCGGTCGGCATTCCGGCCAAAGCGATCTGAATTCGAATGAAGGCCGCCCGATCGCGCCCCGCATCGTCGTGCTCTTCGAGCCAATCCGCGTAAATCAGGCGGTGCGAATCGTCGTCCGGAAAGGCCCGAATCCGTTGGAGAAAGGGCTCGGCATCGGTCGGCATTCCGGTCCCCGGCGTGGAGAGGCCCGGTCAAGCTTAGAGCGCGAATTGAAAGGGCGAGCCGGTTGCGCGAGCGACCGGAGTCATTAACAACTCCAGTCGCTGACGCTCCCGGCTCGCCAACTCTTAACGCGGGTTGATGCCGAACGCTTGCAGGTTGATGAAGTACGGGTGGGCATATTTGCGTTGGCGGCGGACCTTGGAAGCGCGATCCTTTTGCCGCGCCTCGAGGAACTTCATGATGTCCGTTTCGGTGTGGAGTGCACCATCGTTGCCGAGCAGCGACACCCCCTTGAGAGCCGTGCCTTGAACCTCCCTCAGGAAGGTCTGCTCGAGTTGCTTGACGCCGAGGTTCTTGTTGCCCTTGGCCACGAGCACCTGATCGTAGAAGAACTTGGCGTCCAAGTGCCCCTTCTTGTCCTTGTCGCCGTACAGGAAGAGCATGTGGTTGTTGTCGCGCAGCTTCAGGTTGGCCTTCGACCAATCGGTGACTAGGCGTTCGGGAATGGAGGTGAGTCGGCTGGCGGACAGCCAGACCGCTCCAGCGATGTCGTTGCCCGCCTCGGCGCCCGGATTGGGCGGGAACATCGGCAGCGGCGAAACCTGATAGTAGTCCGTGCCTAGAAACTGCGGATGGATTTCCGGCCGCATCCACTCCTCGGACATCCACAGCATGCCGATCGTGGCGGCGTCGCCCGCACCGATCAGGTAAATCGAACTGGTGCTCAGGTCGCCCTGGTCGTTCTTGCCGTCGAGTTGATTGCGAACCGCGGCGAGATCCTGCACGAACATCGGGTAATACTTGTTGCCGTAGAGGAGATCGTTCTTAACGTCGAGTTCACCCTTGGGGGGCTTCTTGTTGAATCCCTTGACGAAGCGGCGATTCCACGGCCCGGTGATGGAGTTGTTCCAGAACAGGTCGCCATCGACGATATCCTTGCTTTTGCCGTGGCCGCGCCAGTCGAAGCGAAAGACGTTGAAGCCTTTCTTGGTCAACGTCTTGGTGAGGCCGGCCCAGTCGCCGGGCTTGTCCATGGTGTTGCCGGCGCCAGGTTGATAGAGAAGGATAACGACGGGATTGCCGGCAATTTTGGTCTCGGCGCGGTGGAACAGCCCCTTGAGGCGGACGCCATCCGCGGTGGTGAAGGTTTCTTCCTCCGGTTTCGCGCCGTCGGCTTTCTGGGCAAAGGCGGGGGAATTATCGGCGAACGACGCCAGCAGTGCGGCCGTGAACAAAAGTGGGGCGACCAACCAGTTTCGCATGACTGGTCCTCGTGTGCGGTGGAGAGGAGGGCAGTACTAACTTGAACGTAACTGAATCATACCGCGTTGGCGCGGCCGCAACAACCGCGAAGGTCATTCGAGTACCCAAACGATTCTTGGCGGCCTACCAAGTGGGAGTCGGGCGCAGCCCAACCTACGGGCGGATTCTGTGGGTCGGGCCGTGCCCGAGGTTCTTCAGCTCCAGGAATCGTTGGCATGTTCGCCATTGCTTCTCGCAATCCTTGCTCGCCCGCTTCATACCATATCTCCATCTCGCCTTCGACACCCCGAGGTTTGCCATGTCCAGCGCCGTTCCCGTCCAGCATCGCCAGCTTTACATCGACGGGCAGTGGGTCGAATCCGCCTCGGGGAAGAAACTCGCCGTCGAGAACCCGGCGACCGAGGAGACCATTGCCGAGGTGTCGTTCGGGGGCCGCGAGGATACTCGCCGCGCCGTCGCCGCCGCCGCCGAGGCCATGAAAAGCTGGATGAAGCTCACGGCCTACGACCGCGCCAAGGTGCTCAAGAAAACCGGCGACCTCATGCGCGAACGGGCCGACGCCCTCGCCCGCACCATGACCATGGAGCAGGGCAAGCCGCTCGGCGAAGCCAAGGGCGAAGTGCTCCACTCCGCCGATACCTTCGAGTGGTTCGCCGAGGAAGGCAAGCGCGCTTACGGCCAGATCATCCCGCAAAGCAACAACGCCAAGCGGCACCTCACCATCAAGCATCCGGTCGGGGTGGTCGGGGCCATCGGCCCGTGGAACTTCCCGATCACGCTGCAAGCGCGGAAGATCGCTCCGGCCCTGGCCGCCGGTTGCACCATCGTCTGCAAGCCGGCCAGCCAGACGCCGCTCTGCCTCATCGGCCTGTTCGAATGCTTGATCGATGCCGGGCTTCCCAAGGGGGTCGCCAACCTGGTGATCGGCTCGGCCAGTGAAATCTCGGATGAGTTCATGGCCAATGAGGCCGTCCGCAAGATCAGCTTTACCGGTTCCACGGAGGTCGGCAAGAAGCTGATGAAGCAGGCCGCGGATCAGGTCAAGCGGCTGAGCCTGGAGCTCGGCGGGCACGCCCCGTTCATCGTCTTCCCGGACGCCGACCCCGAGGTGGTTGCCAAGGCCGCCGTGCTCGGCAAGTTCCGCAACAACGGCCAGGTCTGCATCAGCCCGAGCCGCTTCTTCATTCACAAGGACATCGAGAAACGCTTCACCGAAGTGGCCGTGGAGGAAGCGAAGAAACTGAAGCTCGGCAACGGGCTGGAGGAAGGCGTGGTCGTTGGCCCGATGTTCGAGAAGAAGGCACTCGAGAGCACGCAAGCGTTGATCGACGACGCGAAGGGGAAGGGGGCGAAGATCCTCACCGGCGGCAGCCGCTCCAAGAACTTCAGCAAGGGATACTTCTTCGAACCGACGGTGCTCGGCGGCTTGCCGGCCAACGCCCGCATCCTCACCGACGAACCGTTCGCCCCGGTGATGCCCGTGCTCGACTTCACAAAGATTGATGACGTGATCGCGGCGGCCAACAACACCAAGTACGGCCTGGCCGCTTATGTATTCACCAACGATCTCAGCGTGGCGTGGCGGATGGCCGAAGGGCTGGAATCGGGGATCATCGGGATCAACGATCCGGTTCCGGCGGCGCCGCAGTGCCCCTTCGGCGGCATGAAGGAATCGGGAATGGGCCGCGAACTGGCCCACGAAGGGCTCGAAGCCTACCTGGAAACGAAGTACGTCTCGATCGGGCTGCGATAAGCGCTTCAACGGGTCGCGCTCGGCTCCGCGGACTCCGCCTCGCGGCTAATCATTCGAGGCGCCCTCGGCTCCACGGACTCCGCCTCGCGGCTAATCATTTGACGCGGGCCGGGCGGCAGCGCGCGGCTCAGCGCTTCGCGCAATCCCTCGTTCCAGCGCGACCCCGTGAACTTCGTCTCAATGTCGCGCCGCGCCGCCCGCCCCAGTTCCCGCCGCAACAGCGCATCTTCCACCAATCGCGATACCGCCTCGACAATTCCTTCCACTACATCCGGATCCGAGGTGAACATCGGCTCGTAATCCTCGCGGAGCAGGCCCTCTTCCGCATCGGCCCACGACGCCTTCCCGTAGCGACCCGTGACGACGAGGCCATTGCGTTCGTGGTCGAGGTATTCCTCGATTCCCCAGCCATCCGACGCGACGATGGCCAGGCCATAACTCATCGCTTGCAGCAACGAGACGATGTGCACGCGGGCGGCCGGCAGCAGGTAAATGTGGCTGTCGGCATGCAGCGCCGCCATTTCTTCTGCCGTCATGAACCGGTCGATGACCCGCACCCAACCTTGC
>DATNBQ010000346.1:0-12008 GCA_035571955.1 Urbifossiella sp. | reverse complement strand
CCCGCAGCCATTCGGCCCCACGATCGCGATCGTCTCCCCTGCTTTTACCTTCAAATTGACGAAATCGAGCGTCGGCGCCTCGACGTCCGGGTTGTATTTGAAGCAGACGTTCTTGAACTCGACGCTATCGCGAACAGTCTCGATCCGCGGCCCCTCGGAATTTGTCTTGATCTCCGGCTTCAGGTCGAAGAGATCGAAGACGCGGTTGGCGGCGGCGCCTCCGGCCTGCAACTTCGTATAGACGCTCGACAGCTTGCGGACGGGATCGGCAATGGCCGCCAGGAACGCATAAAGTTGGATCAAGGCCTCGAAGCCGAGCGGGTGGGCGGTCATCCGCATTCCGAGGATGTGCGTGTTGCCGGTGACGACGAGGTAAGTGCCGGCGGCGAGCGCGAGCGTCACGGCGCCGACGCCGAGCAGTTCCATCATTGGGTTGGCGAAGGCGTCGATGTAAATGACGCGCATTGCCTTTCGGTAGTATTCTTCGGTGGCGCGGCGGAAGCGGCGCCGTTCGTGCGGTTCGCGGGTGAACGCCTTCACGGCCCGGATTCCGTCGAACACTTCGCGGAGAATTTTGTAGATCGCGCTCATCCGTTCGAGGACTTTGCGGGCGGCCCGCCGCATCATTCGGCTGACTTTCATCAGCACGAAGGCCGCTAATGGAATGAGCACGGCGAAGACGAGCGTCAGTTGCCAGCTCATCCAGCACGCCACGATAATGCAGCCGATCATCTTGAGCGGTTCGACGACCATGCGGCCATAAAGCACCTTGAGGCCGTTGCCGAGCTGTTCGAGATCGTTGGTAAAGCGGGCCATCAGTTCCGGCGTGCTGGCGGCCGCCAGTTGCCGCACATCCTGGTGGATCATCCGCCGAAAGAAGAGATTCCGCAGGTCGAACAGCGTGCGGTTCATCGCGCTGCCGACCAACGAATCCTGGAGGAATTCGAAAATGCCCTTGATAAAGACGCCGACAATGACCGCCGCGATGATCCACAGGAACGTGGCGAAGCGATCCGCCGGCAACTGATTGATGACGAACTTCTTCAATAGCTGAAAGCGATACAGTCGGCTGCCGAGGTCGCTCTGCTCGGCTTCCAGTTTCGTGATTTCCCAGCGTTCCTTCCGTTCGTTGTTCTCGCGGTCCGGAGGGTTCGGGTGGTTCAGGATGTTCTGCAAGGCGTCTTGCCGCAGCACCAATTTGGCCTGGTTGGCGGCCAGGTGTTTCTGAGCCCCGTCGATTTCCTCATCGACCCATTGCTGGAGATTCTTGTCGGTGCCGAGGATTTTCAGCACGGGGTAAATGGCGGTGAGGTTGATGCTCCAGAGGATGGCGACGACGATGGCGCAGAGAACGGAGGCGATGAGCCGGTAGCGATACGGCAGTGAGTATTTCAAGGTTCGCAGGAAGTTGCGCATCGGGCCGCGTTATAACCCGGCGTGTAGCGGGGAAACAAGCCGGCTTGCCGCGCCGCCGTGGCTATCGCAAAATCTAGTCCTGGTTAGCCGTGGAGCGCTCGGCTCCGCGGACTCCTCCGCGCGGCTAAACCCGAAGGGTGCGACGTGGATTACAGCTTGTTGCGGACCTGGCTGGGGTTGCCGACCGGTGCGTGGCCGCCGGACCACTATGCGCTGCTCGGATTCGCCGCCGGTCAAGTCGAGCCCGCCGCCATCGAGCCGCGCGTCCTCCGGCAAATGGACCGACTTCGCCAAAACCAGTTACTGCATCCCGAACTCGTTACCGAGGGAATGAACCGGCTCGCCCAGGCGCTCATCACGCTCACCGACCCAATCGGCAAAGCGGCTTACGATGAGGAACTGGGCTTCGCCGCGGAACCGATTGCCCACTTGCTCAAGCCGCAGTTCGCCAAGCCGATCGAGCCGCCACTCGCAGTTCCCGTCAAGCGGCCGGCGCCGCTCGTCATTGCCCCACCCGTCATCGACGACGAGCCATTTTTCGACGATGCCGCCTTCGAGATTCCCGATGCGACCGACGTGACCCAGGAGATTGCGGTTCCGGAAAGTGAAGCGGTCAAAGGGTATGAGATGGCGGAGGCGGAGCCGCTGCCGCCGCGTTTCCGGGCGGCCGTGGTTGAAGCGCCGAAACTGCCTTTGGTTCGAGCGGAACTCGTCGAGGCGGAAGAAATACCGGAAGCAAGCCCGCCGTCGGCAACTCGACGCTGGATCTACACGCGGCTTGCACTCCTTCGCCGGTCGTTGCGCGCCTGGGATCGCCTCGGCGCGATCCTCGGCGACCCGCAAGAACCGATCGATCGCCCCGGCCGATTGCTCTTGCTGCTGGAGGCCGTCGCCGCCGTTCGGCCGCATTTACCGGCCCTGTCGGGAGTTGTGGGCGGAATCGACCAACCCGGCGGCATCGTTGTCACGCTCTTGAACCAACCGCTCTTGCTAGACACATTGCGGCGCTTGCTTCCGGATCAACGGCAGACACTTGCCATCGACTGGCGGCGCGGCCACACCGAGCTGCAGGACGAATACTTGCGGCTCCGCAAGCTGGCCCGCGAGAGCCGCGCCCCAGGCGAAGGCCGCCCCCGCCTCCCCGCGCCGGTCCGCTGGGTCCGCGATTTTCCCGAACTGCTGCTCGTGGCCGCGGCGCTTTTCGTCTTGGCCATCGCCTCCGCTCGCAGTGTGATTGGTCGGTAGGCAGCCGCGCTCGGCTTCGCGGACTCCGCCTCGCGGCTAATCTAAAAATATTCCCAACTCGTTTCGCTCCTTGACATTACTTTCCGGCCAGAATAGCCTTTAGGGAACATTCCGATCTTTGCCGGGGGATCGCCTCGTGACCAAGAAAGAAATCGTCCGCCAACTTTGCGAGAAGGCGAACACCGAGAAGTTGCTCAAAGGAAGCTTGACGCAACTTGCGACGAAGGAACTCGTGCAATGGACGTTTGACGCGATCATCGAGACGCTGGTGGCGGAGGGGCGGATCGAATTGCGGAACTTCGGCGTCTTCGAGGTGAAGCAGCGAAAGCCGCGCAAGGCACGGAACCCGCGGACCGGCGACCGCGTGGACGTGGCCGCCAAGAACGTCGTGACGTTCCAGCCGGGCAAGGAGATGGAGGAGCGGGTGCGGAAGTACGCGAAGGCCGTGGAGACCAAGCGAAAGACGCGCCGCCACGATAAGCCGGAGCGGCACGACAAGCCGGAACATGCGGCCCCGGCAGTACCTTCGACGACGGCGAATACTGAGCCGCTCCACCCGGCCACCGCGGCAGCGCCTGAAACCGCATCGTAGAATTCGGAATGGGGAATTCGGAGTGCGGAATGCTGAGTGATGACAGCCCCGCATCGATGACTGCACCGCCCTCGGAACAAGGTCCAAAAAATATGGGGTCATTCCGAATTCCGAATTCCGAGTTCCGCATTATTCGATGAACGTCGTTCTCGATGCCCGCGTCGTCACCGGCTCGGGCGGCGGCCCCGATAAGACGATCCTCAACTCGCCCCGGTTCCTCGAACCGCTCGGCTACCGGATGCTCTGCGCCTATCTGCATCCGCCCGGCGACCAGGGATTCGATGCCCTTCGCGCCAATGCCGAACGCTACGGCGCCCCACTCATTTCCATCCCCGATCGCGGCCCCTGGGACTGGCGCGTCGTCAAACTACTGTTGGCCACGTGCCGCCGCGAGAAAGTCGCCATCTGGCATGGGCACGATTATAAGACGAACGCCCTCGGGCTTTTGCTCAAGCGCTTCTGGCGGATGCGGCTCGTGACCACCGTGCACGGGTGGGTGCGGCACACGGCCCGCACGCCGCTCTATTACAAGATCGACAAATGGTGCTTGCCGCGCTACGAGCGCGTCATTTGTGTATCGGACGATCTAGTCGAGGAATGCACGAAGTGCGGCGTCGCGGAGAAGAATCTCGTATTTGTGGAGAACGGCATCGACGCCGCGGATTATCGCCGTCGCCGCACAATCCGCGAAGCCAAGGAGGCGCTCGGCTTTCCGACGTCCCGCTTTCTCATCGGCGCGGTCGGCCGCCTCTCCGATGAAAAAGGATTCGACGTTCTCATTCGCTCCGTGCACGCCCTCGTTCAACAAAAGGAAGACGTACACCTGGTGATTGTGGGGGAAGGAAGCGAACGGGCGACCCTCGAACGCCTGGTTGCCGAGTTGGGGATGCAGGATCGCGTCAGCCTGCCTGGCTGGCAAACGGACGTGCGCGGGTATTTCGAAGCGATGGATGCCTTCGCGCTTTCCAGCCATCGCGAGGGATTACCCAACGTGCTTCTGGAAGCGCTGGCGCTCGAAGTGCCGCTCGTGGCGACGCGCGTCAACGGCGTGCCGCGACTGGTGCAAGACGGCGAGAATGGCCTGCTCGTCGACACCGGCAACTGCGAAGCCTTGACCGCGGCCTTGTTGGCGTTGATTCGCGATGAGCCGCTCCGCGATCGCTTTCGCGCCGCCGGCCGCCAGACCGTCGAGGGCCGCTATAGTTTCGCGACCCGCATGGGCAAGTTGAAGGATCTATACGACGAGCTTCTCGGGAATGGATAGTCAGTTTCGGTTATGCGGGCTGTGACGAGTTACTCGGCCGCTCGCTTACTATGGACCGCCTTCGCGTTCCTGTTCCCGATATGGTAGGCTCAACTCAGATTCATCAGTTGGCGAGCCGGGAGCGCATGCGACCGGGGCCAAGGGGAGCGAGCTATGCGGCGCTTATTTGCGATCGCGATGCTACTGGGGGCGGCCGTCGAAGCACCGGCGCAACAGGGCAGGCCCAAGACGCCGGAAGAAATTCCGCCGCGGCACGGCGTTTCCTATCGCGGCCGGACTTATTTCCAGGGCACGCCGAAACAGGCCCTCGACTCCGCCATCGAAACCATCGAAAAAGGCGAGATGAATTATTTCGTGGCGCATCTGATGGAGCCGGCTTACGTCGATGCCCGCGTCGCCGAACGAGTCCGCCAACTCCAACCAATCGTCGAAGCGCAACTGGCCACTCTCCGCGATTTTCAGCAAAAGAATATCGACAAGATCGAGTTCGAGGCGCGGGTGCCGACGAAGCCGGATCAGTTCCACGCTCGCGTGCTCAGCGACACGCGCGCCGCCGCCTTCCGGCAACTGGTCCGCGACATCGAGGCCCAGTTCGCCGAGGATCCGACCGTGTTGAAGGAACTGCGCCGCTTCCGCGGTGCGGGAACATTCGACGATAAAGGCGAAGCCGCCAAGGTCGGGCTTCCCGACTTCCGCGACCGCGAATTGTTCTTCAAGAAACTCGATGGCCGCTGGTATCTGGAGAACAGGCAAACCGAAGCTCCTGCGCCAGAACCGAAGATGGACTAAATTTCTGATTTCTGATTTCTGATTTCTGATTTCTGATTTCTGATTTCTGATTTCTGATTTCTGATTTCTGATTTCTGATTTCTGATTTCTGATTTCTCTGTGTCTCTGTGCCTCTGTGGTTAATCCTTATGATTGATCTCCGCAGCGATACGCTCACAAAGCCGACGCCAGGCATGTTGGCGGCCATGATGGCGGCAGCCGTCGGCGACGATGTGTTCGGCGAAGACCCGACGGTGAACGAACTGGAGCGGCGCGTCGCCGAGACGCTCGGCAAGGAAGCGGCCCTCTTCGTTCCCACCGGCACGATGTCTAACCAGATCGCGGTGCGCGTCCATTGCCGGCCGCAAGACGAACTCCTCATCGAGAGCACTAGCCACATTTACCTTTGGGAAGCCGGCGCTCCGGCGGCCCTCAGCGGCGTCACCACCCGCACGCTCGAAGGCAAGCAAGGTCTGCTCAGCGTCGCCGACCTGGGGAATCGCCTCCACCCGGACGACATGCATTCGGTGCGGTCGCGGCTCGTCTGCCTGGAGAACACGCACAATCGCGGCGGCGGCACGGTTTATCCCATCGGCACGGTCGCCGCGATTGCCGAGTGGGCCCACGGGCATGGCCTGGCCATGCATCTGGATGGGGCCCGCTTGTGGAATGCCATCGTGGCGTCCGGCGTATCCGCGAAGGAATGGGGCCGCCACTTCGATACCGTCTCGGTCTGTTTCAGCAAGGGACTGGGGGCGCCGGTCGGTTCGGCGCTGGCGGGGCCGCGCGACCTGATTGCCCACGGTCGGCGCATTCGCAAGCTGTTCGGCGGCGGCATGCGCCAGGCCGGCTACCTCGCGGCTGCTTGCCAGTACGCTCTGGACCGCAACGTCGAGCGCCTGGCCGAGGATCACGCCAATGCGCGCATTGTCGCCGCGGCGATCGCCGACGTTCCCGGATTCCGCCTTACTCCCCCGGAAGTGCGGACCAATCTCGTCTGGTTTGAAGTGGGCCCGCCGTGGGGCTCAGCCCGCGAGGTGGCGAACAAACTGAAGGAGCGCGGCGTACTCGTCGCGGCACTGGGAAAGAATGTAATCCGCGCCGTCACCCACCTGGACGCGTCCCGCGAGCAGTGCACGAAGGCCGCCGAGATTATCCGCACGCTCGACAGTTGCGGACAGTCATCAATGCAATGACGTGCAACCAACTAGCCATTCTTACCCTCTCCCCAACGGGCCAGCGGGGAGAGCGTCAGAGAGGCTGGCTGACTCGGTGACTTCGCGCATAAAGAACTCTCGCGATCTCACGGGCTTTCCACCGTCGCGGCCATCACAATCGGGGCGCTGCGGTCGCGGCCCTTCACGAACTCCACCTTCTGGATCACCGCGTCCGTCCGTTTCGGATCGACCCTCAAATAGCGAATCTGCTGGCGGCGAAGCGCGAAGGCGAACTGCGAACCGGGCACATCGAACTTGCCGATGTAATCGGCGAAATGCTCGCCGTCGCGCAGTTCGTGGTCCTCGGTTTTGCCGTCGGCGTAAGTCAGCCGCACGATCATGGTCACCGGGCCGTTGGTCCGCGGCTGCATCGCATTCCAGCCGCCGACCCCACTGAGCAGGTGAATCGCCTTGGCCTTGCCGTTGTAGGCCAGGCTCACACTCCGCGGCATCTTGGGCGGCACGTTGCCATTCGGGCCATATAGCATCACGGCGTTCTTCACCTTCTCGCCCTGCGGATCAACGAGGATGAATGGCACGCCCTTGAATGTCTTCGGCTTCCAGTCCGGGAAGATCAGGCGTTCCTGCTGGCCGCCGTTGTCGAAGAACATGTCCCTGGTGCTAACCACGGTCGCGATCTTGTCGAGCGGCAGCGGCACGTATTTCCCCTTCTGCGTGAGGAATTCGAGCAAATCGACGAACTCCTGCGGCTTCACCTGCTTCTCGAACCCCTCGGGCATCAGCGACTTGTCGGTCTCTTTCAGCGATTCGATGTCGTCGCGGGAGAGCGGGAACTTCTTCGCCTCGGCATCGACCACCTCGATGGCCGTCTTCGATTCCGAAGAGAGCAGGCCGATTATGGTGCGGCCGTCGAGCGTAACGATGCGGTAGGCCTTGAAGTTCCCTTCCACCGACCGCGACGGATCGAGAATGTGGATGAGCAGTTCTTCCTTGGGATGGACGGACATGCCGGTGAGGTCGGGGCCGATGGCGGTCCCTTCGCCGGAGTGCTGATGGCACTTGGCGCACTGGGCAGCGAAGACTTTTTTGCCGCTGGCCGGGTCGCCGGTCTGCTTGAGGAGCGGCCGCATTTCCTCGATAACTTTTTGGCGGTCGGCGTTGGGCAACCCGCCGCCCTGGGCGAGCAGTTTCCTGGCCCGCTCGGCGATAGTGCGGTCCGCGTGAGCCGCCAGGGCCGTCTTCTGATCGAGGGCGAGCATGTCGAAGCGAAGCGAGCCTTTTTCGACGGCGTCGAGGAACGCTTTCGCCGAATCGGCCTTGGCAAGGACCAGGCGAATCGCTGCGGGACGAACCGCCGGGGAAAGGTCTTTGAGTTTCGCGGTGATGGCGATTCCCAGCCCCACGGCCTTCGACTGGCCAAGCGCTTCGATGATGCCGGTGGCGACGGCCGGGGAAGCCTGCGGCGTGATCACTTCGAGCAACTTCGCGACGGCGTCGGCGCTCTCCGGCTGGAACTCGACGATCTGTTTGGCGGCCTCGATGCGCTCGGCATCGGCGGCCTTGGCGTCGGCGATCGTGGAATATGCGGCCTTGGTGAGTTCCGCGAGCTGAGCATCGAGGCCTTTCACGCCCCAGATAGTGGCGAGCCTGATGAGCTTCGCGCGAGAGGAAGCCGAGAGTTTAGGAAGTAGCTCCCCCACTTCACCTCCGAGGTCCGCAGCCTTGGCGGAGAGTTTGGCGGGCCATCCCGAGGCGAGGCCGGCAAGGATGGCGGAGGCGATTTCCGGGTTCGAATCCTTGTTGGCCATACCGCGAAGAATTTCGGGGAGGTAGTCGTCACCACCGTTGGCCGCGTAGTTCCGCGCGAAGGATTCGAGCGTGAGTAAACCCCGTGCTGTCGGCTTGCCGTCGAAAGTCGCCGCTTCATCCAGCACCAGCGAAGGTCGACGACTCGCGGCAGCAAGAAGGGCGTCGCGTTCCGCGGAGTCAATACCGGCCAAAAGGAGCCGCGCCGCGAGGAGTTTCTCCAGCTGGCTCTTGCCGTGGGTTGTGGGGGGAAGCGAATCGGCCAGGCATAGCGCGGCGGCGATTCGCGACGTCGCATCCATGGAATTCTTGAGAGCCCCAGCAATCTGCGCGTCCAGGGATTCGTCGATCTTCTCGCGCACTGGCAGAGCGGCAAATGCAGCTTGACATACAAAAGTGGACGGATGCTGGAACAAAGCTGCTCTAATGCCTAGCTCGCCTAGCCCAGATAGCGTCCAAACAGCATGCAGAGCGCCCGCATTCAGTCCCGTTCCATCCACTGTTTTGTCTTCGATCAGCTTAATCAGGTCGGGGACTTCATCAATCTTCCCGCGTTCCACCAACAATCGCTGCGCATGCAGTCGCCAGGTCAGGTTGTGGTGCTTCAGCGTCTCGACCAGTTTCTCCGGCGTGGCATCCTTGAGGTTCACGCGAGGTTCGGGCTTGGCCTTGGTGTAAACGATGCGATAAATGCGGCCGTGGGTCTTGTCGCGGAGTGGGGTTTCATACGCCGCGCCTCGGCCCGTGGTGAAGCCGGCCGGCGTCGGATTGTGCTGGACGATGAAGTTGTACCAGTCGATCACCCACATGTGGCCGTCCGGGCCGACCTGGGCGTCGATCGGGGCGCACCATTCGTCGTCCGAAGCGAGCAGGTTCCAGCCGAGCTTGGCTCGATATGTTGAGCCGTCGGGCTTGAGCGTGAACGCGGCGGTGAGGTGACCGGTCGGTTCCGAAACGAAGGCGACGCGGTTCCAGTATTCCTTCGGATAGGTGCGGGCGGTGTAGATCGAGCAATTCGATGCCGCGGTGAAGCCGCCGTGGAAATCGACCTGGCGCACCTTGTCCGTGATCGGTTCGAAGTGGTTGTCGGCGGCGATGTTGCCGAGCACCGTGGGCGTGAGGCCCTTGACCTTTTCGTAGTAGCGGTTGGGGATGGGCATGTGGACGAGCGGGCAGCCGTTGGCGGTGCTGCCGAACAGCTGGCCCGATTCGTCGAAGGCGAGCCCCCAGGTATTGTTGGACGTGGAGCGGAGGAACTCGAGCCTGGCGACCTTGTAGGTCGGGCTGTGCCCGACGTTCTCTTTGTCGGGCACAGCCCGACCTACAAGCTCAACTTTGAACCGATAGAACCCCTGGCGGAAGGTCAGCCGTTCGCCGTTGACGGTGCCGTTGAAGCCGGCATAGCCGACCGAGCCGTAAATCCAGTTGTCGAAGCCATAGTGCAGGTTGCTCGGGCCGGCGTGGGTGTCGCCGGTGCTCCAGCCGCGGAGCAGTTCCTGACGCACGTCCGCCTTGCCGTCGCCATCGGTATCCTTGAGGAACAGCGTGACCGGGGCCTGGTGGACAATGATGCCGCCGGCATAGGGAAGCAAACTCGTGGCGATGCTGAGTTTGTCCGCGAACAGGCTCACCTTGTCGCAGACGCCGTCGCCGTCGGTATCTTCGCAAACCACGATGCGGTCGCGGCCTTCGCCGGGTTGCTTGCGTTCATTGGGGTAATCCATCGTGATCGACACCCAGAGCCGCCCCTGCTCGTCCCAGGCCATGGCGATCGGCTTGCCGCCGAGTTTCTCCTCGGTCACGAAGACTTTCACCTCGAAGTCCACCGGCGTGACCATGTGCTTGAGGCTTTCATCCACGGAGAGCGGCTTCTGCATTTGCGGGATGGGCGAGCCGCGGCCGCCGCGCGGCGGATAGAACGGCACCTTGGCCGGTTCGTATTCGAACGGCTTCACGTCCTTGCGAAGGGCGGTCATGGCGGGGCGTTCGAAGTACGGGCCGGCGAGCGCAGGGTCTTGTCCGCACGACCAGCGGATGCCGCGTTCCAGCAGGTTTTGGAAGCCGTCGTGAACCCAGGTGCGCTGGTCGTGGCCCCAGGCGGTATAGAAGACGCGGCCCTTGCCGTGCGTCCGCACCCACGTCCACGGTTCCTGCAAATCGCCCTCGGCTCGCACTTCGAGAACCGTGCGATCCCTGGTGTTGTGCTTGGTGTGCACGTAGGTTTCATCCCAGCTGGAGAAGCTGGTGAAACCCTTCATGATCGGATGATCGGGTTTGACATTCGTCGTGCGAAAGGTGCCGGTGCCGTGGCTGCGGAACTGGGCGCCGACCAGTTCGACGTATGCCGGGGAGTTGAGGAAGCAGTAGCTCGCACAGTGGATCGGAATGAAGCCCTTGCCGGCCGCGACGAAATCGAGGAGCGCCTTTTCCTGCTCCTTGGCGATGCGGGTGTGATTGGCGTAGATGGCCAGGCCGTCATAGTTCGCGAGGTTCTTCTCGTTGAGATCGGCGACTTTATCGGTGTAAGTGAGATCGATGCCGCGAGCGGCGAGAACCGGTTGAATAATCTTGAAGCGGGTGGCCGGCTGATGCCCGGCCGAGTCCCCGAGGAAGAGCACCTTGAGCTTCGGCGGCTCGGCGGCCAGGGCGGGCGATGCGAGAAACAACAACGCGAGAAGGGAAGGACGCATGCAATCTCCTTGAACCGCGCTTCGTGAAGTGTTTGGTTTCTATGCTGATGGGTGTCCATGGCGAGCCGGGAGCGTAAGCGACCGGAGTGGTCAGGACTCCGGTCGCTTACGCTCCCGGCTCGCCAAGTGATGCATTCAATTCTAGGGAGTTCGCCATGCTCCGTGCCACGCTTTCCCTGGCGGTTTTCATTTTCGCCTCGGCTGCCCGGGCCGACGAACCGACCAGGGTGCTCACGCGGATTGCCTTCGGTTCCTGTGCCGATCAGGACAAGCCGGTGCCGATCTTCGACACGATCGCGGCCGCGAAGCCCGACTTGCTCTTGCTCATGGGCGACAATATCTACGCGGACCTGGATAAAGGCCGCAAGGTGACGCCAGCGGTAATCCAGGAAAAGTACGGCACGCTCGGCAAGTTGCCGGGCTTCCAGAAGCTGCGGGCCGCCTGCCCGATCCTGGCGACGTGGGACGATCACGACCTGGGCAAGAACGACGCCGGCGGCGACTTCCCGCTCAAGGACCAATCGCAGAAGCTGTTCCTCGACTTCTTCGGCGCCGGTGCGAACGATCCGCGGCGAACTCAAAAAGGCGTCTACGCGGCAACGATCTTCGGTCCGCCCGGCCGCCGCGTGCAAGTCATCCTGCTCGACACGCGCTACCACCGCAGCCCGCTCAAGAAGGCGCCCTACGACAAGATTAACCGCATCGCCCATCGATTACCCGGCCGTAAATGGCCGAATCCAACCGCGGAAATCCTCGATCTTTCGCCGCAATAAAATTTGGAGGCCGCTTTTCTTTTTTCGACGCCGCCGCGCATTCGCCGTAAGTGCCGTGAGCCGTTGGCTTTTCGCGGCTCTTCTCGCCTGGCGGCGGCGCGGCCGCGCGGCCACCAGACCACCTTCCATTCTGACGCAACCGGCGGTTCCGCCACGACTTCCGCCCTGAACCAATCGAGGCCACAGGCGGCCAAAAACCGGCCTTTGGAGTGATTCGCTTGCATACGGGCTTTGGGGTGAGTCGCTTGCATGATGAATGCTCCTCGTGGGGAATTG
>DATNBQ010000345.1:0-8338 GCA_035571955.1 Urbifossiella sp. | reverse complement strand
ACTTCATCCGCGAGCACTTCAAGAACGATCGCGGCAACTTCTACGACGGCGGCTTCCTTCGCGACATCGATCAGCCCTTGCAACTGATTTCCACCAAGGACGACGTTCGCGATTACAAGGACCTGAAGGCCCTGATTTCCGCAGCCCGCGAGCCGGATATCAAGAAGCGCTTTGCCGCCCTCGAAAAGCTTCTCGAAATGGATTCGTTCATCAGTTACATGGTGCTCGAATCGCTGACCTGGGACTGGGACGGTTATCCGTTCAAGTGCAACAACTATCGCATCTACCACAACCCGGCGACCAACAAGATCACGTTCATTCCGTCCGGGATGGACCAGATGTTCGGCGACCCGAACGGGCCGGCACTGCCAGGCTTCGGCGGCATGGTGGCCCAGGGCGTGATTAGTACGCCGGAGGGGAAGAAACGCTACTTCGACCGGATGCGGATCATTATGAAGACGGTGTTCAAGCCGGACGATCTAGTGAAGCGCTTGGATGAGCTGGAGAAGCGGGTGCAACCGGCACTGGCGTCGGTCGATCCCGGCGCCGGCCGCGATTACAAGAACCAGGTGAACCGCTTGAAGGAAGGCATTCGCCAGCGCTACAAGAACGTCGAGGCCGAACTCAAGCGCATAAAGTAAGATTAGCCGCGAGGCGGAGCCGAGTGCGGCGCGCTCCCCGCTGGGTCGCGGCTACGCAAAAAATCGACTTCACCCTTGCAGCGTGCCCTCCAATAAGCGACAATTCCTTTACTGCCGGAATGCCTCGCGCCCCAATATCCCACCTGACACCACCCCTTCGAGGGTCCCTTCCATGCCGAGAACGAACCTCCGGGTCATCGCGGCCCTGTTTGCCTTCGCCGGTTTCAATAGCGGTTCTCTGTTCGCCCAGGAATCCGCGTTGCCCAAACCCACGGACGTGAAGTCGATCGCCGTTCACCCGGCCAAGATTTCGCTCAACGGCTCGGACGACGCGGCCCAGATCGTCGTGACGGCGACCCTCAACGACGGCCGATTGCAAGACCTGACCCACGACGTGCAATACGCGGTGGCCGACGCCAAGTTGGCCGCAATCACCACGTTTGGCCGGGTGCTGCCGCGCGCCAACGGCGCCAGCGAAATCACGGCGGTCTATGCGAACCACGTCGTGAAACTGCCGCTGGAAGTGAAGAACATCGGCGTCAACCTGCCGCTCAACTTCACCAACTCCGTGGTGCCGGTCTTCACCAAGCTCGGCTGCAACAGCGGCGGCTGCCACGGCAAGGCCTCCGGCCAGAACGGCTTCAAACTGTCACTGCTCGGCTTCGAACCGATCCTCGATTTCACGAACCTCGTGAAGGAAGGCCGCGGCCGCCGCCTCTTCCCCGCCAATCCGGACGCCAGCCTCTTCCTCATGAAGGCGACCGGCAAGACTCCGCACGGCGGCGGCAAGAAGATGGACCCCGATTCGGACGAATACAAACTCGTTCGCCGCTGGATCGCCTCCGGCATGCCGTGGGGCGAAGAGAGCGACCCGAAGGTCGTGAAGATCAGCGTCTTCCCCGAACACCGCATCCTCAGCCGCAATAACAAGCAGCAGTTCGCGGCGTATGCCCATTACTCCGACGGCACGGTCGAAGACATCACCCGCCGCGCTCAATACGAGAGCAACGACGGCGAGATCGCTTCGGTCGGCGAGGGCGGCCTGGTACGCACGCAAGGGATGAGTGGCGAGGCAGCCATCATGGCCCGCTACCAGGGGATGGTCGCTGTGTTCCGGGCCACGGTGCCGCTCGGCACGCCGACCCCCGCCTGGCAGTTCGCCGAATCGACCGTCGTCGACAAGTACACCGCGAAGAAGTGGCGCGAACTCGGCCTCGTTCCGTCCGAACTTTGCACCGACGAAGCCTTCATTCGCCGGGCCACTCTGGACATCACCGGCACCCTGCCGACGCCGAAGCAAGTGACGGATTTCGTCGCCGATAAGGATGCCGCCAAGCGGGCCAAACTGGTCGACAAGCTGCTCGATTCGCCGGAATACACGTACTTCTTCGCCAACAAGTGGGCGGACATTCTGCGGGTCAAGCGGCGCGGCGAACAGAACCGCGCCAGCGGCACCTTCGCATTCCACGAGTGGATTCGCCAGTCGGTCGCTTCCGACATGCCGTACAGCGAGTTCGTCCGCTCGATCCTCACCGCCAGCGGCGATGAGCGCAAGAACCCGGTCACCGTGTGGTACAAGGAACTCGAGAAGCCCGAGAACTTCGTGGACGACGTGGGCCAGGTGTTCCTCGGCCAGCGGCTCGCCTGCGCCAACTGCCACCACCACCCCTACGAAAAGTGGAGCCAGGACGATTACTGGGGGCTGGCGTCGTTCTTCGCGAGGGTCGGCCGCAAGAACCTGATGGTTCCCGGCCAGATCGACAACAACGGCCGCGGCGTCCAGGTTATCTTCACCCGCTCCACCGGCAGCGTGACCAACAAGCGGACCCAAAAGACCGCCCAGATCAAGCCGCTCGACGGCGAACCGATGGAACCGACCACCGATGAAGACCTCCGCGAGAAACTCGTCGACTGGATGGTCAATCCGAAGAACCCGTTCTTCGCCCGGGCCGTGGCCAACCGCTACTGGGCGCACTTCTTCGGCCGAGGCATCGTCGACCCGCTCGACGACATGCGGATCACCAATCCGCCGTCGAACCCCGAACTGCTCGATGCCCTTGCCGCCAACCTCGTCGATAACAAGTATTCGCTGAAGTCGCTGATTCGGACGATCTGCAAGAGCCGGACGTACCAGCTTTCCAGTTCGCCGAACGACTTCAACAAGCACGACAAGCAGGCTTATGCCCGCTACTATCCGAAGCGGATGGGGGCCGAGGTGCTGCTCGACGCGGTGTGCCAGGTGACCGACAGCCCGTCGAGCTTCAACGGTTTGCCGCGCGACAAGAACGCCCCGCACCGGGCGATCATGCTGCCGGACGAATCGTTCGCGTCGTACTTCCTGGACGTGTTCGGCCGGCCGCAGCGGATCAGTGCCTGCGAATGCGAACGCGTCAACGAGGCGAACCTGGCCCAGGCGCTGCACCTGCTCAACAGCGACGAAGTTCAGGGGAAGGTGACGCGCTCCGGCGCCCGCGCCGATGCCCTGGCCAAGGACAAGCGCTCCGATGAAGAGAAGGTGACCGAGATTTTCCTGTGGGCGTTCTCGCGCAAGCCGACCAAGGACGACCTGACGGCGGCCCTCGACCACATCAAGAAGATGGACGAGAAGTACAAGGCGGCCGGTAAGAAGACGGCTTACGAGAACATCCTCTGGGCGCTTTTGAACACGAAGGAATTCGTGTTCAATCAGTGATTAGCCGCGAGGCGGAGTCCGCGGAGCCGAGCGCGAATATGACCCGATCCCTCGCGACGCTACTCGCCTTGTTCATGGCCAACTCCGCCTTTGCGGCGGATTGGCCGCAGTTCCACGGCCCGACCCGCGACAACCAATCTCCGGAAACCGGCCTCAACTGGAACTGGCCGAAGGACGGCCCGCCGATCGCCTGGAAGCGCGATGTCGGCCACGGCTGGTCCGGGCCGGTCGTTGCCGGCAAACGGCTCATTTTCTTCCACCGCATCGATGATAGCGAAATCGTCCTCTGCCTCGACCCATCAAACGGCCAGGAACTCTGGAAGCATTCTTACCGCACTCGCTACCGCGACGATTTCGGCTTCGACGACGGCCCGCGAGCCACGCCGCTCATAGCCGGCGACCGCGTCTTCACGCTCGGCGCCAACGGCGACCTCCACGCCCTCGAACTCGCCACCGGCAAGAAGCTCTGGTCGCGCAATCTCCTGACCGATTACGGAGCGGCCAAGGGGTTCTTCGGCGTCGCCTGTTCGCCAATGATCGCGGCGGGCAAACTTCTGGTGAACGTCGGCGGCCCCGGCGCCGGTATCGTCGCCTTCGACCCTGCCACCGGCAAGGAACTCTGGAAAGCCAACGGCGACGCCGCCAGTTACTCATCGCCGACGCTCGCGACCATCGACGGTTCCACGCTCGCTCTCTTCCTCACGCGTGCCGGGTTGGTTGCTCTCGAACCGGAGACCGGCAAGGTTCGCTTTAGTTTCCCTTGGCGGCCGCGGCTCAACGAAAGCGTCAACGCCGCCACGCCGCTCGCCTGGAAGAACGAAATCTTCATCACAGTCTCCTATGGGATGGGAGCCGCGCTGCTGAAGCCCAAGGGCGGCGAACTGGAAGAAATCTGGTCCGGCGACAAATCGATGTCGTGCCAGTTCAACACCCCGGTGCGCGTCGGCGACTATCTCTATGGCTCGCACGGCCGCGTCGATGCCAAGAACGTCGATCTCCGCTGCGTCGAGTGGAGGACGGGCAAAGTGCGCTGGTCGCAGCCGAAGTTCGGCGCGACCAGTTTGATCGCGGTGGATGGCGGCCTGTTGGGATTGGTCGAAAGCGGCGACCTGATCCGCTTCGAGGCGTCGCCGGACGGGTACCGGGAGAAAGCCCGCGCGACGATCCTCGGCAGTCCCACCCGCGCGGCCCCGGCCCTGGCCGATGGCTGGCTGTTTGCCCGCGACGGCAAAGTCCTCGTCGCCATCAAGTTGAAGTAGCTCGCTTCGGCGTTTCCAGCATCTCTTCGATCATCGCCGCGATTTCGATGGCCGTCACTCGGCCGCCCGCGTGCTGTTCCAATACCCAATCGGCCAATTTCAAGGCCTGATCCGCATCGAGGTCGCCGCCGCGGTCGGCGGTCTCATAGCAGCGGCCGCACTGCACCAGCCAGTGTGCCTTGTAGCGCTGCAGGAGGGCGATGTGCCGCTCGCGCGGGTCGGCGATGACGATCTCGCGGTAAGGCGAACCTTCCGCGAGTGCCGTGATGTCGCGGTTGGGGTAATCGATCGTGGTGACGTAGCCGAGATGGCCGCCGTCCAGCTGGTGGACGGAGCGGCGAACGCGTATCGGATCGCTCCAGGCCAGCGTCCCCATGGCCAGCTTCGCGACGGGTTGGAAAGAGTCCAGTTCATGTTAAACCGGGCGCGGGGTACTCGCAACGGTTCCGAACTATTCCGGCGTTGGAGGCGTCTGGATCGGGTCGTAGGCGTCGATGGTGTTGATGTGCGAGTGGCGGATCACGACGATGCGGTCGTAGCCATACTCGTCCACGAACGCGACGGTGTCCCACCGGCGTCCCAGGATAATCATCTCCGGGCTGGTTACCGGCACGTGGCGGCCGTTCGACATGGTGACGGTGAACGGGATGAACGGAACCGCCTTGGCCCAATCTTTCAGCGGTGAATCTTCCATCGCTTGAAATCTCTCTTGAGGGATTGTAGCGGCCGCGCCGATCCGGGCCAATGCCGCAAGGCAGTCCGAGCGCGGATGCGTTAACGGCTCATTGGCTTCCGCGCTCGGCTCCGCGGACTCCGCCTCGCGGCCAATCTTCCTTTCTGAAACGCCATCGACCCGGCGGCGTCTTTTTCTCGGTAACGGCCCGTGGCCGGATCGGTTAACATTCCAGTGCAGGAATCCCCGCCGAGCGGGAACGTGTTCGCGGATGCCGAGGATTCACCATGTCGATCCGCAATTATCTCGGTGCATTGGCAATCACTTGGCTGGCAAGCGGCGCGGTCGTGGGCGCCGAGATCGCTCCATCGCCGCACGCGAAAGCGGATGCCGCCGCCATCGCTGCGCTCATTGATCGGCACCTCGATGCCGACTGGAAGGCGCGGGGCATCAAGCCGGCGGCGCCGGCCGACGATGCCGAGTTCGCGCGCCGCGTTTACCTCGACGTGATTGGCCGGGTCCCGAAGGTCGCCGAACTTCGCGACTTCCTGGCCAGCGGCGACCCGCACAAGCGCGAGCAACTCGTCGACAAACTCCTGAGCATGCCGTCGCACGCGGTCCACTTCGCCGCGACCACCCGCGAAGCCTGGCTGCCGCAGGCTACCTCCGATCAACAGTTCGCCTTCTCCGGCATGCAGGTGGAGAACGTCCTCCGCACGCATTTCCGCGACAACACGCCGGCCGATGTCGTTGTTCGCCGACTCCTGACCCGAGCCATCCCTTCGAACCCGGTCAATCGCGGCCGCTTCTTCCAAACCGATCCGAACGACCCGGAGAGCCAGTGGGTCGGTTTTTATCAGGCGAACGAGTGGAAGCCGGACAGTATTGGCGCCGCCGCGAGCCGACTCTTCGTCGGCATCAAGCTCGAATGCGCCCAATGCCACGACCACCCATTCGCCCCATACACCAAAGAGCAGTTCTGGGAATTCGCGGCCTTTTTCGCGGAGTTGAACCTGTTGCCGAGCCGGCGGCCGAGCGAGGCCAAGCTCACGGCCCCGCAGGCGGACAAGAACCGCCTGACCATTCCCAATACCGATAAGCAGGTGGTCGCGAAGTTCATCGACGGCACCGATCCGCAGTGGTCCAAGGAGCGTTCGCCGCGCGAAGAGTTGGCGAACTGGTTGACGCGGCCGGAGAACCCGTACTTCGCCCGCAACCTGGCCAACCGCATGTGGGCGCACTTCTTCGGCCTCGGCATCCTCGACCCGGTCGATGAGCCCGGCGAAAACAATCTTCCGAGCCACCCACGCTTGCTGGACGATCTCGGCCGGGCTTTCGCCGCCGCCAAGTTCGACAACCGCACGCTCATTCGGGGCATCACGCGTTCCAAGGCTTACGGCCTCACGAGCCGCCTCAGCCACCCGACCCAGGCGCACCCCCGCAGTTTCGCTCGCATGAACCTGAAAGGCCTCACTCCCGCGCAACTATTTGATTCGCTCGTGGCCGCGACCGGGTACCGCGAAGACCCGAACTTCAAGAACAATCGGTTGGCGTTCTTCCCGCAACCCGGCATCCCGCGCAGCATGTATCTCGCCCGCTTCGCTTCCACCGATAAGCCGACCGAGACCAGCACGACCATTCTGCAAGCGCTGATGCTGATGAACGGCGACTTCATTGACGGGCAAACGAGCATCGACCGCAGCGAGATTCTCGGCGCAGTGGTGGACGTGCCGGGCTGGAACACGAAGCGGCGGGTGGCCACGGTCTTCTTGACGGCGCTGGCCCGCGAGCCCTCGGACGAGGAGTTGCAGAAATACGCCAGTTACGTGGATCGCGGCGGCGCCGCCAACGACAAGAAGAAGGCCCTGGGCGATGTCTTTTGGGCCTTGCTGAACAGCCCCGAGTTTCTGTTCAACCATTAAACGCGTCGCGCCTAAACCATTGGGAGATTCGCCATGTCACTGTCGCGCCGGGAATTGCTCCGCGTCGGGGCCGTCAGCACCGCGGTCTCCGTGTCCGGGTGGATGGGGCGGCTCGCCGAAGCCGCCGAGCAGACCAGATCGAAGCCGAGGCGCTCGTGCATCCTCTTGTGGATGAACGGCGGCCCGGCGACCATCGACCTGTGGGACCGCAAGCTCGGTCACGAGAACGGCGGCCCGTTCAAGGAAATCGCCACCAGCGCCCCCGGCCTGCGGATCGGCGAACACTTGCCCAAAATCGCGGCCTTCGGCGACCGCATGGCCGTGCTCCGCGGCATGTCCACCAAGGAAGGCGACCACGGCCGCGGCAGCTACATCATGCGGACAGGCGTTCCCCCCAGCGCCGCCGGCATTCGTTACCCGTCCATCGGCGCCATCCTTTCCAAGGAACTCGGCGACCCCGCCTCCGAACTCCCTAACTTCGTCAGCATCGCCCCGCAGCGATTCTTCAACCAGGACGCCTACGGTCCCGGCTTCCTTGGCCCGCAACACGCCGCCCTCACCGTCGGCGACAACCAGTTCAACAACAATCCCCAAGGCGTGGACAACATCTTGAAGGTGCAAGATCTCGAGCGGCCAAAATCCATTCACGAAGCGACGGCCGCGGCCCGCATCGACATGCTCCGCGGCCTGCAGGACGACTTCGCGGCCAGCCGGCCCGGCAGCATTTCGAAGAGCCACTCCTCGGCCTACGACCGGGCCATTCGCCTCATGCAATCGGCCGGCGGCAAGGTCTTCGATTTATCTCAGGAACCAGCCGCCATCCGCGATCGCTACGGCCGCAATTTGTTCGGCCAGGGATGCCTGCTCGCGCGCCGCCTCGTCGAAAAAGGCGTTTCATTCGTGGAACTCACCCTCGGCGGTTGGGACACGCACAACAACAACTTCGACCAGGTGAAGTCGTTATGCGGCCGACTCGACGCGGCGTGGAGTTCACTCATGGGAGACCTGAAGGACCGCGGCCTGCTCGACACGACCACCATCGTGTGGATGGGGGAATTCGGCCGCACGCCGAAAATCAACCAGGGCAAGGGCCGCGACCATTATGCCGTGGCCTGGAGCACGGTGCTGGCCGGCGGCGGCGTCAAGGGAGG
>DATNBQ010000344.1:0-25864 GCA_035571955.1 Urbifossiella sp. | reverse complement strand
GCCTTTCGCGACTTTCTTCGCTTCGCCCGCGCGCGGCCGCGCGGCCATCATTCACCTTCCAATTTTGACGCAACTGGCGATCTCGCATCGACTTCCGACTTGAACCGATCGAGGCCGCTTGCGGCCGAAAGCCGGCCTTTGTGTGGGTCGCTTGCATGACGCTGCTCCTTCCGAGAATTGAGCCGTAAAAAGCGTAACATTCCCGCAAGAATGGTCAACCGAATGCACGCCGAGCATCGCTCGACGGTCCGAGGCTGAGCCTCGTTAGCGTTACCCATAATTGAGACGCTTACCCTCCTGTTCCTTACGCAGGGCTGCGTTCACCGCCCGCGAAGCGTCGAGTTCGTTGGGTCCATGAGTCACCTTGGGAATGCTATCCGTTCAATTCTACCGCCTCTTCCCAGTGCTGGTAAAGCCGGGCCAGGGCGTCCTTCGCGGCTTCCAGATCGGACATGGTTTTGCGAAGCCGGGCCGGATCGCGGTAAACATCCGCGCTTTGTAGAGCGGCCTCCAGGGCGTTCACCTTCGCTTCCGTCGCGGCGATGTCCGCCTCCAGATCAGTCACCTTGCGATAAGGGAACTTTCGCTTTCGCTTCACTTCGGACAAAGTTGGCGAGCGGCCGCCTTGCGTCGGCGATTCGGGAACAGACGGCTTATCCGCCGAATCGCGCCGACTGTTTACCAACAACTCGTAGGTGTCGTAGTTGCCGTAAACCACTTCCGAGCCGCCGCGGCCATCCAGCACGACCAGCAGATCGACCACGCGGTTCAAGAAGTAGCGATCGTGGCTGACCACGATAACGGTACCCTCGAACGCCTTGAGGGCTTCTTCGAGTGAATCGCAGGCCCAGATATCGAGGTGGTTGGTCGGCTCGTCGAGGATGAGCAGGTTGGCGCCGTTGACGGTGAGGCGGGCCAGGGCGGCGCGGCTCCGTTCCCCGCCGGAAAGCTGCTTCACCGGTTGCTCGACCAGTTCGCCCTGGAGGCCGAAGCTGCCGAGCAGGTCGCGCATCTTCTGCTCGGTTTGGGTCGGGTCGTCTTCCGGCCAGACGGCGCGCATCACGGACTTGTTTTCGTCCAGGATTTTCAGGTGCTGATCGAGGTAGCCGGGGAAGACGAGGTGGCCGCGCTGAACGATGCCGGTGGTCGGTTCTTCGTCGCCGAGAAGGATTTTCAAGAGCGTCGTTTTGCCGCTGCCGTTGGGCCCCATGATGCCGAGGCGCCGGCCGCGCGGCAGATCGAAGCTGAGATTCTCGAACAGCACGAGGTCGTCGAATCGCTTGGTCAGGTCCTCGGTGTGGAAGATGATGTCGCCGGAGCGGGTCACGTCCTGAAAGGCGATCCGCGGGCCGGAAACGCGCGTCGGTTTCTGCACGCGTTCCAGCTTGTCGAGCGTCTTGACGCGCGATTGCGCCTGCTTGGCCAACTGACCATAGTGCGCCCGACGAATGTATTCTTCCTGCTTCTCGATGTACTCGCGCTGGGCCTCGTATTCCTTGAGCAGGCGGTCGTAGCGTTCGTCGCGAAGCCGCACGTATTGCTGGTAATTGCCGGGATATTCCGTAATGCGTTGGTCGTGCAGTTCGAGGATTTCGTTCACCACGCGGTTCAAGAAGTAACGATCGTGGCTGACGATCAGCATCCCTTCGGGTTGCTGGGCGAGGTAATTCTCGAGCCAGCGGGTCGTGTCGATGTCGAGATGGTTGGACGGCTCGTCGAGGAGCATGACGTCCGGTGCGGAGAGGAGCAGCTTGGCGAGGAGCAGGCGGCGCTGCTGGCCGCCGGAGAACGTCGTCAGGTCGCGGGTGAAATCCGCTTCCGCGAAGCCGAGGCCGGAAAGCACGCCTTCCACCTTGTGATCGAGTTCGAAGGCGTCGTGGTGGCGGAGCAGTTCGGCGAGGCGATCGAACCTGGCGGCGAGTTGCTTGTGCTGGGCTTCATCCGTGGACGTAGCCAGTTCCTCGGCGACGCGCTCGAAATCCCGCTGCGTGGCCAGCAGTTCGTCAAAGGCCGACTTGGCTTCCTGAAACAACGTGCGGCCGGACGGGAACTCGGCATCTTGTTGCAATATGCCGAGGCGGGCGCCAGCGTGCAGCGTCACCTTGCCGGAATCGGGTTCGTCCTGGCCGGCGAGAATGCGGAGCAGCGTGCTTTTGCCGGCGCCGTTCGGGCCGACGAAACCGATCCGCTTGCCGGCGTGGATTTCGAACGACACATCCTCGAAAAGCGGGGTGGCATCGTAACCGCGCGACAGATTGGAACAAGACAACAACAACATGAGCCGGCACCACGGGAAAACCTGATCCGGCACCTCGCGCCAAGCCGCGAAGACGCCAAGACAGAATTACGTCTTTCTTATTTCTTGGCGACTTTGCGGCTTGGAGCGAGACCCTGACCTGCACGATTTCTGTAGGATTTGCGCGAGAGATGGCACTGCGACGGAATGGGCGGGCTAGTTTTGTAGACGCAATGGTCGGACCAGTCACACTCACCAACGTGGGTTATCCACGTTGGCGGGGGTGACCGGTCCGACCATTGCGTCTACGAAACCGGGCACTGTGCAGCCCCGAGTGTTGCAGGCTCCGGACAGGTGCTCGGCTCGCTTCACTTATCGGCGGCGTCCTCGTTATAGGTGCTTTGATAAACGAACTTGGTGCCGTCGCCGAGGTGGTTCATCAGTTCGACCTTGGTGGTCAGGCGGGCCGCGTGGAACTTCCCGGCCAGGGCGTTGAAGTACACGTCGCCGCTCCAGAACATCGGCACGAGCGGCACCTGTTCGCCGGCAGTCTTGGCCGGCGCCTTCAATCCCGTCGTCACGCCGATCGTCGCCAGGCCGTCCTTGAGGCTCTTGCACTCATATTTCTGGATGAAGTCGTAATTGTCGTCGGCGCCGGTCTTGTACGAAAAGGCCCGTTCCCACGTTTGCCCAACGGCGGGGCCGGAATCCGGCAAGACGAACCGGAACGGCAACTCGGCATTGAGCCGCGCCGCCGAGCCGCTCTTCACTTCCTTCACGTCCACCAGTTTCCCCTGGCCGTCGACGCGGACCACCACGACCGGCTTGTTCAAGTAGTCCGCCATCTCCTTGGCCTGCTCGGGATTGGAGGAATCGCGGAGGTCGGTCGTGCCGTCCGGCTTCTTGAACTCATTGCGCACCGCGGTAATCTGCATGACGAGCGTGGCCACGCCGCCGGCATCGACTTCCTTCACGGTCCACTGGCGGGTTAAGGCGAGGTTGGTCCGCGCCTCGCTGACCACCGGCTTCTCCGTCTGGGCGTCCAGCGTGGTTTCCTGGATGACGGTCTGCTGCGTCACCTTGTAGGTTTGCACCTGGCCGACATGCCATTTGAAACGAAGCGGCTCGGCGGCCGAGGCATTCACAGTCGCGATGGCGAAAGCGGCGACGGCGGCGAAGTAGCGAGGCATGGACTCCCTCCGTGCGATTCTAAGAACCGCCGCCATAGCCAAGTTCTTTCGCGGAAGGAAGCCGAATCTGACAAGTTGCCGAGATTGGGGTATGCCAACGATTCTTGGTGTTTCAGTAGGTGGGTGTCGGGCACAGCCCGACCTACAAGGCACCTCGTAGGTCGGGCTGTGCCCGACGATCTTCGACTCCAAGAATCGTTTGGCTCACGCAAAATCGGACGGCTCCTTTAAAAGCTGCCACGGGGACAGCGAATGGCTGGTGGAACAGGTGTTCTGGAGATTCACAAATGGGCATCGCGGTCTGGATTGGCGCGTTTGCGGTCACTTCCCTGTTCTGGGCATGGTTGCTATTCGGCGGCGGAGCCGCGTGGTTGGAAGGCTCGTTTCTCTCCGGGTTGCTCGTGCACTTCCGGGCGCCCGAATGGACGGCGGAGGGAATCCGCCTGTTCGCATTTCTCATGTGGATCGGTGCGACGATCTGGTTCGTCGTCGGCATATTCGTTCCGGAAGTGCGCGGCATGTGGTAGCCGGTAAGCCGAAGCGCCAGTTTGCGACCGACCTACGCCATTTCGTCGTTTCTCAGCTGGGGATTGCCAGGAGTAACGCTCTTCGCGCCGATTGCATCGGAAATGAATGCGATCACCGCCAGCGCCAGGAAAACGAAGAACAGCACCTTGAACGCATCGAACGACAGGGCGGCGATCAGACCGAAGCCGAACAGGGCACACACGAGGGCAATAATCAGGAATATCAGCGACATGCGAAGCATGGGGGCCTCCGAGATCGACGGGCGAGGCCAAATGGGAAGGGCACGAGAAGTGGTGCAAGCAATATGCCGTCCCTTCATGCTTGGTATGGCGATTGCAATTCTTCATCTCTTACCGATCCGCAAGCTCGAGCCGGCAACATACAAAGACACGGATGGAATCCGTTGTAAGGCCTGTATTGAAAGCCACTTGTAGAAGCTTGGTCCATCGGCACCGAGGCCTGACGCCCACTTGATTCGTCGACTTCCAACGCGGGCTCGCACCCCTCGCCGGGCCTCAACGGTCCCGACCGAGGAGATATTGCGTATCCGCATTCCCATTCATCAGCAAACGACTGCACACACACGGGGAGTCCCATGACCGCCCTTCACGATTCGCATTTGCTGACCCGCGACGCCGAGATGTCGGCCCTCCTGTCCGCGCTGAGTGCGTTCAAACACGGCAAGACCGGCATTCGCTTGCCGCTGAATTGGGCGGGCACCGCCGGGAAAGTGGCCGACGCGTTCAACGAAGTCGTGGAGCAGAACGAGCGCATCTCGGAAGAGATGGCCCGGCTGAGCCGGCTAGTCGGCAAGGAAGGGCGGCTCAGCCAGCGGCTTGCCCCGGGGGACGTGACCGGTTTCTGGCGCGAGCTCGTTGGCTCCGTCAATGAGCTCATCGATGATCTTGTCCACCCGACCATCGAGACGGCCCGCGTCATCGGCGCCGTCGCCCAGGGCGACCTGTCCAAAACCATGGCCCTCGAGATCGACAATCGGCCGCTGCAGGGCGAGTTCCACCGCACCGCCCGCACCATCAACACGATGGTCGATCAACTTTCCTCGTTCGCTTCGGAAGTGACGCGCGTGGCCCGCGAAGTCGGCACCGAAGGCGAACTGGGCGGCCAGGCCAAAGTGAAGGGCGTCGCCGGCACCTGGAAAGACCTCACCGATTCCGTGAACAGCATGGCCGGCAACCTGACGGCCCAGGTCCGCAACGTCGCCGAAGTGACCACGGCCGTTGCGGCCGGCGATCTCTCCCGCAAGATCACCGTCGACGTCAAGGGCGAATTCCTCGAATTGAAGAACACCATCAACACAATGGTCGATCAGTTGCGGTCGTTCGCATCGGAAGTGACGCGCGTGGCCCGCGAAGTCGGCACCGAAGGGAAGCTCGGCGGCCAGGCCCGCGTCGAAGGCGTTTCCGGAACCTGGAGAGACCTGACGGACTCGGTTAACGGCATGGCCGGCAACCTGACGACTCAAGTCCGCAATATCGCCACCGTCACAACCGCAGTCGCCAACGGCGACCTCTCGCGCAAAATCACCGTCGATGTCAAAGGCGAAATCCTCGAATTGAAGGACACCGTCAACACGATGGTCGATCAGCTGTCGTCGTTCGCTTCGGAAGTGACGCGCGTGGCCCGCGAGGTCGGCACCGAAGGGAAACTCGGCGGCCAGGCCGACGTCCGCGGCGTCTCCGGCGTCTGGAAAGACCTCACCGACTCCGTGAACTTCATGGCCGGCAACCTGACCTCTCAGGTCCGCAATATTGCCGATGTCACGAAGGCCGTCGCTGCCGGCGATCTGTCCCGCAAGATCATCGTCGACGTGAAGGGCGAGATCCTCGAACTCAAGAACACCGTCAACACGATGGTCGATCAGTTGTCGTCGTTCGCGGCAGAAGTGACGCGCGTGGCGCGCGAAGTCGGCACCGAGGGCAAGCTCGGCGGCCAGGCCGACGTGTCCGGCGTCTCCGGCGTCTGGAAGAACCTCACCGACTCCGTGAACTTCATGGCCGGCAACCTCACCGCCCAGGTTCGCAACATCGCCGACGTGACCACGGCCGTCGCCAACGGCGACCTTTCCAAGAAAGTCGCCGTCGATGTCCGCGGCGAAATCCTCGAACTCAAGAACACCGTCAACACGATGGTCGATCAGCTTTCGTCGTTCGCGGTCGAAGTGACGCGCGTGGCCCGCGAGGTCGGCACCGAAGGGCAACTCGGCGGCCAGGCCGACGTGAAAGGGGTCGCCGGCGTCTGGAAGGACCTCACCGACTCCGTTAACAGCATGGCCTCCAACCTGACCGTGCAACTTCGCGACGTGTCCAAGGTTTCGACCGCGATCGCCACGGGCGACATGACTCAGAAGATCACGGTCAACGCCCGCGGCGAAATCCTGCAGATCAAGGAAGTGATTAACACAATGATGGATCAGCTGTCGTCGTTCGCGGCGGAAGTGACGCGCGTGGCCCGCGAGGTCGGCACCGAGGGCAGGCTCGGCGGCCAGGCCGATGTGAAGGGCGTCGCCGGTACCTGGAAGGACCTGACCGATAGCGTGAACTCTATGGCCGGCAACCTCACGTCCCAGGTCCGCAATATCGCCGACGTGACCAAGGCCGTCGCTGCCGGCGATCTCTCGCAAAAGGTCACCGTCGATGTCCGCGGCGAAATCCTCGAACTCAAGAACACCGTGAACACGATGGTCGATCAGTTGCGGTCGTTCGGTTCGGAAGTGACGCGCGTGGCCCGCGAGGTCGGCACCGAAGGAAAGCTGGGCGGCCAGGCCGACGTGCGCGGCGTCGCCGGCACCTGGAAGGACTTGACCGACAGCGTGAACTTCATGGCCGGCAACCTGACTTCGCAGGTCCGCAACATTGCCGACGTGACCAAGGCCGTCGCCGCCGGCGACCTCTCGCGCAAGATCACCGTCGATGTGAAGGGCGAGATCCTCGAACTCAAGAACACCGTCAACACGATGGTCGATCAGTTGCGTTCATTCGGTTCGGAAGTGACGCGCGTGGCCCGCGAGGTCGGCACCGAGGGAAAGCTCGGCGGCCAGGCCCGCGTCGAGGGGGTCTCCGGCACCTGGAAAGACCTCACCGAATCCGTCAACAGCATGGCCGCCAACCTCACGGCCCAGGTTCGCGGCATCGCCAAGGTCGTTACCGCCGTCGCCAACGGCGACTTAAAGCGCAAGCTCACCGTCGAGGCGAAGGGTGAAATTGCGGAACTCGCCGAGACGATCAACGAGATGATCGACACGCTGGCGACGTTCGCCGATCAGGTAACCTCGGTCGCTCGTGAAGTCGGCGTCGAGGGGCAGCTGGGCGGCCAGGCCAAGGTGCCCGGCGCCGCCGGCATCTGGAAAGCCCTCACCGAAAACGTGAATCAGCTAGCCGCGAACCTCACGACCCAGGTGCGGGCTATCGCCGAGGTCGCCAACGCCGTCACCAAGGGCGACCTCACCCGCGCCATCATGGTCGAGGCCCAGGGCGAGGTCGCGTCGCTCTCGAACACCATCAACGAGATGATCCGCAACCTCCGCGACACCACGCAAAAAAACACGGAACAGGACTGGCTCAAGACGAACCTGGCGAAGTTCAGCCGCATGTTGCAGGGGCAGCGCGACCTGACCAACGTCGGCCGCATGGTGCTCTCGGAACTTTGCCCCGTGGTGTCGGCTCAACACGCCGAGTTCTACGTGCTCGACAACGAGCGCGCCGCCCAGCAATTGACACTGCTCGCCGGTTACGCCTCGGATGGCAGCGAGGCCGGCAAGCGCATCCGCCTCGGCCAAGGCCTCGTCGGCCAGTGCGCCATCGAGAAGCAGAAGATCCTCCTCGATGACATGCCGCCGGATCACATTCGCATTACGTCGGGGTTGGGGTCGTCGCCGCCGCGCAGCATCCTCGTGCTCCCGCTGATTTTCGAAGGGCAGGTCCGCGGCGTCCTCGAACTCGCCTCCCTCAGCGGGTTCAACTCCTCCCACCAGGCCTTCCTCGAGCAACTCACCGAATCCATCGGCATCGTGCTCAACACCATCGAAGCCAACATGCGGACCGAGGGGCTCCTGAAGCAATCCACGGCCCTCGCCCAGGAACTGCAGACCCGCCAGGAGGAACTGCAGAAGACGAACAAGGAGTTGCAAGAGAAGTCGCATTCGCTGGCCCAACAGAACCAGGAAGTGGAACGGAAGAATCAGGAAGTGGAACAGGCCCGCCAGGCCCTCGAAGAGAAGGCCAAGCAACTCGCGCTGACGAGCAAGTACAAGTCCGAGTTCCTGGCGAACATGAGCCACGAACTGCGGACGCCGCTCAACAGCCTGCTCATCCTTTCCGACCAATTGGCGAAGAACGGCGAAGGGAACCTGCGGCCGAAGCAACTCGAGTTCGCCAAGACGATCCACTCGTCCGGCAACGACCTCTTGATGCTCATCAACGATATCCTCGATCTCTCCAAGATCGAGTCGGGCACGGTGGGAGTGGACGCGGGCGAGCTGCGCCTCAACGACCTCCAGGGTTTCGTGGAGCGGACGTTTCGGCACGTGGCGGAATCGAAGAGCCTCGCCTTCGTCACTCGCTTCGACCCGCGGCTGCCGAAATCGATCTTCACCGATTCGAAGCGCCTTCAGCAGATCATCAAAAACTTGCTCTCGAACGCCTTCAAGTTCACCCATCACGGGCAGGTGATGCTCTCGGTGGATCCGGCCTCGGATGGCTGGAGCTTCGATCACGACGACCTGAATCGGGCCCCCGAGGTGCTGGCCTTCTCGGTCACGGATACCGGCATCGGCATCGCCGCCGAGAAGCAGCAGATCATCTTCGAGGCGTTCCAGCAGGCGGACGGTTCCACCAGCCGCAAGTACGGCGGCACGGGGCTGGGGCTCGCCATCAGCCGCGAACTGTCGCGGTTGCTCGGCGGCGAAATCCGCCTCGTCTCCATGCCCAACCACGGCAGCACCTTCGTGCTCTACCTCCCCGCGGTCTTCGCTCCGCGGTCGATCCGCAAACCGGCCAGCGATCCGGGCTCGGGTGCGATCGAGACCGCCGGGCTCCGGATGATCGGCGAAATGAATCGCAACGAACGCAACGGGGCAATTCTCCCTTACGAGCCGCCGGAAGCCTTGCCCGCCGAGCGCGTCAATGAATACGGCGACGACCGCGAAGAGATCCGCCCCGGCGATCCCGTGCTGCTCATCGTCGAAAACGACATCGGTTTCGCGCGATTCCTGCTCGATGCGGCGCGCGAGAAACGCTGCAAGGGGCTCATCACGCCGCATGGAGCCGCCGCCCTGGCCCTGGCCCGCGAGTTCAATCCCGGCGCGATCACCCTCGACATCCACTTGCCGGACATCGACGGCTGGCGCGTACTCGAACGCCTCAAGCGCGATCCGGCCACTCGCCACATTCCCGTCTGCGTCGTCTCCACGGACGACGCCCGCGATCGTGCCCTCAACAGCGGATCGCTGGCGTTCCTGGCCAAGCCGATTCCCAGCAAGGACATCCTCGACAAGCTCCTCGATTTCACGGTCCAGTACATGAACCGGGATCGGCGCCGCGTCGTCGTCACCGATCCGAAGCTCGGACAAGGATCGGAACTGGCCTCGCGCCTGGCCGACCCGGACGTGGAATTGGCCGCCGCCGACCCCGCGGCCGCCGTCAAGGCGCTCATCGAGAATCAGGCCGATTGCGCGATCCTCAATAGCTCCCAGGTCGAGGACTTCGCCGACGTTCTTCTGGCCCGGAACCCGGTGATGGACGGCGTGCAGAAGCGGTTGCCGGTGATCGTCAACAAGGCGGGTTCCGACCAGGCTCCCAACGAAGGCGTGCTCCGCCGCTTGAGCGAATTCTGCCTCGTCCGCGGCGCCGACACTCTGGATGCCGTGGTCGACCTGGCGACGTTCGCGATGCATCGCCCGCTCGCCAAACTCTCCGAGAGCCAGCGCGAGCGGCTCCTCAGTGACGCATCCGGCGAACAATCGCTGGCCGGACGCCGAGTCCTGATCGTCGACGACGACATGCGCAATATCTTCGCGCTTTCCAGTATTCTTGAGGAACACGAGGCCGAGATCGTCTCGGCGGATAACGGCCGCGACGCCATCCGCCTCTTGCAAAACGACCCCAAGGTCGAGATCGTGCTCATGGATATCATGATGCCCGAGATGGACGGCATGGAAACGATCCGCGAGATTCGGAAGATTTCGCGGTTGAAGAACCTGCCGATCGTGGCAGTAACGGCGAAGGCGATGAAGGGGGACCGGGAGAAGTGCATCGAGGCGGGCGCCTGGGATTACCTGAGTAAGCCGGTCGATACCGACCAGTTGCTCGGCGTGCTGCGGTCGTGGCTGCACCGGTGATGCTATCGTTCGCCCACCAGGTCGGAGGATCTTCGGATGAAGGCGAGAAAAGTGGTGGCAGCGGTCGGGCTGGCTTTGCTCCTGACGGTTGCCGCGCTGGTGTCATCATGGATCATCGGCAGGCCGGCCGCTGCTCAGAATCCACTCGCGGTCGTGAAGGGCCGTGGAGGCGAGCCCTCGATCGTCTCGGGGAAGCTGGTGAGCGTGAAGGTGTGGGAGCATCCAGTGGATGCAAAGTGGAGCACGAATTCTGGGAGTAAGCGCACCGGGGGACGGGTGGACGTTTACGACCGGTTCATTGTCATCACCGACCCGACGGGCGAGCGTTCTCTCTACTTCCACGGCTACTACACCGACCTTCGGTTCGGCTCGGACTGACCCCTTGCTGCGTGAAATTCGAATTAAAGTGCAGGGTTCCATGGATCACCCGGCTTCTCACGAGGAACGAACCAGCATTCTCGTCGTGGACGATCTCGAGGAGAAGATTCTGGTTTATCATTCCATTCTCGACGAGCTCGGGCTCAACATCGTCAAAGCGCGCTCCGGAGAGGAAGCGCTCCGCCAGATTCTCAAGAACGAATTCGCGGTCATCCTCCTCGACGTTCAGATGCCGGGAATGGACGGTTTCGAGACGGCGGCGTTGATCCGCAAGCGGCGGCGGTCGATGCACACGCCGATCATTTTCCTCACGGCGTTCATCGACGACGTGCGCAGCCAGGCCGGCTACGCCCACGGCGCCGTCGACTACATGGCAACGCCGGTGGTGCCTGATGTGCTCCGGGCCAAGGTGCGCGTCTTCGTCGATCTGCACCGGATGACGCAGCAGGTGCGGCGACAAGCCGAGGCGCGCGGCGTCCTGGCCCTGGAACGGAGCCGCCGCGAAGCGGCCGAGGAATCGAATCGCCGCCTGGCGATCCTCGCCCGCGCCGGCGCCGTGCTCGGCCAATCGCTCGACTACCTCGTCACCGCCGCGGACGTGGCCCGCCTCACCGTCCCGGACCTCGCCGACTCGGCGTTCCTCGTCGTGCTCCGACCCGGCGAACGCGACTGGATCACCACCAGCGTTCGCCAGGGAAGCAATGGCTCCGCCGTCGTGGAGCAGATCGATCGCGGCGAACTTTCCGATCGGCACCTGAGCGCCGTCGAACGGATCCTGGCCGACAAGCTGCCGGAAGCGGAAGGCGGCGACCTGGTGTTGCCGCTGCGCGCCCGCGGCAAGCCGTTCGGCGCCTTGATCCTGTCGCGACAGAGCGGCAGCTTCGACCCGCCGGATGTCACGGTGGCGGATGTACTGGTGGGGCGGGCCGCGGTCGCGCTCGACAACGCCCGCCTCTACCAGGGAATCGAGGCCGCCGATCGCCAGAAGAACGAATTCCTGTCGATGCTGGCCCACGAACTGCGCAATCCGCTCGCGCCGATCGTCAATGCCGCAGAGATTCTTCGCCTCGCTTTGCCGAACGAGCCGCAGGTGCAGTGGGCCCGAAACGTCATCGATCGCCAGTTGAACCACATGGTGCGGTTGGTGGACGACTTGCTCGACGTGTCGCGGATCACCTCGGGGAAGATTCGCTTGCAGCGCGGCCCGGTTCAGATTTCGGAAGTCCTTTCGACCGCGATCGAGGCGAGCCGACCGCTCATCGATCGCGCCGGCCACCAGTTCGAGATCGCGATTCCCGAACAATCGATCTGGGTGGATGGCGATGCGGCCCGCCTGTCTCAGGTCGCGACCAACCTGCTGAGGAATGCCGCCAAGTACACCGACCCGGGCGGCCGCGTTTGCCTCACCGTCGAGTGCGAAGGCGAAACGGCGATCATCTCCGTGCGCGATACCGGCATCGGCATCCCTCCCGACATGCTCCACGCCGTCTTCGAACTGTTCACGCAGGTGGATCGCTCCCTCGACCGGGCCCAGGGCGGCCTCGGCATCGGCCTCACATTGGTTCATCGCCTGGTGACCATGCACGGCGGCACCGTTACGGCGGCGAGCGAAGGGCTCGGCAAGGGAAGCGAGTTCGTGGTCCGCTTGCCGACGATCCCTTCGCCCCACGCCGCGGAGCCAGCCGCGACTCCGACTATTCGCAGGGAACAATCGCGCCTGGACCAATTGTCCGTGCTTGTGGTGGACGACCACGTGGATGGGGCCGGCAGCCTGGCGGCGCTACTCGGGCGCATCTGCCGCGAGGTGCATGTGGCGCAAACGGCGCCGCCGGCCATCGACCTCGCCCTGACCCACCGGCCGCAATTCATCATCCTGGATATCGGCTTGCCGGGAATGAACGGCTACGAATTGGCCCGCCACTTCCGCTCGCGGCCGGAAACCCGCGATGCCGTGCTGATCGCCATGACCGGTTACGGCGGCGACGAGGACGTGCAGCGGTCGCGCGAAGCGG
Source organism: Urbifossiella sp. (assembly GCA_035571955.1). Lineage (GTDB taxonomy): Bacteria > Planctomycetota > Planctomycetia > Gemmatales > Gemmataceae > Urbifossiella. The sequence continues at coordinate 13,165 of DATNBQ010000344.1, read as the reverse complement.
GCTTCGACCGCCATCTGGTGAAACCCGTCGAATTGGTGGAACTCCGCCGGACGCTGGAATCGTTTCCGCATTCGCAGCGCTGAATGGCTACGAGAGTTTCGCCAGGAACTCCGCAATTGCCGCGTTGAAGGCCGCGGGGTTTTCCAGATTGCTCAGGTGGCCGGCGCCGGGGATTACAACGAGGCGGCTCCGCGGAATCAATCGCGCCATTCCCTCGGCCATGATGGGTGGCGTGAGAGAATCGTGTTCGCCGACCAAAATGAGCGTTGGCACGGCGATCTTCGCCAGGCCCGGTGTCGCGTCCGGGCGATCGCGGAGGGCCTTGAGCCCGCCGATCATGCCGGCGGCCGATTGCCGCCGCGCGATCCGCTTCAACTCCGCGATCACTTCGGGCCGCCCGTCGAGCGTCTCGGCCGCGACCAGTTTCGGGATCATCGCTTCATATACCTTGGCCGGCCCGAATTCGCGAACGAGATCGATCATGCGGTCGCGATTGGTCCTGCTCGCGGCATCGTCCGGGTCGGCGCGGGTATCGGCGAGAACGAGCCCGGCGAGCCGATCCGGATGCCGCCGCGCGAAGGCCAGCGCCACGTAGCCGCCCATCGACAGGCCGCCAAGAACGATGGGTCCGGTCGTGGCGGCGGCGACGCGATCGGCCGCCGAATCGACGGAGAAGTGCTCATCCACCGGGGCGGCGCCGAAGCCGGGCAAGTCGAGCGCGACGACGTTCGCAGTGCCGGCGAGACCGGCCACTTGCGGCCGCCACATGTCGCGGTCCAGCGGGAAGGCATGCAAGAGAACCAGCGTCGGCATTGGCATAAGATCACTTACCCTTCACGTCGAGGCGAAGCACCCGGCGAACGGCCCTGGAGCCGTCGAACTTATCGGAGTCGAAAAAGAATCGCCACACGGCCCCGCGACCTTCCTTCGAGCAGTCCGGAAAATCCGAATGCTGGCTGCGAACGATGGTCGGCACAGGCATCTCGTCCTCGGCGGCGAGCAGGACGAAATACTCCGTAGCGGCATCGGCGCCGCTCAGGATGCTCGTGATTTTGAAGAAGGTCGTCGGCGTCGGGCCGAGTTTTAGCAGCATCCCTTTCTTGAGCACGTTGCCGCCGAGTTTCACATCGCGTATCGAGCCATCGGCAAGCACGTTGAGTAGTCGGAATCGCAAGTCGCGTTCCGCTTTCAGATCGAAGCGAAACGATTCGCCGAGCCGAACCGCGCCGGAGGTTTCGTTCTTCCAGGTGAAGCTGAGTCCGAATGTATCGGGGGTGTCGATGCCGTACCAGGCCGTCAGCGGCAACGGCGGCGACCCGGGCCTCGGCGGCATTTTCGGCGCTTCAAAGGCCCGGACCTTGGGACCGCACGGCGCTTCGCCACCCTTCTTGAGGGCGGCATCGAGTTCGACCAGGCTCTTTAGGTCCGCCGCTAGCGGCGCGCCGGGCGCGAGTACATCGGCCAGCCAGTCGCCGCGAAGGAACGGCGCCGGCCGCATCGCCTTCGATTGCCCCAAGAACTTCTCGAACCGCGCATCTCGTTCCATCCGGTAGGGATTTTCCAGCAGTATCAAGTCGAACGGAGTCATCGCGAAGACGCCCTGGTCTTCGCCCTTGCTGCCGATTTGATGGAACAAGTCCGGGGCGGCCCAGCCGAGCTTTTCGATATCGACGCGGAAGACGGTTGCGGCATCGTCCACCGTCTGGAGGGCGAAGGCGCGTTCCTTGGTCGTGGCGGCATCGAGTGCCTGCTGCAAGCGGGCTTGCTCCGCGGCCAGGCTCGTGAACTCCTGGCCGTCGCGAATCGATTGCGCCAGCGAGATGTAGCGGATGTTGGCGGGCGCTGGCTGCAGCGGCCAGTCCGCCGCGATGGTTTGCAGCACGCCGGCATCGTCGAAGGCCCGCGGATAGCGCGGCGCATTCGCGGCGACCCACTGCTTGAGAATTGCCAGTTCGCCATCGGTGGGGCGCGGCCGCCCGCCCGGCGGCATCGAGCCGTCCTCGATGAATTCGATCACCTGCGATCGCGCCGGATCGGCCAGGTTCACGAACGGAACGGGACGATTCTTATCGATGAGTTGCGCGTATTCGAGTGCGTCGAAGGAGCGTTCGGCCTTGCCGTGGCAATCGTGGCAGTATTTGCGAAGAATGGCGCGGGATTGAATGGCGAGGTCGCCGCGCTGCCGGGGCGTCAATTCCGCCGCGCTCGCAAGATTCGCGGACAACAATACGGCGACAACGAGACGGAACATATCGGTACCAGATTAGCCGCGAGGCGGAGTCCGCGGAGTCGAGCGCGTTACTGCTTCACGACCGGGAACTTGGGCGGTTGCCGCGGGAAGCAGATCGGGTGCTGCGACTTTCCCTTCAAGTTCAGTTGCCGCACCAGCGAAGGCACCTGCACCGAGGTGTAGTCGAACAGTTCCTCGGCGGTGAGAACGCCGTCGGCATCGAGGTCGGCCTTGCGGAAGCCGTTGCCGAGCGAATCGAGGACGGCGTAGGTGAACAGGCCGTGCTGCAGTTTCGGGTGTTCGTAGGCGAGTTCGCTCTGATCGCACGACGCGATGATGAACGGTCCCTGTCCGTTCGGCGCGGCGCGGCGGAGCAAGTTCGCTTCGCTGGCTTGTCCCGAATGGCAGGCATCGAGCAGCACCACCTTGCGGCAATTGACGCGGGCCAGGCCGTCGAACAGTTCCTCGGCGGTAATGGCCGTGGATCTGGGATCGCGCAGCGAATACTCGGGGCAGCAGAAGACGAAGAGGCCGCCGCCGGCAGCGATGCCGCGCGAGCCGCCCTTGCCGTTCTGCAGTGCATCCGGGATCGTTCCGCCCTTCGCGCCCGGCACGAGCAGGTCGCCGTGCCCCGCGAAGAAGACCACCAGTAAGTCGTCCGGCTTCGCCGAAGATGCGAATGTTTGCAGCGAGGCGAGAAGCTGCTTGCGGCTGGCCTGCTCGTCGAGGCGCAGGTCGATGGCTCCCTTGGGGAAGAACTTGCCGGGACCGCGATATTGAAGGAAGCGATCGGTGATGTCGCGGGCGTCGCGGTTCGCGCTTTCGAGGTCGCCGAAGGAGCGGACACCGGCAGCGACCTTCCGAGTATTCGAATAATCGTTGATGCCCACCGAGAGGCCGACGAGGTTCGGTTCGCGATAAGCGGCCGGATTGCGAACGGTGCGAGCGGTCTCGGCCCGGCCGCCAGCCGCGTTGAATGTCAGCACGGCCAGGTGGTTCTCCCCGGAGCGGAACTTGCCGGCATCGATCTTCAGCTTCGCTTCGAACGGCTGTTTGGAATCGAGCGGCGGCTCGCCGGCCTTCGGCCACGATTCGAGGCGGTGGTCGTTGAGCCAGAGTTCGACGCGTTCGGGGAGCAGGTCGGGGTTGTTGCCGCGCGGCCGGGCGCTCACCGCAATTGGCAGCCCTTCTTTCGCCACGGCCGTTTTGCCGAGGCCGAGGAACACCGGCGCCGGCTCGTAATCGCTGAACGAGATCGGCAGCGGATTGTTGCCGCGAACCGCTGTGATGGCCGCCCCCACGTCGCGCGAGCCGACGACCTTCTCGATGGCGTCGAGACGGTGGAAGATCTTTTCGAACTGTTGGAGTTGGTAGAACTCGGGGCGTCCGCCGGGCTCCGGGGCGTTGACGTGCCAGCCGACGAGGCGGTCGCCGTGCGCGCTCTTGGTGTGATAGAAGGAACCGTGCCACATCCAGACGACCCAGTCGGTGAGGCGGCCGCGGTCGTTGAAGGCCGGGAACCACTTCCAGAGCGGGCGTTGCCTTACCGTGGTCAGCGATTCGCGGCGTTCTTTTTGGCCTTGTGAAATCCAGCCGAAGAAGAGTTCGATGCGCGCCTGCGGCGCCTGAACCGCCGCCAGGCAATCGGCCAGCGAACCGAGGGGTTTGCGGCCGGGCCGGCGGTCGAACACCAGTCGGCCGTTCACGGCCAGGAGATCGAGGGCGTCGCCGGTTCGCAGGCCCGCTTCCCATCCCGGGGAACCGGTGTCCACGGCGGCGACCTGGATCGCTTCGCCTTTTGCCGCGAATGCAGCTCCGAGCCCGGCTTGCGAAGGCCAGTCGGCCAGGCTCCACGCCGCGACGGTATGATCGGCCCCGCCGCTGACGAACCACTTCTGGTCCTTGGCCGCGGCCAGGCAATGCACTTCGCCGGCGTGGCCGGTGTATAGCTTAGCCAGCGTCGCGCGCTCCGGAGTCAGTTCGAACAGCGAACAGCCGTAGTAATGGCCGACGAGAACGCGGGTGGGATTCGTTCCCTTCGCGGGAAGGAACGTGAAGCAACTCGGGGCCTGATCGCGAGCCCGGTCGAGCGGCAGCTTGTGGCGGATGCCATCTTTCTTCAACACGGCATGCCAGACAAAGCGATCGGCGCTCGGCTCGATGCTCCAGCCATCGGCTTCGGCCAGCGGCTCGACCCACTTCTGCGAAGCGTCGTTGGTCGGCAGCAGGCGGTTGAGTTCGAAGCGCGACCACGGGCCAGTTCCCTTGCGGTTCGGGTCGCGGCTGGCGGCGTCGCGCTCGGTCTGCACGCCAAGAATGGATGCGTCCTCGGTGAGGCTGACGCCCCAGATGCGGCGGCCGGCCCCGCGGATCACGCTCAATGGCTTCTCCGGTTTGCCGAGATCGACAAGCGTGATTTCATCCGCATCGCCGCCGGCGATGGCCAGGCGATTCTCCAAGGGATGGAAGGCCAACGCCTCGGCCGGGCCGCGATGGGGAATCACTTGCGGCTTCGGTTGCGTCCCGGTGAATGGGCCTTGATAGGCGTGGATGCGATCGTTCCCTTCGGCGAAGAAACGCGGCTTGCCGCCTTCGGCGGGCAACGGCGAACCGATACCGACGGCAAGCCGGCCATCCGCCGCCCAGGCGATGCTTCGTGGGAACTCATCCTTATCGAGCAGTATCGCGTTGACGCTGCGGTCGAGGGAAAACAAGAGAACCCGCGGGCCATCCTGAGCGATCGCCAATTTGCCCTTAAGCAAGGCAGCGCGATAGACCGTGTAAACGTCCTTGAGACCGTCGTTGACATTGAACAGCGGCCTGGCCGGCGATGGTTCGCTCGGCGAGTTGCCGAGTTTCTGCTTCAGATCGCAGGAGAGTATTTCGCCGCTCTGAGCCAGCGACACAAGCGTATTCGCATCGCGAAAGAACACGAGCCGCGGGAAGTTGAACTCGGCAAGCTTTCCCGCGAAGTCGCGGCGCGGCGTATGCTTGCCGGCCCAGAGGGGCAAGTTCGAGGGCCGGCCGTCGCGATCGGGCTTTTCCAGCGATTCAGGCTCCCATGTCCACAAGCTGCCGTCGGCGGTGCCGAAACCGATCCGCTTGCCGTCCGGATGGAACGCGATGGCGGTGACGGTGCCGAAGGAATCGATGCCGGGACGCGAGCGCGGCCAGGTGAGGCCGAGCGGTTCGCCGGTCTCGCGATCGACGATGGCCACGGTGCTCGGCTTCATGCCATAGCCGCCGAGGGCGACGCGCTTCCCGTCCGGCGAAATGGCCACGGCCTTGATGCCGCCGCGCTGCTCGCGCCAGGCGCGCCAGCGTAGCGTTTGACCATTGGTATCCAGCCCGGCAGCGGCATGCGGCCAGACGCGCACGACTTTATCGTCGCCGCCGGCGAGCAGAAAGCGGCCATCCGGGGAGAAAAGCAAGGCATCGGCGGTGCCGACGCGGCCGCCGGCCTCGACGACGATTTCGGGTTCGTCGCGGGCCCGCCGGTCCGTCTGCTGGGCGATTGCCGCGGCAGGCATCAGGGCGAGGAAAACAGCCGGCAGAATGAGGCGAACCATGCCACCAGTTTACACCAGGGACGATAGGGTGAAAGCCCCGGATTCGCTCCGCGACAGGTCATCGGTTGCAGCGACGGTTAGAAAGGGGTAACGTAAATTCAATTGAGTCGAGGATGGTTCCATGGCTCGCCCCAGGTTCCACGTTCAACATTTCGTGGCTTGCCTGAATGCCGTCTGGCAAGAACCGGCCGGTCCGCGAACGCATCGCGATTTGGAAGGCGTCGGATTCACCTACGCAGTTCCGCCAGGGACGGAAGCCCCGGAGTTCCCGGAACTCTGGTTGTACTCGCGGCTTTATCTCACCAACGGCGTTGTCGGCACTCGCCGTCTCTCGATCGAAGTTGCTCGAACATCCGAATTCAACATGCACCGGCATATGCTATCTATGAGTTCGATCCGGTTGTTTTCCGTTCGCCGGGTGCTGTCTTGAATGTCGCATGGCCGCTGCGGCCGCTCCAGTTTCCGGCGCTCGGCGATTACGAAATCCGCCTGGTGTCCGAATTCAAGACGTGGCAAGGAACCGAAGGCCGAGTCGTTGCCCGAGAATACGTACGAATCGAGTATCAGCGATGATTCCGAACCGCGACCCCCAAGATTTAACGGCGTTCCCCCGCGTCGAGGAGAACATCACTGCATCTCCCCATCGACGGGTGCTCATCAAAGGCGGTGTCGTCGCGCTCCCGACGCCGGTCGTTCCGTTGGTTGCGGACGAGTGGATCGTCGCTTCGGGGCAGCCGCCGATCGGGTTTGACCAACGCGAGCAGCGCAGGAAGCTTCGCCGCAAAAGTAGCGATCGGCCGCTGGTTCCTACCGCGGGGGAAATCGCCAAATTAACCCGATGGGGCCGGATCGCGTATGCCGCACGCTGTGCGCGGCGAATCTTACCCCTCATCGATGGTGGAAGTGCACCGCTCGATCCGCTCGTGCGAGCCGCCTTTATCGACCTCGTTGAAGCGGCGGAGCAGTCCGCGGCGCATGCTGAGTTAGATAAGCACCGCATTGCGGTCGCAATGCGAACCCTGAAGAACTTCTCGGACGATTCCCTTCCTTTCGGCCACCAACTCCTTTCCGTTACATTTGCGGCCGCGCATGCGGAAGGGTGCCGCGCCGCGGAAGTTGCCGTTACTGTGCTTCAACAATTGGCGAGCGTCGAAACGCTTTCATTCGCACTGATGCCGCGGCGCGATTTTCATCGCCTTCAGCGGTTGACGCGTAAAAATAAATGGACGGACGACACGGGAATCGCTCCAACCGCATTCGGCCCGATGTGGCTGCGCGCCCCGGACTGGTGGCGAGAACTGGAGTCGCCCAAGTAATCGGCTTGCAACCTTCAACTCCCTTGCCCGGACTCTCTCATGCTCCTCCGCCCGCTCGCTGCCCTGGTCATCGGATTCCTCACATCGCAAGCCCGGGCCGCGGACCCGCCCACGGGCTTTACGGCCCTTTTTAACGGAACCGATCTCTCCGGTTGGCACGGCTGGGCCATCCACGGCAAGGGAGCGTCGCCCGCGGCCCTCGCCAAGCTCAGCACCGAGGAACGCGAGAAGTTGCTGGCCGCATGGAACGACGACGCCAAGAAGCACTGGAGCGTTCAAAGCGGCGAACTCGTCAACGATGGCCATGGGGCTTACCTCGCCACCGACCAGGATTACGGCGACATCGAATTGCGGCTCGAATACAAGACCGTGGCCGGCGCCGATAGCGGCATCTATCTCCGCAACACGCCGCAGGTACAAATCTGGGACGTGAACCAAAAGTTCAATCCGAAGAATCCGACGCGGCGGCCGCACCTCGGTTCCGGCGGGCTCTTCAATAACGCCCCCGATTCGCCAGGCCGCGACCCGCTCGTGCTGGCCGACAAACCGTTCGGCCAATGGAACAGTTTCCGTATCCTTCAGGTCGGCGAACGGACCACCGTTTTCTTGAACGGCAAAAAGGTCGTCGATCACGCCCGCATGGAGAACTACTGGGGCAAACTCGCGAAACTCGATCCGCTGCCGCCGATCCCCGCGAAAGGGAAGGTTCTTTTGCAAACGCACGGGGGCGAAATCCGCTGGCGGAACCTGTTCGTTCGCTCCATTCCCGCGGCCGAGGCCAACGACATCTTGCGCAACAGTGCCTCCGGCTTCAGCGACATCTTCAACGGCAAGGACTTCGAAGGGTGGGACGGCCCCACGGATCAATACGACATCGTCGATGGCGCGATCGTTTGCAAGAAAGGCAAGGGCGGCAACATTTACACCAAGGCGGAGTACGCCGACTTCTCGGTGCGGCTGGAGTACAAGTTGCCGGCTGGCGGTAACAATGGCCTCGCGATCCGTTCGCCCGGCGGCAAGGCCCACGTCGCCACTCAAGCCATGTGCGAAGTGCAAATCCTGGACGACGGAGCCGCGAAGTATGCCAAGCTCGATCCGCGGCAATTCAACGGCTCGGCGTACGGCATGGTCGCCGCTCACCGCGGCTACCTCCGGCCCACCGGCGAATGGAACTTCATCGAAGCGACCGCCAAGGGGCCCCGGCTAAGCATCGAGTTGAACGGCACGCGCATCCTCGACGCGGACTTAACCAAGGTGACCAAGTTCAAGGACAACCAGGAGCATCCGGGCAAGGATCGCTCGCGCGGGCACTTCGGATTCGCCGGCCACAACGACCCGGTCGCATTCCGCCGCATTCAGATCAAGCCGCTCGGCGAATGAGAACCTGTGCCGGTCTTGCCGGTTGTGCCGGGCGTGGGGGAGGCTCGACTGGGCGAGCTGCAAAGCGGGCCGGAGCCGCGTTGCGGCCCGCTTCCCGAACGCTAGAATTCACCGAACTTCGACAGATTTGGTTCGCATCGCGCTGACGCAAGCGGTATTCTCCCTATCTTTACGGCCAACATGCGAACTGTGCTGCGATTGGCGCCGCGGAGAGGTCGGTCCATGGAAAAAGGGCTCTGTTACGGGGCGCTCGGCACCGCTGCCTTGATGCTGCTGCTCTTCTTGCTCGACATCGTGGGCGTGCGCATCTTCAGCGGCGGCAAGGACAATCCCTTCACGGTCGTGGATGTGTTCGGCATTCTGGCCTCCGCGGCCGTCGGCTATGCCGCCTGGAACGCCAGCCGCGATCTGAAGTGAGCCGAGCGCTCGGCTTCGCCTCGCGGCTAATCAGCAATTCTCGCCAACTTCACGACGGCATCGATTAATCCGTCGCTGGTAAACTCGGTCGCTTCGGCGGCGACGGGATAGCCCAACGCCCGAATCGCGCGGCCCGTTTCCGGGCTGATCGCGACCAGGCGAATCTCGCCGCGGTCGATGCGGCCGCGGATCGTCTCGTCGAAGAAGCGCAGCAGGTTCTCGGCAATCTTCGAACTGGAGAGCGCGACGAAGTGAATCTCGCCGCGGCGAAGATGATCCAGGATCGCCGTATCCGCTTCCAGGGCATCGACCTGATCGTAAACGGTGACTTGTTCGACGATCGCGGCGACGTCCGTCAGTTGTTCGCGGAGGAGGTCGCGGCCGCGATTGGCGCGCGCCAGGAGCACCCGCTTGTTGGCGACGCAGGGAACCAATGCCGCCGCCAGCCCCTCGGAGTTGAACGTGGTCGGCACCACGTCGGCTTTGAGATGGTACTCGGCCAATGCTTCGGCGGTCTTGGGGCCGATGGCAGCGAGTTTGGCGGAACCGAGCCAGCGGAGGTCGCCGCCGAGCGTTTCGATGCGGCGAAGGAAGCCATGCACGCCGTTGACGCTCGTGAACACGACCCAGTTCCAGCCACCCGGGAGTTGGGCCAGGGCGCGATCGAGCGGGGCGGGGTCGGCGGGTTCGCGGATTTCCACGGCCGGCAAATGATGAACGACGGCGCCGAGTTGTTCCAGTTTCCGAATGGCCCCAGCAGCCTGATGCGCGGGCCGCGCCACCAGCACGCGCTGCCCGAACAGCGGCCGGGATTCCCACCACGATTGCGCGGGCCGATGCGCCACCGCGGCGCCGATGGCAATGAGCCCCGGCGACTCCAGGCCGGCATTCCGCCGCGCTTCCTCTAGCTCCGCGAGGGGCGCATTGATGGTCCGCTGTTCGCCGGTGCTGGCCCGTTCCACGATGCACGCCGGCGTGGCCGGATCCTTGCCGTTCTTCAAAAGTTCGTCGACGATCACTGGCAACTTGGCGACGCCCATGTAGATGCAGAGCGTGCCGGGGAACGCGGCGAGGGCTTTCCAGTCGAGCGGGTTGCCCGGCTTGTTCGGCAACTCATGGCCAGTGACGAACGCCACCGCGCTCGAATAGTTGCGGTGGGTGAGTGGCACTTCCAGGAATGCCCCGGCCGCGATGGCCGCCGTCACTCCAGGAACGATCTCATAAGGAACGCCGGCTTTCCGCAGCGCTTCGGCCTCTTCCCCGCCGCGCCCGAAGATCAGCGGATCGCCCCCTTTAAGCCGCACGATCTTTTGCCCGGCGCGGGCGCGTTCGATCAAGAGCGTGTGAATGTGCGGATACTTGTCGGGATGCTGGCCGGGCAGCTCGCGAACGCACATGCGCTCCGCCGCCGGGTTGACGTAATCGAGAATGCGTTCGGGAACCAGTTGATCGTAAAGGACCATGTCGGCCTGGGCGAGCACCTCGGCGGCGCGGAGCGTGAGCAGGCCGGGGTTGCCGGGACCGGCCCCCACCAGGAACACGCGCGGACTCGCATCGGGGAACATCATGGGATGAGCGCCCACCCGTTGCCACGGGTGAGCTTGGTGTTCTCTTAAACGGCGATTTCTTCCACCGGGGTTTCTTCCTCATCCGGAACGGAGAGCGACCCGGGGAAATAATAGCAGAAGACGATGCCGAGCAGGTAGAGCCCGAACATCGGCACGAACAGGTACATCATGGTCACCACGTCCGGCGTCGGCGTGACCAGCGCCGCGAAGATGGCCAGGATGAAACAGGCGTAACGCCACTTGTTCATGTAATCGATCGCGGTGAACATGCCGACCCGGTTCAGGGCGATCATGACCAGCGGCGTCTGGAACGAGATGCCGAAGACCAGCGGCAAGATTAAAGCCAGTCCGAGCCATTCGTTCAGTCGAATGTCCGGGTCGAAGCCGAGCCATTCGTTGAACTTGAGCAAGGCCTTGACGGCCCCCGGCAGCACGAAGAACTGGCACAACAGCACCCCGGTCAGGAAGAGAATGGTGCTCGGCCAGAACATGGCATAGACGACTTTCCTTTCGTGCGGATAGAGCCCGGCGCCGACGAATGCCCAGAACTGGAAGAGAATCCACGGGCTCGCCAAAATCAGCCCGCAGATGATCGACACCTTGAAGTAAACCACGAACGCTTCCTGGGCGCTGAGCGTGGCCATGTACTTCTTGCTGCCGAGAAGCACTTGCCCCTGGTCGCTGAGCGAACTGACGTACGCCGGGTAAACGAGAATCTTGGTGGCGATTCTTTTGGGCGCCCCTTCCTTGAGCGGACCAAACGCGGGAACGAACGCCTCCGCATCGATTTCCACCGGCATCTCCTGCGGAGCGCCAAGCAACTTCTGCCGTTCCTCGGAAGTCAACACTTCCAGCGAGTCGCCGCCGTCCTTGAGCTTCTTGCGAATGCGGGCGATTTCCGCTTCCTCCGTGCCTTCCAGGCCCTGGAGCTTCTCTTCGTTTTGCTTGATGGCCCGGCGATAGTAAAAGTCGCGGACTTGCGTTTCCACCGGGTCGGTGATGATCTCGATCATCGGCTTGCCGATGCCGATGTTCTTGTTTCCGACAGCCGAGCCGATGGCGTCGAGGATGAAGCCGATGACGAGGCAGACGAGCAGGCCATAGATGGCGAGGATCATCCGCGCCCGCAGTTCCTCGATGTGATCCCCGAACGACATGCGGGTGCTGTCGAAGATGTCGTCGGGATAGGCGTAGGACTGGCTTTTTCGGCCAAACATCGGTAAACCTCCGCGGTCGTCGAAGGGACGAGTCCCAACCACGAGGCGAAGGTGCTCGACGGGTTGGCGGAACGGTTTGCAGGGAAGGTCGCAGATTATGCTATCGGGGAGGTTGGTGAGGCTCAAGGGGCGCTGATTCGTGGGGAACTGGGCAAGCGGGGCGGATTGTGGAAGCGGTGCGCGGGCCGGTCCCCGGCATTCGCGATTCGGATTGCGATCCCGCTCTTGCAGGGTGCGATAATGGTTGCTGGCGAGTCGTGAGCGTAAGCGACCGGTGTTCTGGGGAAGGAACCATGCGAAAGTTAATCCTGCTTGGGTTGCTCGTGCTGCCGGCTTGCCAGCGCTATGAAGGGCCGCGCGAAGTGTATCGCCGCAATCGGTCCGGCGACGTGGCCGACGCCCGCGACGAAAAAGGCAATCCGCTTTACAGCATTCAGGAACAGGAACGCCGCGGCCGCTCGCGCCTCACCACCATCGAGAACGACCCCGCCATCGGCCCCAACACTTACGACGATCGCCCCGGCGGCGTCGGCCGATAATCGGTTGATCTCACGCCAAGCCGCCAACACGCAAAAGTAGAATTCATCCACTTCCGGTTTGTGATTCTTGCGCCCTTTTTTGCGGCTGACGAAATCCTCCTCGTTTTTGCGGCTGACCGGATTCTCCTCGCTTCTTGCGGCCAACTTCGCGCGGACGATTCTCGCCCGGACCGCTAACTTAGCCTCACGTTGTTATCGTTCCGCAATCGCGAAGAAGGATTTCTCATGTCCAAGTCCGTACGTGTGGCGGTGACCGGCGCGGCCGGCCAGGTGGCATATTCCATGCTCGCCCGTCTCGCTTCCGGCGAAGTCTTCGGGCCGGAGACCAAGGTTCGCCTGCAGCTTCTCGAAATCACGCCGGCGCTCGGCGCCCTCGAAGGCGTCGCCATGGAACTCGAGGATTGCGGCTTTTCCACGCTCGAGGCCATCGACGTGACCGACGACGCGAGCAAGGCGTTCGACGGCTGCAACTTCGCACTCCTGGTCGGCGCCGCCCCTCGCAAACAAGGGATGGAACGCAAGGACCTGCTCGGCATGAACGGCAAGATTTTCGTCGGCCAGGGGCAGGCCATCGCCAAGAAGGCCGCCGCGGACGTGCGCATCCTGATCGTCGGCAACCCGTGCAATACGAATTGCCTGGTCGCTTATTCGAACGGCAGAGAAATCCCGGCAGAGCGGTGGAGCGCAATGACGCGGCTCGACCACAATCGCGCCGTGGCTGCCCTCGCCAAGAAGGCCGGCGTCGGCAACGCAGCCGTCACTAACGTCACGATCTGGGGGAACCATTCCAACACGCAGTATCCGGACTTCACCCATGCGAAAATCAATGGCAAGCCGGCGACCGAGGTGATTACCGATCGGGCGTGGCTGGAAGGAACCTTCGTGCCGCAGTGTCAATCGCGCGGGGCCGCGGTCATCAAGGCCCGCGG
>DATNBQ010000343.1:0-15816 GCA_035571955.1 Urbifossiella sp. | reverse complement strand
CACCCCGAACCGGTGGAATGGCTGCTCCGCACCACCGAGGTTCGCTTGCTGTGCGTGAAGTGGCAGATCGCCGGGATCCATCGCAATGGCCCCGATTTGGTATTCAGTTACCGCAATGCCGAGCTGGCGAACGAACTGGCGGGCAAGAGCCGCGGCCGTGTAAAAGCAGTAGACGAGAAGAGCCTTTACCTGCGCTTGCGAAATGAAGAAGAGCCGGAAGCGATGTACCGGCTCCTGGTGGGTGTACTTGGTTGAACCGCGCTCCCCGGCGCGTCGCGGCTAACCGGCTTCATTTAGTCCTTGCGAATGGCCGGCGGCGTTGCCGTTGCCATCGGCAGTTTGCTCACGTCGACCTTTTCGCCGCTCGCATCGACCGGGGGATAATCGGCGTTCAACTTCTTGATCACCAATTGCGTGATGTCCACCGAGCGATCGACGAAGAACGGCTGCGCCGCCGGTGGCTTTAGCTTCATTTCTTTGATGGCCGGGTTCGCCATCTCGTTATGATTGGCCGCGTCAGGATACGACAACACGAGGACATAGCCGTTCTCGGCCGCCGTCTCATCGACCACGGTTTTAATCGCGTCATAGAGGCTCGTAATCATCTCACCCGCGGCCTTATTCAGTAAACGATCCACGTTGGCCTTTTCATCCTGGTACTTCCGCTCCAGATTCCGAAATTCCGCGGAGCCCGCCTCCTTGGCATCGGCATCCATCGTCATTTCGATCTTCTGCTTCAGCTTCGTCATTTTCTCTTGTATGAGGATCAGTTTCACCGATTTCTCGGCCTTCAACTTGTTCAGCTTGTAGAGGTGGCACTTCACCTTGTCGTAGTCGCGCATGACGGCGGGCATGTTGAAGACTGCCACCTTGCCGGCGCCGCCCTTCGCATCGGCCGGTCGCTTCTTGGCCTGCTCCAGACGCACCTCCGTCTCGCGGAGTTCAGCCTTGTACACATCCAGTTGAGCGGCGGCCGTGTCGGCATCGATCTGGGCCCGTTCGTCGGCGTCGGTCGTGCCCGCCTGGCGAACGCGCTCCAGTTTCAGCCGCGCGCCGCGCAGAGCCATCTCGGCCAGCTTCACCTGGGCTTTCTTGACGTCCAGCTGTGCCCGGAGAATCTCGGGGGAAGTCTCCGCTTTCGCCGGCTTCGCGGTAACGGTATGAGTGGCCCGCGCGACGCGCGGTGCGTCGTCCGCATGAGCCACCATCCAGCAGCCGACGACAAGAGCGGCCGCTATCGCAATGCGTCGAACCATCGCACACCTCCTCGTAGGAGGCGAATGGTAATCGGAGAACACCGAGCGCGACAACGCCAAACCGCGTTGCCAAGTGTCGGATCGCCGGCAAGACGCCTTGTCTCTTCAATCGTTCTCACGGATAATGACAGACTTGCGGTGCGAGATTCGGGAAAGGGCGATCGTGGACATCCCGGCATCGTTGCGGTAATCGATAGGAGTTGCGGGTTCGATGTCACTCGATCACACGCCGAAGACGCCGTTCGACGCCCTGACGGAACCGGATCACGCAGAACACGTCGATCACGCCGCGGGGCGCCACTCGCCGCCCCATACGCTTGAGTATTTCGCTCGGCAAATCCAGGAAACGGCGGACAAGCTGGTGAGCGATCGCGCCGGCCTCGGCGACGTGAAAATGCTGGCCACCGCCCTCAAGGAACTTCGCTACTGCCTCAAGGTTTTCGCCGGATATCGCGGCACGCGCAAGGTCACCGTCTTTGGCTCAGCGCGGACCAAGCCCAACCACCCGGCATTCCAGGCCGCCGAGACGTTCGCGCGCCGCATCGCCGACGCCGGCTGGATGGTCATTACCGGGGCCGGCAGCGGCATCATGGAAGCCGGCCATCTCGGCGCCGGCCGCGACAATAGCTTCGGCCTCAACATCCTGCTTCCGTTCGAACAGTCCGCCAACCCGATCGTGCAAGGCGATCCGAAGCTGATGACGCTGCGCTACTTCTTCACGCGCAAGCTGATGTTCATCAAGGAATCGGATGCCGTCGCCCTATTCCCGGGTGGATTCGGCACCCACGATGAGGCCTTTGAAGCGCTGACGCTGATTCAAACCGGCAAGTCGCACATCTTCCCCATCGTGCTGGTGGACGAACCCGGCGGCACTTATTGGACCGCCTGGCAGCGCTTCATCGAAACCGAACTGTTCCAGCGCGGCTACATCTCACCGGCCGATCGCGCCCTCTACAAGGTCACCGATTCCATCGAAGACGCCGTGCAAACCGTCACCGGCTTCTATCGCGTCTACCATTCGATGCGCTACGTGCGCGGCGATCTCGTCATGCGCTTGCAGGCGCGGCTCAGCACCACCCTGATGCATCGGATCGGCGAATCCTTCGAGGACATCCTCGCCGGCGGCCGCTTCGAGCAGACCGACGCCTTGCCGGAAGAGGCGAACGAGCCCACCTTGATGGCGATGCCGCGCTTGAAGTTCCGCTTCGACCGGCACATGATCGGCCGGATGCGGCAACTCATCGACCTGATCAACGACGATGGCTGAGCGTTTCAGAACACTTCGGCGGGGTCGACCTTTTTCACCTTGCGAATCGCGAGCAGGCCCGAGGCCATGCACATCACCACGGTCAGCGCCAGCACCAGCCCGGCGCGGCTGGGGGTCAGTGCCAGCGGCATCGACGAGATCGCCGTGAGATAGGCATAAGCCCCATAACTGACGGCGGCGCCGGGGATGAACCCGGCCAGCGCCAGGATGAACGATTCTTGAAGCACGACGATACTGAGGTAGCGATTGGGGTAGCCGATCGCCTTGAGGGTGGCGTACTCGGAGACGTGATCGGCGACATCGCTCGAAAGAATCTGATAGCAGATGACGATGCCGACGACGAAGCCGAGGACGACGCCGGCGCCGAAGGCGAAGCCGATCGGCGTGCTCGTCCACCAGAAGTTGCGTTCCCGCGAAACGGCCTGCTCCTTGGTAAGCACGGCGACATCGCCGTCGCGGCCGATGGCTTGCCGCAGTTGCTTCTGCACTTCGCGCACGTCGGCTCCTGGCTTGAGTCGCACCACGCCGAGATCGACGTCGTCGAGCGGGTCGCCAGTGGTGTACGGCTCGCGGAGGATGCGGGCAAAGGTGTTTTCGTTGAGAACGATGGTGCCGTCGGTGCCGAAATCGAAGCCGAGATCGAAGCCGCCGACGAGGGTGATTTCGCGGCCGGAGAGTTCGGTTTTGATTCCCGGTGTGAAGGGTCCGAAGGCGGTTTCGCCGGGCGTGTGCGGTTGTTCCGCGGGCCGGCTCTTGCGATCGTAGAGTGCCGTATTTGGGGTCCGCAGCTTTTCCCACGAACCGGGGTCGAGGTTGGGCAAGTCGATGGCGCGGCCGCCGGGGTCGAGACCGATGACGCGGAGACGCCGCGATTTGCCCCGCAGCTTCGGGTCGGCGTTGGTATTCCGCAGATGGCCGAGATCGTGGTCGACGTAAATGGCCTGGGCCGAGGCGACGCCGGGTACGCCGAGCGCCTGATCCAAACGGGCCCGGCTGAACGTCTGGCGGAACAAGAGCGATGGCCGCGCCGGGTTGATCAGCACCAGGTCGGCATTCAGATGCGAGAAGACGACGGTGTTGGAATCGAGCATTGCGTGCATGATGCCGAGTTGCACGGCCATGAGCACGACGGCGAAGGCGATGCCCGACGAGAAAAGAGCGAACCGCACCCGGTCATGGGTGAGGTTCTTCCAGGCCAGGGGAACCGCAGGCACCCGGTTTGCCATAGATTACGCGGTAACGAGCCAGTCGGGCATCGGCTGCAATTTGCCGGCTGCATCAACGCAGGCCAGCGTGGTGAGCCCCTCGGCCAAGAGCGCGCCGTCGCGCAGCACCTCGTACTTGTGCTCCAGGCGGATCGGGCTCGTCCGCGTCACGGTGGTGCGAATCGTCAGCACGTCGTCGTAGTGGGCCGGCAACTTATACTTGACTTCCACCTTCGCCAGCACGAGATAGAAGCCGGCGTCTTCGAGGTCCTTGTAGGAACGGCCGGTATCGCGGAGCAATTCGGTGCGGGCCTGTTCGAAATAGACCAGGTAGTTGGCATGGTGCAACAGGCCCATGCGGTCGGTCTCCGCATAGCGGACGCGGATTTGAATCTCACCCGTTCGCATACAGAAGTCCAAGAAGCCCACCCGTTGCCACAGGTGGGCTTGATTTCACTTGATGAGGCCGATGCGGTTGGGCGGCGTCAACCACGACGGCCAGAAGACAAACACGGCCTGACCGAGCATGAGCCGTTCCGGCACCGCCCCCCACATGCGGCTATCGGAACTCTGGGCGCTGTTGTCCCCCATGCACATGTAGTGCCCCGGCTGCACGTAATAAATGTAAGCCCCCGACGGGCCCTCCGTGTAGAAGATATCGCGGTGCAGTTTGATCGCCCGTACCGACGCATCCCCCTTGGCCCCGATGCTGGCCGGGGCGTCGATGTCGTTCTCCTTGGTCCACGGGTTCGCGTTCGAATCGGCTGGAACCGTGGAGCCGGGAAGGTAGTCGCCCTCGGCGCCGAAGTCGATGTGATGGTTGTCCACCCACACCTGCAGGCGGGCATCGACGTTGGCGAAGCGCAGTTTGTAAGTGCCGGAAGCCTTGACCTTACAGGGGCGGCTGGCGAACTCGCGGGCCCCGGGGCCGGTGGAACTCAGCTTCACGACGCCGTTGGCGAACGTGGCCTGGAAGCGGTTCAACCCCTTGGAAAGTTCCAGGACGATCTCGGCGTTGTTTCCGAGCACGGCCTCGCATTCGAGGATGAGGTCCCCGACCCATTCTTTCTCATAGCCTCCCGAGTGGGGGGCCATCTCGCCGCCGTTGCGCGGATCGACCGTCTGCGAGATCTCCGAGTTGTAGCCGAGCATGTTGTCGATGAGTTGCGGTTCTTCGGTATTCGCCGTTTCCGGGTGATCCCACGGGAAGATCAGGTGGCGATAGCGGACCCAGCCGAGGGTGTCGCCGGAGTGCGTGAAAGTCATGGGAAGGGCGGAATTGTCGGCGCTCCACTGCGGTTCGGAACCGGCCGGGGCGTACCAGCGCGGCAACGCCTTCCCCGCCAGTTCCTTCGGTTGCTTGTCGTTGTCCCAGACGATGCGGCGATCCGCGAGAAGTTGGTCGACCCCCTTGCGAACGATCTCGAACCCACTTTTCCCATCGGGGAACTGATCGGCCCGCGACTTATTGAACAGATCGACCGCCTGCTGATTGTTCTTGTACATGTACTCGACTTCCCAGAGATCGAGTGGATTCTCCGGGCGTCGGTAGAGGGGGAAGCCGTCCGGACCGACGGCGTCCGCGCGGTATTCCAGCTTGCGCGTGACGTACAGGTCGCCGTGGAGGATGGCGAGCGTCTCGCCGCCGAAGGCCATCGCCCGCTTGATGTAGTTCTGGGCGATGAAGCGCTCCTGCGGGCTCTTCGGGTACTTGAAGACGACGACATCGCCGCGGTTCGGTTCCTTCAAGTGGTAAATCGGTTTGAGGACGAGCACGCGGTCGCCGGTGCGGTTCGACGGCGAATCGACGGCAACGAGGTTGCCGTTGGCGTCGAACTGCTTCTGGAAATGAACGGTGTAGCGGCAGTTCGGGCAGGTGGCCCCGGTCATGAAAGCGGGCTGGCGTTGCCCGTTGCCGATTTGGGCCCCTTCCACTTCGTCGTTGGAATTCACCGGATATTCGAAGCCGCACTTCGGGCAGGTCACGATCTTCTGATAGCCGTACAGCGTCTCGGCCATCGACCCGGTGGGAATGACGAACGCCTCGGTGACGAACAGCTTGAGCAAGAGGACGAGGACGACGACGAAGACGATGGTTTCGATCGATTCGCGGGTGCGATCCGGCGGGTGCGCTGGCTTCTTTTTCTTGTCGTCGGCGGCCAGGGGGTCGGCGATCGCTGTCATGGAATAAGTTCCAACAAAGGGCGTTATCGTTTATTCGCAGCTCGAGCAGCCATATTGCGCTTCCCGATTAGCCGCGACCCAACGGGGAGCGCGAAGCTCCGCGCTCCCCGTTGGGTCGCGGCTAAGCTTCAATGCAGCCAGCGCAATCGCGACCAGTCGAGGGTTTGGTAATTCCGGTCGCGGCCGCCCATGCTCACGCCGCCCAGGCGCAGCGGTTGATGCACCAGGAATGGTTTACCGATGAAGTCGGCTTCCGGCACGCCCGGTTCGGGCCATTCGCGGCTATCCTGGGAGTTGCCGCTGTTGTCGCCGAGCATGAAGTACTCCGTCGGGCCGAGTTTCGCCGGAATGCGGGTGCCGTGCTTGCCGGCCTGCGTGTAGTGAATGTCGCGGCCGAGGAGAATCTTCCTCACGACGACGCGGCAGCCGCGGGCGCCGATTTGCAGCGGCCGCTTCGCTTCCCCCCGCTTCGCCTCCACCGGCAAATCGGAGGGCGCCGTCACCACCTTGCCGTCGATAGCGAAGGTGGCCCGGCGATCCACGAACGCGAATTCCATGTTGTAAGTGTTCCCCGGTTCCAGTGCCGCCTTCGCCGACGAGATCACGCCGAGCTTGTCGTGGACCAACCGCACTTGCCCCGATTTGCGATCGCCCACCGTAATCTCGACGGCAATAGCGTCGCGGCCATCGAACAGCCGGCACGCCAGGCTGCTGCCGGGGTTCGCCGCTCCGACTTCCACCTCGCAGCGAAAGTAGAAATCGTGAACGGGGTAGACGTTGCTCTCGCGGCGAACGCCGCCATCATAGCTGTTGCTGGAGTTGACGGGCTCTTCGCGGTTCTCGTCCAAATTCACGTGACGATACTCGATGCGGACTTCCTGCTGCGAGGCGGCGGAGGCGTCCAGCACGAGCGAGCCGTTCTGAAGAATCGTTTCGTCGGCGGGTTGCGGCTCGGCGCCGCGCGGCAAGCGGGCATCCGCCTCCGCGGGATAGACGTACCAGCGGCGACTCCAGCCGCCGGGATTCGGAATATATGCCATGTCGAGCACCGGAATGCAGGTCTCGCGGACCTCGCGCAGCGACTTGCGAAGCAGTTCCCCATTGGCGAACACGTCGCCGTCGCGGATGCTGATTTCTTCATTCGGAAGGCCGATGACGCGCTTGACGTACGGCTTGGCGAGATCCGCCGGGCAGCGAAACACCGCGACTTCCCAGCGCCGCGGCCGCCGCAACTGGTAGACGTTTTTATCGACGAGCAGGCGATCGCCGTTGATCTCGCGGGCGTCGCCGAGGTTGGTGCGGTAGCCGCAGTTGGGGCAGGGAATATCGGCGTAGAAGCCGGGGCGTTCGCCGGCGGTCGGGATGCCGACGCGAATGGGAGAGTTGCACCGCGGGCAGCCGGTCTCGCGGTGGTTGCCGATCAGGGTTGGGGCCATGCTGCCGGTCGGCACGCCGAACGGTTCCACGAAGCCGACGCGGAGGAACAGGAACACGACGAGGAAGACGACGGCGACGGCGGCGAGGATGCGCGGAGCGGTGGGAGCGATGCGCCGGGGATGGGAAGCGGCAGTGGCGGCGCGATCCATGTCGAGAATTCCGCGGATGTCCGTCCCTGTGGTTGTAGCAGATTGCGGAAGTGTCGCGAAGTTCACTCGATTCGCCGCGTTGCCCTGGTGGCACAGGCATTCTTGCCTGTGCGGGTAATGGGCACAGGCAAGAATGCCTGTGCCACCAAGAATGGGGCTAAACAGTGCGATTTAGCGCCGGACCGGTTGCATCCGCGGCATGACCGGAGTGTTGAAACTCTTGTACTGCGTGGACGAGAACATGGCCGGCGTCGGCAGAGCGCTGCGGCCCGCTTGAATGGTCGGCGGGCCCGCGATTTTCTTACTGAACAGGTTGTTGATGGTTTTCACCCAGCCGTTGTTTTCGGCCGCCGAGGCCGCCGTGTTGCCGACGAGTTTGATCGTCTGGGCGGAAAGATTGGCGGCGGCTCGGCTCGGCTTGACCACCAGCTTGTTGGTATCGATGGGCTTGTAGACGATGTCGCCGGCGAATGTGGGCGCCGCGGCGAACAATGCGGCCGCGGCCGCAAGCCCCATCACATGCTTCATCAGGCCCCCCTTCCATGATGTCGCTGCCCGGTTGCGGTCCCGCACCGCCGCCCGGCAACGCCCGATCGCGAATCCTTCGCATGGAATGCCGCGGACAATACCAAGATGGAAGTATCTGTCAATCGAAAAAATAGAGAAATTGGGCGTCGCGAAGCCGCAAGCGGCTTCCGCGACGTTCGGATCTTCGAGATCGTGGTTGTCGCGATCAACCGGC
This sequence comes from Urbifossiella sp., assembly GCA_035571955.1. GTDB lineage: Bacteria > Planctomycetota > Planctomycetia > Gemmatales > Gemmataceae > Urbifossiella. The sequence continues at coordinate 7,576 of DATNBQ010000343.1, read as the reverse complement.
ATTGGTGCCGACGGCGCGGAAGTCTTCCATCGCCCGGGCCACCGCCAACGGCAGCACCCTCCGCATGCGGCGGCCCCGGCGCAGCTCCGCCCAGTTCTTCAAAATGTGCTCCGCCTGCCGGCTCCCGGTCCGCGTGTAATACGCATACAAGAGCGGATGCATCCATTCGTAATCGACGTGGGCGCAATCGATCACCGTGACGCTCTTGCCGTGCAGCTTGGCGGGCACCTGCGTGTGCGGGTCGAAGATGAACAGCTCGCCGCCCGTCATGCCACTGCCGATTTCATTCTCGACCGGGCCGAGAATGAGCACCTTGCCGCGGGTCATGTACTCGCAGGCGTATTTGCCGGCGGCCTCGGCCACAATCGTCGCGCCGGAGTTGCGGATGCCGAGACGATGGCCAGCGCGGCCGCCGACGAAAATCGTGCCGCCGGTCGCCCCGTAGCCGACGTTGTTCCCGGCCACGCTCTGAATTTCGCCGCCATAATCGGACGCCTTATAGTCGAGCGTCACAATCACGGTGCCGCCAGAAATCCCCTTGGCGACGCCGTCCTGGGCGAAGCCGCGCAGTTCCAGATCGAGGCCATTGACGCACCACGCCCCGAAACTTTGCCCCGCTTCGCCATCGAGCCGCACCTTGATCTTGCGGTCGTTCGGCATCCCTTCGCGGCCGTACAGCTGGGCGATGGTGCCGGCCACCGTTGCCCCCACCGAGCGATCCGAATTGCGGACGCGGAACACGAGGTTCGCTTCCTGGGCCGTATCGATGGCGTCGAACGCCGCATCGAGAATCTTGCGGTTCAAAGAACCATCCTGATCGCGGCTCGGCGCAATCGCGACCTGCGAGTAATTCTCGCCGAGGCGGCTCAGGGCCATGTCCGGGTGAATGAAGCGGCGGACATCGACGAGCGCGGCCCGCGGATGCTTCGCCTTCAGGTCCGCACGCGGTTCGAGCAAGTCCGAGCGGCCGGTGATCTCGCCCAGGTTCTTGAAGCCCATCTGGGCCAGGATCGTTCGCACTTCCTCGGCGACGGCGGTGAGGTACGCCTTGGTGTGCTCGGGGTGCCCCTTGTATTGCCCCTGGGCGCCGGTGATGCCGGTCGGGCAATTGGGAATGTGGCACGATTTGCAGACGATGCAGCCGACGGAGACCATGAGCCCCTGGCCGAAGGAGAATTCGTCGGCGCCGAAGAGGGCGTACTTGACAACGTCGTGGCCGTTCTTGATGCCGCCGCCGACGCGCAAGCGCACCGCGCTGCGTAGGCCGTTGACCACGAGGGCCTGATGCGCCTCGGCCAGCCCCATCTCACTCGGCAACCCGGCGTGCTCCTTGGAAGAAACCATCGCCGCGCCGGTGCCGCCGTCGATGCCGTCGATCTCGATGATGTCCGCGCCGGCCTTGGCCACGCCGACGGCGATCGTGCCGATGTTGTCCACGGCGACGAGTTTCACCGAAACCGGCACGCCCGGCTTGGCGGCCTTCAGGTCGTAAATCAGTTGCGCGAGATCTTCGATCGAATAGATATCGTGGTGCGGCGGCGGCGAGATTAAATCCGTGCCCGGCTTGGCGAAGCGAATCTCGGCGATCTCCGCCGTCACCTTCTTGCCCATCAACTGACCGCCTTCGCCCGGCTTCGCCCCTTGCGCCATCTTGATCGACAGTTCATCCGCATTGACGAGGTACTCGGCATCGACGCCGAAGCGGCCGCTGGCGACCTGGCGAATGCGGCTGCGGAAGCGGCTCTTCTCGATCTTCGCGCCGAGCGAATAGATCGCCGGGGCGGCCTGGCGGCGAGCCCGTTCCTTCTCCCAGAACGGCCCCCAGGCCCGCTCGGGGATGTCGTTGCGCCAGCGAGCTTCGCCCCCTTCGCCGCTATTGCTGAGCGTATCGAGTTCGTTCACGGCGGCGGCGATGGTCATGTGCGATGCGCCGGTGAGTGCGCCGTGGCTCATGGCGGCGCCGCGGAAGCAGCGGCGGATGATGTCGATGGCCGGCTGCACGTCCGTTAACGGTGCGGCCTTCGCGCCAGCCTTCAGATTGAACAGATCGCGGAGCACCGTGGGAACGCGCGTGTTCACCATGTTCGAGAACTTGATGAACTTGGCGCCGATGCGCTGCGGGGCTTCGGGGTCGTGCTCTTCCGGCGGGGCGGTGTACGCCATCTCGCCGCCGCCCTGCTCCGGCTCTGGATGCGCTTCCTTCACCGCGTCGCGCAGCGCCATTCGCACCTTGGCGTTGAACGCCATGTAGTCCTTGTTCTTGCCCATCGGCTGATTCTTGGTGAGCATCTCGTCGGCGCGCTGGACCCGCCACTTGCAATCGTCAACGAGTTCGGGGAAGCCGATGCCGCCGACGCGGCTGGGGAAGTCGCCGAGGAATTCCATCAGGTCCGAACCGAAGCCGACGGCTTCGAAGAGTTGCGCCCCGCGGTATCCCTCGATCGTGGTGATGCCCATCTTGGAGATCACCTTCTTGATGGTGTCTTCCAGGGCGGCGAACAGGTTCTCGAGGGCCTCGCGGGCATCGAGGCGGTTCTCCTGCTTGGTGTCGGCATCCTTGAACACTAGGCCGTCCTTGACCAGGCGGAGCATCAAGTACGGATGCACGGCGTCGGCGCCGAAGGCGACCAGGCAGCAGACGTCGTGGCCTTCCTGGATGTCCCCGGCTTGCACAATCAGGCTGCACTTGTCGCGAAGCCCTTGCCGGCAAAGGTAATTGTGAACGGCGCCCAGCGCGAGCAAGGACGGAATTGGGTCGATGCCGCGGCGGCAGGCATCCTTGTCCGAAATGCACAGCACGTGATAACCGTCGTGCACGGCGCGTTCGGCCGCGCTTTGCAACGCGATCAGGCTCGACCGCAGCGCTTCCGCTTCGCCGGAGAGCGGGAACGTGCCGTCGAGCAGCCTGAAGCCGAGCACTTCGTTCTGACGAATCTCTTCGATGATGGCGTCGGAAACGACGGGGGAAGGCAGTTCCATTTGCCGCACGGGAAGGTTTTCATCCGCGGCCGTGCCGGGCGTCGATTTCGGCGAACGACCGAGATACGTCGCCAGCGACATGGCGCTGCCTTCGCGGTACGGGTCGATCGGCGGGTTCGTCACTTCCGCGAAGGTCTGCTGCAAATACTTGAACAGCGTCGGGTGGTGCGCGGAGAAGACCGTGAGCACGCGGTCGTGCCCCATCGACGACAGCGGCTCCTTCCGCAGCTTGGCCATGTCCTTGACGAAGACGGCCCGTTCGAAGTCCCAGCCGGCGGCTTGCAGTAAGTGTTCGAGCGTCCAGTTCTGCTCGGCGAGCATTGCCCCGATGGCGTCGCCGGTTTGCTTCGTGTAGTCGAAGCCTTCGGGGATGACGATTTGCCGGCGATTGAGTTCGTGGATGTCGCCGAACTCCACCTTGGCCTCGGCGACGACGCGGGCCATGATCTGGTAACTGTCGAGGCGTTCGCCGGTGGTGGTATCGAGGGCGATCATCTGGCCGGGCTGAAGCTGGCCGCTGGCAACGATGGTTGTGGCGTCCAGGCCGAAGACGCCGGACTCGCTGCCGATGTAAAGCCAGCCCCGCTTGTCCGAACACCAGCGGACGGGTCGCAAGCCCATGCGGTCGACCAAGCCGACAAGGGCCCGGCCATCGGTGCCGATGATCCCGGCCGGGCCGTCCCACGCCGCCAGGCTGCCGAACGTCCGCCGATAATACGTGAACAGGTCGAACGCTTCCGGCCCCCAGATGTCCGCCTCCGTGTCCCACACCGGTGGGATGGAAATCCGCAGCGCCCGCATCAAGCTCCACTTCTCCTGCAGCGTCAGGTATTCCACCCATTCGTCGAGGCTGGCGGAATCGGACATTTTGGGGGAAAGGAGATCGTTGCCGGGCAACGGCGGCGTGAGGCCGCGGGCAAAAGCATGGACCGCATTGCGGGTGGTCTTGACCGTGTTGATCTCGCCGTTGTGGCACGTCAGGCGGAACGGTTGAGCCAGCGTCCAGTTGGGGAACGTATTGGTGCTGTAGCGGCGATGGAACGTGGCGATGCCGGTTTCCAGCGATTCGTCTTGAAGGTCCGTGTAGAACTCGGCGAGCTGCGGGCTGGTCATGAGCCCCTTGTAGCCGATGAGCCGAGTGGAGAGCGAACAGATGTAGACATCGAGGCCGGCTTGCTGGAAGCGGTCGCGGAGTTCGAGGCGGCGCAGGTATAGCCAGCGTTCGGCGGCAGCCGGGTCGCCGTTCACCTTGAAGAGCACCTGCTCGATGGCGCCGGGGCGAACGTCGCGGACCTTCTTGGGCAGGGCGTCCTCATTGGTGGGAACGGGGCGGATGCCGAGTAATTGGAGCGGGCCGCCGCTGAGTCGGTCGCGGACGATCGTCCGGGCGGCTTCGATCTTCGCCGGCTCGCGATCGAGGTAGAAGACGACGCCGACGGCCAGAGTATCTTCCGGCTTGAGGAAGCGGGCCCCTTCGAGGCGCAGTTTCTTCGCTTCTTCCTTAAAGAAGGCCTGGGGCAGCGCGAATGTGAGCCCGGCGCCGTCGCCAGCGTCGCCGCAGACGCCGCCGCGGTGCTCCATGCAGCGAAGAGCCGTGATGGCTTTCTTGAGAACTTCGTTGGTGGGCTTGCCGTCGCGGGCGGCGACCCCGCCGATGCCGCATGCATCGCGGCCGACTTCGTCCGTGTAGAGCAATTCGCCGCTGCGAACCCGCGCTAAGCCGTTCATCGCCACTCCCGAGGAACTCGCACAGGCCAGAAAAGCCTGTGCCACCAGAAATCAGCTCGGTGGCACAGGCATTCTTGCCTGTGCTCCTATCACTTGCACAGGCAGGAATGCCTGTGCCACCAGAAGATCACGCCCCTCTCTGGGGACACAATCTATTTTTCTCGCAATCATCCTAGCAGATGACAAGGTGCGGCAAAACGGGTTCGGATGAGTTCCAGTCGAACGGCGAGGCTAATTCGGAAGGATGCAAGAATTTCCAGCTAGTCTCTTGCATCGCGCTGCCGCGGCAGGTAGAACACGGGTGCAAGCAATCTATCGCGGAGTGTCCGGCCTCGCGCGGGCACGCCGATTCCCCCTCACCCCGAATCGGAAAGGATCGGTATTCATGGACTTCTTAAGTAGCTGGCCGGTGATGATCGGTATGGCCATCGCCCTGTTGGCCCTGATCGGCGTGATGATCTTCCTGCGGATGAAGCCGCGCGACGACGAGTAATTCCCGCACGGGCAAGAAGGCCTGTGCCACCAAGCCAAAATCCCAGCCCACTCGGCAACGCGTGGGCTTTTTAGCGTTTTGTCCGCGTGGCCCACCAGTCGCCGATCGCCACGTCGATCGCTTGCGGCCGCCGGTTCCGCCACACTTTCAAGCGTACGCGCTGATGCGGCGGCAATGCCGATACGAGATTGATCAGGTGGTTCTCGTCGCGCAAGTCCACGTCTTCCAGTTTCAAGATCACGTCGCCGGGCTTGAGTCCCGCCGCTTCGGCCGGCGTTCCCGGATGCACAATCTCGACCAACCCTCCGCAGACGCGCTTCAATCCCAGCCGCAGCGCTTCGGCCGGTTCGATGGTGGTGGCGAGCTGGACGCCGAGGTAGCCACGCGTAACTTTTCCCTTTTCGAAGAGCTGCGAGGCGACCCGCTTCACCAGGTTGGCGGGAATGCTGAACGAGACGCCGGTGTTGTTGCCGCTCTGCGAGGCGATCGCCGTGTTGATGCCGACCACCTTGCCGTCGAGATCGACGAGCGGCCCGCCGCTGGAACCGGGGTTAATCGCCGCATCCGTCTGGAGGAATTCCTTGATGCGAATCGTGGATCCCAGGCTGATCTGCCCGCGATCGGTGGCTGAGATGATGCCGTGAGTGACGGTCTGGTTGAGGCCGAACGGGCTGCCGAAGGCGAGCACATATTGCCCGCGGCCGACGCGATCGCTGTCGCCCAGTTCCGCCGTCGGCAACTCCTCGGCGAGTTGCAGCAAGGAAATGTCCGATTCCGGGTCGGCCACCACCCGCGTCGGTTGCAGGATCGTGCCATCGGAAAGCGTGATGTAAACCTTGTCGCGGCTCGCTTCCCCGACCACGTGGTTGTTGGTCACGACGATCACGCCGCTGACGCCGGGAATCCGCACGAGCACGCCCGAACCGGATTCTTCCTTGGCTTTGCCGGCGAGGTTCGGCGGCTTGACGGCATCGACGGACACAACGGCCGGGCTGACCTTCTTGACGATGCTCTGGAAGCGATCGCCGATTGCCAGGGCCGGGACTTTCTCCGTTTCGACATTGACTTGCTGGGCCGGCGGCAACGGCGGCGAATGGGCCTCGGCTTGCCGCGACGCCCAAATGAAAAGCTGAGCCCCGGCCCCACCCAGTAGGGCACAGACGCCGCACAGAACCATCGCCGCGAACTGCTTGAACATGGCCGCCGCCCATGAGAGAAAACGGGAACGTCGCGGCAAATCGCAGCCGATTCGCCGACATATCCGCTTCCACTCTACAGACCGGGGCAAGCCGGATTGCAGGCGAAGTTGATAGAACCCGACGGGGATTAGGCGGATAGACGCATCGCAAAACGAACAAAGCCCGCCGCCTTCCCAGGCCGCGGGCTCGGAATAATCGCTACAGGTTAACTCCCACTCTCGTCCACCATCTGGGTCGCGGGAACGTACGCAACTCGTTCCGCGGGGAAGTAAGCCCGGCTCAAGACGGCATGCAGCGAGAACAGCGTTGCCGTCCCGAAGAGATCGCTGATGAGCGTGCCGCGATAAAAGGGGATCGCCGCCTCGTAGCAGTTCAGGAGCCCGGCCGGGGAGTAGCCGTAGGGTTGCGCCTGGGCGAGCCACGAGCCGAAGTTGCTGATGAGAAAGAAGAGGAAGCTGCCGGAGATGGCCGCCGAACCGATGAGTAGCGGCGACTCCGTGTTCCGCAGCCACAGCCGGCCGAACAGCACATACGCCCCGTATGCCAACCACGAGAACGGTTCCGGCGGCCAGTCGAATGCGATGTAGATGCTCGCGTCTTTGATGGCGACGGTGAGGGCAAGCACGACCGCGGCCTGGCGGAGCGACAGCCGAGCCGCGGCGAACAGGCCGACGGAGCCGACGAGCGCCACGTTCCAGGGCCGCTGCGATTCGGGCAATAGCGCCGCCAAAGCCGACAGCGCCCCGACCCCGGCAAGAGCGAGCGTCATCGGCTTGAATTGGTTCTTCGGCTCGGTCGGTTCGGCACTCATGAGTTCGCTTCCGGAACAAGGGAACCGAGCTATCGTAGCCACTGCGCGGGGCCAATCAAGCGGAAATGGAATGGAGTGAGGGAGGAGGGGTAAGCAGCTGGAAAGTGGGTGGGTTTTATCCGCCCAGCAGATCGAGCCGAATTCATCGTTCCTGGAACCGCCAGTCAAGCCGATTCTCGGCCGTAAATGGCCGCTAACACCCGCCTCATTGCGGAAATCCTCGATTCTTTCGCGGCAATTAAAAATTGGAGGCCGCTTTTTTTGTTTCGAGGCAGTCGCGCATTTGCCGTAAGTGCCATGATGCCTGTGCCTTTCGCGACTTTCTTCGCTTCGCCGCAGCGCGGCCGCGCGGCCATCATTCACCTT
>DATNBQ010000342.1:0-8438 GCA_035571955.1 Urbifossiella sp. | reverse complement strand
CCTTTCCGATTGAAGTGAGTCAGCGCCCAGCCGCGGCAACGGGTGGGCTTCCCCGGTCTTTTGCCCGAGCACACACAGCGCGAGAATCGCCGGGGCGATCCAGAAGAACTCGGGCAGCGTGTAGACCCAGCTTAACGAAATCGCGGTGATTCCCAGTTGGCCCAGCGCGAACAGTCCGAGCGCTATGGGCCGCAGTCGCGCCGCGACCGCGATTGCGGGAACCAAGAGCACCGCCAGGTCGAAGATCCAGCCGCCATACGGAGTCGCCAGCACCGACACCCAGACCACGCACGGCAACTCGGCCGTCCAGTTCCACTGCGTTCCGCGATAGAATCGATATGCCCCATAAGCGAGACATGCCGCCTGGCACGGCACGAACTGCACCCAGAAGCCGAGCCCGAAGTTCAGCGTGGCAAAGACGCGCAGCCAGTAGCTCGGCACCGGGAGCACCCAGGCATGCAGCGGGATGGCGCCGGAGTGTTCGTGCATCACGGCCTGGCGGTACTGCGAACAGACATTCGGGTTGGCAAAGAGGGCGATCGCTATGCCTGCGGCGAGCACGGCCGCGCCGGATGCCAGTGCGATACGGCCACGGCGATTCACAGCGTCGAGCACCAAGAGCACGCCGAACACCGCGAGCAGGTGCGGTTTGAGCGCCGTGAGGGCCGCGAACGCGCCGGCCAGCACCGGCCGATCGAACTGGCGAAAGTATGCGAACCCCGCAAGCCCGAGCACCACGAAGCCCGTCGCCTGCCCGAATGCCGCCGTCCAGACGATCGGCGCGAAGACGAGTGCGATGCCGATGGCAGCGCCGCGACGACGAACAGGCCCTCCATACGTGTGCCAGAGCATCGCCGCCGCCACGATGGCCGCCAATAACTGCACCGCCACCCAGACCAAAGCGGCCCAGCGCGGCGGCAAGAGCCCCACCGGCATGTACAGCGCCAGCGACCACGGCGGATTCCACATCATCACCGCTTCATCGCGCGACGGATCGGCGCGGCGTTGCAGTTCCAGCAGTTTCTCGGCATCGTACGGATTCTCGCCGAAGGCATTGAGTCGCCCGGCGGCCCAGTATTCGAGGAAATCGCGCGGCTGCAAGAGCGCCGGGCTGGCCACGATGCGATCCGCGACGGCACCCAGCAACCCGAGGCCGCATGTCAGCACCAGAATGGAACGGATTCGCGGCGTCATGGCGTAAGGGCCAATTCCCGGATACGTTCGATCGCCGCGTCGTCGCCGGTGAGGTCGTAAATGGCGATGCTGCCGCCGAGCATCGCCGTCGGCGATCGGCTTCGCAAGAATGCGAACGTCGCTGGATCGTTCAGATAGATGCCGAGCAGATTGTTGACGCTGATCGCGACGAAATGTCGCGGTGCGTCGCGTGGAATCGCTTCGCCGCCCGGCGGACCAACGCGGCCATACCCCGGCAACGCCTGGAAGCGAACATCGTACGCTTCCGGCCGATCGGTGCCGAAGTACGACAGGTAAACCACATCGAGACGTTCCCGCTGCATGTATTCCCGCAACCGCGGCAGACCTTGTCCCCAGTCCACATTCGAATCGGCCACGAGATTCGGCCGCGATTTGCCCAGTTCATTGAAGTAGGCGATCGGGTCCCTTCCCGTGGTCGCGGCGGCATATCCTGCCCACGCCAGGCATCCGGAGAGAAGCGCGATGCGAATGCATCGGTAAGACCCGGCCGCCGCGAGCCCGCCGGCCAATACGTACAGGAACGCAATCGCCGGCAGCACCACCCGGATGCCAAGGTCAACGCGCGAGACGGATGCCGCGATGAAGAATACGATTGGCGGGATAGCGAAGAAGGCGTTGACGCGATGTCGCATCAATAACGCTCCGCCCGCGGCCGCGATCAAACCGAGCGGCAACTTCACGGCCATCACGACCAGGAAGTAGTGCAGCCAGCCGGTTCTCGAAATCGTGCCGTCGAGGTAGAAGCGGCCGTCGCCGTGTTCGGCCCGCGTCAGCTGGAACTTCAAGCCGCGGCCCCATTCGTCGAAATGAACGAAGCTATACGTCGCCGCCAGCACGATGAACGCAATCACCATCAATCGAAAGGCGAGGTCGACCGCAAGTCGGAGTTTAGCCGCGAGGCGAAGCCGAGCGCGCGCGGCCTCCGGCAGCGCGAGCACGCCGCCGCGAAGTAAGTAAACAACACCCGCGGCGGCGAGTCCACCGATCATCGCGATCGCCGAGAGTTTGGCGGCGAGCATCAAGCCGAGACTCACACCCGTCGCCGCGAGCAATCTGCGGTTCGGACGCGCGGTGTACTCCCAGAGCAAGTAACTGGAGAGCAGCGCGAAGAAGGCGAACCCGGCGTCGGTGCTGAGCACGCACGAGATGGCGAGTAAGTTGGGGTCGCAGGCGGCGAAGCCGCAGGCCGCGAGCCCGGCCAGTCGGCTGTTCCACAACCTTCGCACCCACCACCCGGCGAGCAGTACGATGCTGCTGCCGAAGAGCAGATTCATTCGCCGGGCCGGCCGCAGCAAATCCTGATGCGGCATTCCAGAGTGGTAAAGGAACGCGATGCCGGCTTGCCAGTGATTGCCATCAGAGTGAGTCGGTTGGCAGCCGGCCGGCGGTTCGACTACGAGTGGGAGAGCCCACCACAACTTCAGAAGCGGCGGGTCTTCGTTGTTCATCCGAAAGTCGCCGGCCGTCCAATAGCTATGGCCGGCGGCGAGATGAACGCATTCGTCGAAGGTGGGGCCGTTGGCTTCGAGGAAGCGCTCGCCCTGCCGCCAGAAAAATGCGGTGAAGGCGCACGCTGTCGCAGCGCAGAGAATGGCGGTACACCGGCCGAGCATCGCAGCTCCTTCTGCGAAGCTTAGAACAGTATTCAGGTCGGGCCGCAATAAAGGACAACTGCTTTTTGTGCCCTTTCGCGGCAAAAGAGCTGCATCAAGCGATGATCTCGGTGGCGACGCGGCCGTGCACGTCCGTGAGGCGGAAATCGCGGCCGCTGTAGCGATACGTCAACTTCTCGTGGTCGAGGCCGAGCAGGTGCAGGATGGTCGCGTGCAGGTCGTGAACGCTCATTTGCCCTTCGGCGGCCTTGAAGCCGAATTCGTCGGTGGCCCCGTAAGCGAATCCTTTCTTCGTGCCGCCGCCAGCCAGCCACATCGTGAAGCCGTAATGGTTGTGGTCGCGGCCGTCGCCGTTCTCGGACACCGGCGTGCGGCCGAACTCGCCGCCCCAGATCACCAGAGTATCGTCGAGCAACCCGCGCTGCCGCAGATCCTTGAGCAACGCCGCGATGGGCCGATCGATTTCCGTGCACTTCTTCCGGAGTTCGCTGTTAATGGCGGCGTGGTGGTCCCAGCCGCCGAGCGAGAGTTGCACGAAGCGGACGCCGCGTTCGACGAGGCGGCGCGCAAGCAGGCAACCGCGGGCGAACTCGCCGGCGCCGTACGCCTCGCGGACGCGCATGGGCTCGCGGCGCGTGTCGAAGGCGTCGCCAGCCGCCGTCTGCATGCGGAAGGCGGTTTCCATCGCCTGGACGCGAGCTTCCAGCTGCGGATCAGCGCCGTGGGACTGCGCGAAGGAACGGTTGAACGCCTGGAGGGCGTCGACTTGCCGCTTCTGTTCGCCGGGCCCGAGGGCCGGATTGCGCAGGTGGCGGATCATTTTCTCCGGGTCGGCTTCGTTGGCGGCCACGCGGGTGGCCTGGAAGCGGCCCGGAAGGTAGCCGCAGCGTTCGAACCCGGATTGCCCGAAGCCGCCGCCGAGCGAGACGAAGCCGGGCAGGTCGGCGTTCTCCGTGCCGAGGCCGTAGGAAACCCAGGCGCCGATGCCGGGATGAATGGCGTCGATGCGGCCGGAGGCGAGGAAGTTGGCGGCCGGCGAATGGTTCGGGTTAATGCCGTGTACGGCCCGGAGCACACACAGTTCATCGACGCAATCGCGGAGGTTGGGCAGCAGGTCGCTGACGTGCAGCCCGGATTTGCCGCCGGGTCGGAATTGGAACGCGGAAGGGAGAATCCCGCCGGTGATCCGCTCGGTGCGCAGATTGGCGGCGCCGGGCCGCTTCCCGGCATGCTTGGCGAGGGCCGGCTTCGGGTCGAACATGTCGAGGTGCGACGGGCCGCCTGCCATGAACAGGAAGATGACGCGCTTGGCTCGCGGCTTGAAGTGTGTGGTCCGAGAACGGGACTCCGCATTCACGGACGTGAGGTAGCTGCTGAGGCCGAGCAGGCCGACGCTGCCGCCCATCTCCCGGAGAAATGCACGGCGGGTCGGAGCGAAGGAGTCCAAACTTCCCATTGGCAAATGCACCATCTATTTGATCAGTTCAAGAATAAAAACTCGTTGCTCACCAGGAGCGTCTGGGCCAGCAGTTCCCACTCGGGGGAATCGCCAGGGCGCTTCGGCTTGACCAACTCTAGCGACGTCCGCATTTCGTCGGAGGAAGGATCGCGGAGCAATACTCGTCGGAAGAGCGCCCTTACTGCTTCCTCACCCTTCTTGCCATCGATCGCCGTCCGGGCCAGCGACGCCGCCATCTGGCGCACGAACGGGCTGTTGAGGAAGTAAAGCTGCTGAAGCGGCGTCGTTGTGACTTCGCGCTTCTCGCCGTGCGCCTTGGGATCGGGCAAGTCGAAAAGGCGATGGATGTCGCTCGGCCGCTGGCGGCTGACCTTGCCGTACACGGTCCGGCGATAGCCGCGGCCGCGATCGAGATCGTCGGAGGGCCCGCCGCCGGCCAGTTCGAGGCGGCCGCTTACTTGCAGCATCGCGTCGCGCCACGCTTCCAACTCGAGCCGCTTGCGGCTGCCGCGCCAGTGCCAGCGATTATCCGGATCGATGGCCACGGCTTTTTCCGACTGAGACGCGACCGTCAGGGAGCGCTGGGAAAGGTGGCTCGATTGCCGATAAGTCGCGGAGGTCACCAGTTCGCGGACCAGCCACTTGGTGGACCAGCGGTGGGCGATGAACCGGGCGGCAAGGTCGTCGAGTAATTCCGCATGGGTCGGGCGTTCGCCGAGCGCGCCGAAGTTGCTCGGCGTGCCAACGAGATGTCGGCCGAATACCCAGCCCCAGACGCGGTTGACGTAAACCCGGGCGGTCAAGGCTTCGGCATCGGTGACGATGGCGTCGGCAAGTTCGCGGCGGCCGCTGCCATCGCGGAACGGCCGCGGCTCGCCCCTGGAAAGCACGCGCGGGAAATGCCGGGGCACGAATTCTCCCGGCCGCGCCGGGTTGCCGCGAATGAATACCGGCAGGTCGCGGTAAAGGCCGGGGCGATACTCCACAACGGTCCACGACGGATCGTCGCCGTTCACCCAGGCGCCGGCATCGCGAACGACATTGGCCGCGAGCGCCGTGTCAAGCTTGCGTTCGCGCCGCTTCAAGTCGTCGACCCGCGCTTCGTAAAGTTTGATCTGCCGTTCGAACGGGGCGGTCGCTTTTTTCTCCTTGAGGGCGGTGCCGCGCATTTCCTTGGCGTAGCCGAGCCGCTGGGTCGCGTCGAGTAGCTCGTTGCGCACGGTCGTCAGCGCTTCCTGGGCGGCGTCGGCACTGGCCTTGAGCGGCCGCTCGGCCAACTGCGTGTTCGCCATCACCCCGGCCAATGCGTAGTAATCTTCCGTGCTAATGGGGTCGAACTTGTGGTCGTGGCAGCGGGCACAAGCGACCGTCAAGCCGAGGAAGCCGCGGCTGATCGCATCGACGCGCTCGTCCCATTCGTCGGCCACGAACGCCGCAATCACGTCCTTGGAAAGCTTCGGCTCCTTGTGATAAACCGGTGAAAGCCCGAGGAAGCCGAGCGCGGCATAGTCCGCGGGGGCCGTGTTCGGCAAAAGATCGGCGGCCAGTTGCAAGCGAATGAAACGATCGAACGGCACGTCGGCATTGAGGGCGCCGATCACCCAGTCGCGGTAGCGATACGGGAAGCGCGGCGGCTTGCACGTCGATTCGCTGGTGGAATTGTCCTCGGCGTAGCGGGCGACATCGAGCCAGTGCCGCCCCCACTTTTCCCCGAAGCGCGGCGATGCCAACAGTTCGTCCACCAGTCGTTCGTAAGCGTCGCGCCGGCTATCGGCCGCGAATGCTTCAACCTGTTCGAAAGTCGGCGGCAGGCCGATGAGATCGAAGTAGACGCGGCGAATCAAGGTGCGGCGATCGGCGCTTGCCGCATGGGCAAGATACTGTTCGTCCAGTTTGCGAAGGATGAAGAAATCGGCCTTGCGCAAGGGCCATTTGGTATCGGAGATTATGGGAACAGAATGTTCAGCGACCGGCAAAAAGGACCAAAAACGGCGGGCGTCGTCGATGGCCGGGCGCGCGGTGGCGGCTGGCATCGGGGCGCCCGTCATCACCCAAGTTCGCAGGTCGGCGATGGCCGCGTCGGTGAGTTTGCCTTTGGGCGGCATGGCTGGAACGTCGGTCGCATGGGTTACGACGAGGAGCAGCCGGCTCTTGGCATCATTGGCGCGAATTACAGGGCCGGACTCGCCGCCGCGGCGGATCGCTTCCGGCGAATCGAGCCGCAGCCCGCCTTTCTCCTTTTTCGCGGCCGACGAGTGGCAAGAGTAGCAATGCTCGCTAAAAACGGGGCGAACTTTCTTTTCGAAGAAATCGGTTTTGTCGTCGCCGCGGCCAGCCGTGGGAAGCAAACAGAGCAGAAGAGCAAGGAACCATGCCCGCGAGGATAGTAAGCGTGTTCCGGCGCGCATGATCGTTACCGAGGAAGGATTGCAAGCAGCCAGGGATCAGTTTACACGAAGCGGGATGAGAAATCACTGCGTTTGGTGGACAGGCATTCTTGCCTGTGCGAACAACTTGCACAGGCCAGAATGCCTGTGCCACCAAGATTCCAGCTAACTCCCTCGTTCCCGATTCGCCGGCTCCCGGCAAGTCCTCACCTCTTTTTCCGCATCGGCGGCCGTGCGACCCCTTCGCCAAGCAGGATCGGGCTCATCGTGTCGAATTACCCTTGGCGTTCACCTTGCCGTGCAGGCCGACGATGAACTCGCGGAAGGCAGCGGAAGGAAGTCATCGGAGACCTCACGGTTCCGGCAAGGCGGGTGGTTTAATGTGATTGAATCCGGATTGCAAACGTCGTCAAGGCGGTACGGTAACGGGTTAGCCGCGACCCAACGGGGAGCGCGCCGCGATTGCGCACTCAATCAGCGGTGCGAATCCCGTGGCACGGGCCGCCGCGGGCGAACAGCTCGTCGACACGCCGGGACACGGCCGAGTCCGCTTCCAGTGGCGGCGGCATGTGCGGTTTCAATCGCGCGTCGATCGCCAAGGAACCCCGGCAGCCCCAGTGTTTGCGATCCACGAATGCATCGAAGCCATGCACGTCGTTGGCCGGGTCGGTCCGCGTGAAAACGACCCACAGGAAGTTGTTCAAAGTCCGGGCCGCGAACTCGGGATCATCGACCACGCACACGAGCGGAAACCCGGTCAGGGGCAACGGCGTCGCCACGAGTCGAGCGATCGCCGCATCGCTGTCGCCGGCCGTGGGGCCACGGATTGCGAGGATGCCCGGCAGTACTACGCGCGGTTCCGAGAAGCTATCGGGCAACTTCCAGTCGCCGGGCAACTTTGTGGCCAGGTCGCGGCGCTTCGGCCCAGCCGCCGCAATCACCACCTTCGAACCGGCATTCAGGCCCATCCCCGCCGAATAATCGAGCGTGTCCATCGTCGTTCGCGTCTGGAAGTGCAGACCGGTTTCCCAATCGACGCGTTCGAGAATGTGCCGGAAGAAGGCCGGGATGTCGTGGATGTCGAGCGATAGGTCGTCTTCTTTCGCCACGATGAACAGGAACTTGGCGAGCGAAAGTTGCCCCTGGCCGAGAATGGCATTCGCCGTCGTAAGCAGTTCCTGCGGAGTTCGCCGGCCGGCATACGGCACGTAACGTTCGCTGCCGATTGCCAGGAGCAATGGATGGACGCCGGCGGCATCGACCGCATGCACGGCATGCAAACCGGGAATGACGCTGGGGATGGCCGGGCCGGTGAGTTCGTGGATCAGTTCGCCGAATGTAGTGTCTTCCTGGGGCGGCCGGCCGACGACGGTGAACGGCCAGATCGCCCCGGCCCGATGGAAGACCTTTTCCACAGTCATGACGGGAAACGGATGGGCGAGGCTGTAGTAGCCGAGGTGGTCGCCGAACGGCCCTTCGGGCTTGGTGCGAGTCGGGTCGATGGTGCCCGCGATGACGAAGTCGGCCTCGGTGGGCATGGGAAGCGAATGGGCATCAGCGGCGGCCATGCGGATGCGGCGGCCGCCGAGAACGCCGGCGAACGACAGTTCCGGCATCCCCTCGGGCAGCGGCATCACCGCCGCCACGGCCAGCGCCGGCGGCCCGCCGACGATCACGTTCACTCTCAGCGGTTCCCCGCGGCGGATCGCAGCGGCGTGGTGCACCCCGATGCCCCGATGAATCTGGTAATGCAGGCCGACTTCG
>DATNBQ010000341.1:0-12985 GCA_035571955.1 Urbifossiella sp. | reverse complement strand
AAGTGACAACGACATCGCAGGGCGCCGGCACACCGGCCGCCACCACGTCGCGGCAAAAGCGGACCCCCGCTTGCCACGCCTGGATCATGTCGCCGGCCCCAACCCAGAGGATGCGCCGCTTGCCGTCGATGCAGACGTTGGCAATGAAATCGCAGCCGGCCATCTGGGCGATCCGCGTGTTCTCCTCGTGTACCGGGTTGCCGTCGAGGCTTCCCACGTCCGCCTTCGGATGTTCGAGGAACTTGGGCCCGTGCCAGACCTTGACGGTTTCGAGGCCGACGATGCCGGGGCAGATGACCTTGCGGCCGCCGCTGTAACCGGCCATCAGGTGCGGCTCGATCAACCCCGTGGTGATCTTCAGTTCCGCTTGCAGATAGCGGCGATCGATCCAGACGGGGACGCCGCGCGGCGTCGTTCCGAGAAAGTCGTGCGACTCGCGATCCTTGCCGAAGTGGTTCACGCAGCGGTACGTGCTTGCGATCTCGGCGCCGACGAGTTCGACGAGTTCGGCCCCTTCGTTGGGGCGGTGCAGGCCCGTAGCGATGAGAATCGTGATGGCGTCGCGGGGAACTCCCGCGGCTTCGATCGTCCGCAGGATCGGCGGCAGCAGTTTCTGATTCGGGACGGGGCGAGTGATGTCGCAGATCACGATGCAAGCGGACTTCTTGCCGCGGGCCAGCTCGGCCAGCGGCCGCGATCCGATCGGCTTGGCGAGGGCCGCTTCGATGGCGGCATCGGGATCGGCGAGCGGTTCGACGCGTCGAATGGTTAGCGGAGGCGCAATGAGCCGATCCTCCGGCAAAGCGACTTCCAAACCAGTTCGGCCGTAATCGAGGGTGACTTTCATATGCGGTGCGAGTGTGAGTGTGGCTTCGCGCTTGCGGTTGGGTCGGCGCAGCAAAAAACTCTGGGGATGCGACGAAGCTAGGCGATTCTTGGGTGGCACCGGCTTCCAGCCGGTGCAAGTAAATACACACCGGCTGGAAGCCGGTGCCACCCAAGAACCTCCATTCCTCCCAGCGAATCTTGCCACCCTTGGGTCGCGGCTGCGCGATGCCTTCTTGCCACAGGGATACGCTGGTCATAGTATCACTTTTCACGATCTCCGCGAAGCGGAGGTTCCTCCGAAGCCACCGACCCAGCCACTCTCATGTCCATCGATAAAAGTTTGAAGCGGAAGGGCGGCATGACGCGGCCGCGCTGCGTTTTGAAGCGGTCCGAACGCATTCTGAAGATGCTGGAGAACGGCAAGTTCCCGGACGGGACGAGTCCGTTCGGGCTGCCGAAGACGCGCGTGCAGAAGATTGTGATCAAGAAGAAGGCGAAGGCGGAGAAGGCAGCGGAAGGGGCCGAAGGTGCGGCTGCCGCAGCTCCGGGCGCCGCGGCGCCGGCCGCTGCCGCCGCGACTCCGGCCGCCAAAACGGCCGCCAAACCGGCCGCCGGGGCCAAGAAGTAACACGCAATCGCATCATGGCCACCGCATGGCTCGGTCTGGGCAGCAATCTCGGCGACCGCGCGGAAACCCTTCGCGCGGCCCTTCGCCGCTTGCGGGCCGAACCGGGCATTCGCCTCGCGGCAACTTCCCATCTCTACGAGACTGTACCCGTCGATTGCCCGCCCGGTTCGCCGCCTTTCCTCAATGCCGCCGCGGCCATCGAAACCGACCGTTCGCCGGAAGAATTGCTCCGCTTCCTGCATGAGATGGAACGGCAATTCGGACGGGTAAGAAGCGAAACCAACGCCCCGCGACCCCTCGATCTCGATCTCCTTCTCTACGACCATGGCATCATCAATTCTCCGGATCTCGTCGTTCCGCATCCGCGGATGCACGAGCGATCGTTCGTGCTCGTGCCGTTGGCCGAGTTCGCCGGGAATGTCGTGCATCCTGTCTTGAAACGAACGATCCAGGAACTGGCCGATGGCTTGGAGCGGCCGGCTCTTCATGCGAACCTGACGCGAAAATCGGACGAACTCGCCGGGATGCAGACGCTCGTCACGGGCTCGAAAAGCGGGATCGGCGCCGCCATCGCATCGGCCCTGGAGGCTCACGGCGCAGGCGTAATTCGCCACGGCCGCCGCGACCGCCCCGGCTTCGAGCGCTTCATTGCGGCGGACTTGACCGACTCTGGCGAATGCGATCGCCTTGCCAACGAGGCCTGGGCGATGTCGGGCGGACTGGACTTAGTGGTGCTCAACGCCGGGGCCGATACCCTGACGGGCGAAGCGGCGAAGTGGCCGTTCGAGAAAAAGCTCGAAGCGCTGTTGGCCGTCGATTTGAGGGCGACCATGCGCCTGGCCCGCGACCTCGGCTCGCGCATGAAGGAACGCGGCCGCGGTTCGATCGTTACTATCGGCTGGGATCAGGCCGAGAGCGGCATGGCCGGGGACAGCGGGGAGCTGTTTGCCGCGGTGAAAGGAGCGGTGATGGGCTTCTCGCGGAGTTTGGCTTTGAGCCTGGCGCCCGAGGTACGCGTGAACTGCATCGCGCCAGGATGGATTCGAACGGCGTGGGGCGAAACGGCCTCTACCGAGTGGCAGGAGCGCGTACGGCGCGAGACGCCGCTCGGCATATGGGGCTTGCCCGAAGACGTGGCGGAGGCCGTCCTCGGGCTTGCCAGGCCGGCAGCACGATACATCACGCGGCAAGTGATCCGCGTGAACGGAGGAGCGAGTTAGTCACCGAGTGCCCGGTGGGGGCGGAGGTGGAGGAGGCGGGGGCGCCGGCGTCATGCCCACCTTGCCGCCGGATTTAAGCGAGCCGGGGTCGATCTTCTTCGCCTCCCCGGTTGGTGTTGCACTGCCGCAGCCCACGACAAGGGCGAGCGCCATCGGCAGGACGACGATTCGGGCATGCCACTTCATAGGCGAACGCCTCGCGAGTTGAGCCGCCGCTGTTCGGAACAGCGGCGCAGATGAGGGAAAAACCGGCAATCAGTTCAGGGACGCGACAACATTGTCGTTCATACCCGAAACGTAAATGAAGGTGTTGGAATTGGTCGTGATCGAGACGCCGCGAACGGAACCATCGCACATCGCAAAGTTGACGATGCCTCCCGTGTGCTTGCTGCTGTACTGATACCACTGGGGGTTCTGGGAGAGGCCCCAGGCGGTCGGCAAGTTCACGTTGGCCCAGAGCGCGCTGAGGGTGCGGCCGCCGGGCGTGCCGTTGCCGCAGGTGTATTCGCCGAAGCCGAAGGTATTGCTGGTGCCGTCGATGATGTCGGTAATCTTGTTCTTCGAGTTGACGGTGTAAGGGCCGGGGTAGGGCCAACCGGGCAAGTTGCCGAGATAGCCGGCGTTCGAGGCGTAATTGGTGCGGCCGAAGCCGGTGACGCCGCCGAACGTCCAGATGCCCATCCCGCCGTTGTAGTAAATGAGGAACGGGCAATCGTTGGCGGCCTCGAAGTCCATGTTGTCCGCCGGGCAGAGATAAGTCTTGATGCGGGCATTCATACCGGCGAAGCCGTTGTAGTAAGCCGTGGTCGGCGGCGACGCGAACAGATTGTTGGGCAGCGTGGCGAACGCCGCCGTTTGTTCCACGAACGGCAGAATGAAGACGAGGGTTCCGGCCATGCCATTGCCCGGGTTGTCGCCCGTGGCGTTGCCCGGCATTGGGTAGAAGCTGGCGGCGCCGCTCGAGTAGCTATTGTTCTGGCCGGGCGGCAGGTAGCCGTAGCTGCTTTCATAGTTCATGGCGCCGAGGGCGATTTGCTTCAGGTTGTTCGTGCAACTGGAGCGAGCCGCCGCCTCGCGGACCTTCTGCACCGCCGGCAGCAACAGACCGATCAGAATCGCGATGATTGCAATCACCACCAGCAATTCGATGAGCGTGAAGCCCGACCGCCTGGCGCGACCGGCATTTCGGGAATGAAACATGGCAATGACCTCGGGTGGGACGAATAAATGTAACACCGAAACGACGCGGTGAGCACCGATGATGATCGCAATTTCATGAGATTATCGCTGATGCGCGAAAATCTCAAGGAATGATACAAAAATCCATGCCGGGGCATAAATGCCCGCGCATTTGCGATCCGTCGCGGAGAGGATGAAGCAAATAACCCGTTCGTGCGATCAGCGAACGGAGTGAGTCGCATCTGTAATCTGAAGTCACGGCAGGCAATAAGTCAAGAATATTCTTACAACTTATACCCTTCTTAGGGAATTCGCGTTCCGGCGTAAATGGACGGAATTCCTCAAACTTCGTGGCAGAGCCGGGTGACGTGGCGAAGAATGTCGCGCACGGAGATGACGCCGCTCGGACAAGCCGCGTTGGAGACGACCGGCATATGCCGGTAGCCGCCCGCGTCCATCTTCCCCAAAGCGAAGGCCAACGAATCGTCCCGAGAGACGGTCTCCGGGTTACGCGTCATGAAGCCTTCGACCGGCAAGCTGGCGTAATCGGGTCGGCCGGCGACCTTGGTCAAGAAATCGCGCTCGGTCAAAATTCCGGCCAGGCGGCCGTCCGCTTCCACGACGAGCAACGCGCCGACGCCCCGATCGAGCATCAGTTGAATGGCGACCCCGAGCTTCGCGTCGACCGGCACCGTCACTGGATCGCGCGGTTCCAGATCGGCCACCGATTCCACGGCCAGGCTGCGCTCGACCCGATCGTGCTGAGGCGATTCGTTCAAATGGGCCAGCGAAAGCATGCAATTCGCACACTCGTCGCTGCCCGGCTCATTCTGATGGCCGCACGCGGGACAATACATGGCTCGGCCCCAGGAACTGAGTTATTCGACAGTCCACACGTCTTCGGCTTTGAAGAGGTCCTCGATCTTCCCCTGGCCCTTCTTGGCGATGGCCTCGGCGATCCGGCCATCGAGTTGTTCTTCGTAGGTCGGTTTGCGCATGCTGCGGAAAACGCCGACCGGCTCCGGGAATGGCAGGACGGCCTTGGGCGAGGTATCGTGCGAGAAGCGGCTGAGCAGGTAGGCCAGCGTCGCCTCCTCGGCCGCTTCGTCGTGCGTGAGCACGTCGTCGAGCTGGCAATCCTTGCCGATCTGCACCACTTCGGGCCGCAGGCCGTTGAGCCGGATGCCGCGGCTCCGATCCTTGCCGAACACCATTGGCTTGCCGTGCTCCAGGTAGAGGATGTTGTCGGACTTGACGCTCTTTTCCGTGGCGTATTCGAAGACGCCGTCGTTGAAGATCTTGCAGTTCTGATAAATCTCGACGAAGGCGGAACCCTTGTGGGCGGCGGCGCGCTGCAGGATGCCGACCATGTGCTGCACGTCCACATCGATGGTGCGGGCGACGAAACTGGCCTCGGCCGCCAAGGCGAGCGACAGCGGCCGCACCGGCGTTTCGAACGAGCCGCCGGGGCTCGTCTTGGACGGCGTGCCGAGCCGACTCGCCGGCGAGTACTGCCCCTTGGTCAGCCCGTAGATTTCGTTGTTGAAGAGCAGAATCTTGATATCGACGTTACGGCGGAGAGCGTGGATGAGGTGGTTGCCGCCGATGGAGAGGCCGTCGCCGTCGCCGGTGACGACCCAGACCTGGAGTTCGGGGTTGGCGAGCCTCAGGCCGGTAGCGAAGGTCGGCGCGCGGCCGTGGATGGTATGGAAGCCGTACGTGTTCATGTAGTACGGGAAGCGGCTGGAGCAGCCGATGCCCGAGACGAAGGCCATTTTTTCGCGGGGGATGCCGACGGTGGTCAGCGCTTTCTTCATCTGGGCGAGGATGGAGTAGTCCCCGCAGCCGGGGCACCAGCGGATCTCTTGATCGCTGGCCAAGTCCTTGGTCGTGAGCGTCGGAAGAGCAGTCGCAGCCATGAAACTCACCGTGAGGTTATGTTTTAGGTACCGGTCGGACCAAGAGCGGCGTTTGAGTCAAAACATCATCATTGTACCGGAGTTGAACCCAGTAAAGACCAGGATCGCGAATGACGAGATTGAGCGCCTGGAAATGGATTCCTTGCACGAGGAGTGGGCTGTTGCCCGGAAACGCGATCGACCGCGTTCGCGTGTAAGCGACTAATCGATCCGAGTCGGCAAAGCGAAATCCCACTCGGATCAGGCCGTTCCCGCGTCCCTCCGTGACCTGGGCAAAGACACACAGCCGCTGCTGGAGAAGCGGCAACTGTGAATCTCGCGCCGGCTTAATCGAATGAATCACACGAAGTAAGCTGAGCCGGTTGGGATCCACGCGGTCCGGGACGACCTCTTCACAAACGACGAGGCTTCGCGCGGTTGGGCGCAAATCCATTGTTACGACCTCCCGCTTC
Organism: Urbifossiella sp.; assembly: GCA_035571955.1. Taxonomy (GTDB): domain Bacteria; phylum Planctomycetota; class Planctomycetia; order Gemmatales; family Gemmataceae; genus Urbifossiella. The sequence continues at coordinate 6,759 of DATNBQ010000341.1, read as the reverse complement.
TTTGCTCGGCTAGCGGCGCCACACTCAGGTCGTCGATGAAACTTCCCAGTAACTCGCCGGAATCCGTCTCCGTCGTGCGTTCGGGAATCTGCTTGAGCATCCGTTCGATTCCGGCTTCGATCTCGCTGACCAAAAACGGCCGGCCCTGAATCTTGTTCAAGCCCTCCGCCGGGGCCAGGTACTTCGCGCGCAGGAGCCACACCAACTGCCCGGCGTTCAGTTCCGGCACCAGAATCTTCTTGTACTTCTTCAGAACCGCTGCCGTGTTCTTCGGCATCGGGTTCAAGTAGCGGAAGTGGGCCTGGGCCACCTTCTTTCCTTTGCGGCGCATCCGCTCCACAGCCGTCGTGATCGAGCCGTACGTGCCGCCCCAGCCGACGACGAGCAAGTCGGCATCGGCATCGCCAGTAATGGCCAGGTCGGGAATCGTCTGGGCGATGTTCTCGATCTTCCTGGCCCGCGTCCGCACCATGTTTTCGTGGTTGGAGGGCTCGTAGTTGACGTTGCCGGTGACGTCTTGCTTTTCGATGCCGCCGATGCGGTGTTCGAGGCCCGGGGTGCCGGGTTTCGCCCACGGCCGGGCCAGCAAGTCGTCGCGGCGATAAGGCAAGAAGCGGCTCTTCGGTTCCCCTTCGGCCACCTCGTGGCCCGGCCCGGTCCATCCCTCGCTGTTCGGACCGGTGGCGTATTTCACCTCGATCCGCGGCAGCTTGGCGGCATCGGGAATCTTCCACGGCTCCGAGCCATTGGCGAGATAGCCATCCGAAAGGAGGAAGACGGGGCACATGAACCGCGTGGCGATGCGGACCGCTTCGAACGCCATGTCGAAGCAATCGACGGGCGTTTGCGGGGCGAGGATGGCGACGGGGCATTCGCCGTTGCGGCCGAACATGGCTTGCAACAGATCGGCCTGCTCGGTTTTGGTGGGCAGGCCGGTGCTGGGGCCGCCGCGCTGCACGTCCACAATGACGAGCGGAAGCTCGGTCATGACGGCGAGACCGATGGCTTCGCTCTTGAGGCAGACGCCGGGGCCGCTGGTGCCGGTGACGCCGATGGCGCCGCCGAAACTGGCCCCGATGGCCACGCCCACAGCGGCGATTTCATCCTCGGCCTGGAACGTCTTCACGCCGTAACGGCGCATCTCGGCCAGCCCTTCCAGCACCGAACTGGCCGGCGTGATCGGGTAGCTGGCATACACCAGCGGCTTGTTGGCCAGCTGCGTCGCGGCCACCAAACCGAGCACGATCGCCTCGTTCCCCATGATCTTGCGATACGTGCCGGGGGCGATCTTTGCCTTGGCCACGATGTACTGCACCGGCATCACTTCGACGGTTTCGCCGTAGTTGTAGCCGGCCTTCAGGGCCCGCGAGTTCGCCTCGACGTATTGCGGATTCTTGGCGAACTTCTCGCGAATCCACCGCAGCGTCGGCTCCAGGCTTCGCTCGTACATCCAGTACACGAGGCCGAGCGCGAAGAAATTCTTGCAGCGGTCGGCTTCGCGCGTCGTCAGCTTGCACTCGGCTACGGCGGCCCGCGTCATCTTCGTGACCGCCACACGGATGATCGTGTAGCCCTTCAGCGAGCCATCCTCGAGCGGGTTGCTCTTGTACTTGGCCTTATTCAAATCGGAGAGTTCGAAGCCTTCGGTATTGACGACGAGGATGCCGCCGGGTTGGAGGTCGCGAAGGTTGGTCTTGAGGGCGGCGGCGTTCATCACGACGAGGGCGTCGAGGGCGTCGCCGGGGGTGTGGATGTCGGTCGAGGCGAAGTGGACCTGGAACCCGGAGACGCCGGCGAGCGTGCCGGCCGGGGCGCGAATTTCGGCGGGAAAGTCCGGGAAGGTCGCAATATCGTTGCCGGCGAGGGCAGAGGTATTTGTGAACTGGGTGCCGGCGAGTTGCATGCCGTCGCCGGAGTCCCCGGCGAAGCGAATGGTGATCGATTCGACTTCTTGGCGGCGGTGCGGATGGGAATGACCATTGGCGCCCGCGGAGGGTGCGTCGGCCGCCGGGACGCCCGACCCGGAGGTACCATTTGCGGAACTCATTAGGAACGCGCCTCGAACGTGAGATTCGCCGATGGAAGGCTGGCTGGAATTTCCCGGCGTAAGGTTTCTTTATAGCGAACGGAGCGACCGGGAAGGAGGCCAACCGGTGAATGCGGAATGAGGAATGTAGAATGCGGAATGTTCTTGGTGGCACAGGCATTCCTGCCTGTGCAAGCGATAAGAGCACAGGCAAGAATGCCTGTGCCACCAAAGCCTCGCGTTTCCATAAGCTTATGCTTATCCGCAGTCACTCGCACGCCGGCTTTCACAGCTTCGCCCTTCCGACAACATGACCCCCAATCCGCATCCCTCCTGGCGTTGGCTCGTTTGCGGCGTACTCCTGCTGGCCACCTGCCTCAATTACATGGATCGCCAGGCGTTCTCCGAAACCGCCACGGAACTCAAGCGCGTCTACAACCTCGACGATCAACGCTACGGCTGGATCGAAGAAGGGTTTAGCCTGGGATTCGCGGCCGGGGCCCTGGTGTTCGGCTTCCTCGCCGATCGTCTTGGCCCGCGCCGGCTCTATCCCGTCGTGCTGGTCGGCTGGTCGATCGCGGGAATCGTCACGCCGCTCGCCGCCGATCCGAACTTTACGGCGCACCTCCAGAGCCCAGGCGATGCCGAAGGGGCCGGCCCGTTCCGCTGGTTCCTGATTTGCCGCACCGTCCTCGGCTTCTTCGAATCGGGGCACTGGCCTTGCGCCCTCATCACCGCGCGGCAAGTGCTCGCGGTCAAGGACCGCACGTTCGGCAATGCGATTCTGCAAAGCGGCGCGTCGCTCGGCGCGATCCTGACGCCGCTTTATGTTCTCTATTTGCGGCGCTGGACGGGCGGCGGTTGGGGCCTGCCGTTCTGGACGATCGGCGCGGGCGGCTTGCTGTGGGTGCCGCTGTGGCTCGCGCTGGTGCCGCGCGGGTCGCTCTCGAATGCTCCGCCCCCGCCAACAGAAGGGGCGGCCTGGCCCGGCTACTTCACCGTCTTCCGGCGCTTCATCGTCCTTGCCATCGTTGTTTCGTGTCTCGGCGTTTCCTGGCAATTCATCCGCGCCTGGCTGCCGAAGTACCTCAAAGAGTTCCAGCACTATGAGCCGGAAGTTTCCGCCCGCGCCGTCATGCTCTATTACATTGCCGCCGATGTTGGCTGCTTGCTCGCCGGCTATCTGGTCAAGAAACTCACCACTGGCGGCCTCGGCGTCCACGCGTCGCGCATTCTCATCTACGTCGGATGGGCCGGGCTCACCGCGATCGCCGCGGTCATTCCGTTCCTCGGCGGCGATCCGTGGGTGCTCGTCCCAGCGTTCATGCTGGTTGGCGCCGGCATCCTCGGCCTCCACCCCGTTTACTACGCCCTGGCCCAGGAGCTTCCCGCTCGCCGGATGGGAACCCTCTCGGGAATGCTCTCGGCCACCACTTGGGCCGTCGTGGCGATGGTTCAGGGCGCGATCGGCACGCACATCAAGAACACCGGCGACTATTCGTTCGGCTTCTATCTGGCGGGGCTTGCGCCGCTCATCGGCTTGGCTGCCCTACTGCTCTTGTGGAAGCCGGCCCGCGAAGCGAATGCCGGCCCGCGAACGCAGTAAGCCTTTTCCTGGATGCGGCGCGCCGCAGGAATAAACTGAACCTGTCCATCCATCCGCGATTCTAGCGGTGAGTCATCCGATGCATTCCAATCGATTGTTCTGCTTCGTCGCAATCGCCGCGATTCTCTCCGCGGCGTCGTCTCGGGCCGCCGAGAAGCCGAACGTCGTCGTTATCCTCGCCGATGATCTCGGCTACGGCGACGCAAAGTGCTTCAACGCGAATGGCAAGATCGCGACGCCGAATATCGACCGGCTGGCCGCGTCCGGCATGATGTTCACCGATGCCAATACGCCGAGCAGCATCTGTTCGCCGACTCGATATGCCCTACTGACCGGCCGCTATGCCTGGCGTTCAAGGCTCAAGAGCGGGGTTCTCGGCGGACTCAGCCCGCGGCTCATCGAACCGAACCGCCTCACCGTCGCCCAGATGCTCAAAGACAACGGTTACCACACGGCCTGCCTCGGCAAATGGCATCTGGGCATGGACTGGCAACTGAAGCCGGGCAAGAAGGTCAACCCGCTCGGAATCGAATCCCGCGCGCAGGTGTTCAACGTCGAATACGACAAGCCGATCAAGAACGGTCCGAATGTCCTCGGCTTCGATTACTACTTCGGCATCTCGGCCTCGCTCGACATGGTGCCGTACACCTTCATCGAGAACGACCGGGTCGCCGCCAATCCGACGGAGGACCGCGACTTCGCGATGGTGCTGGGCAAAGAGGCGGGCGCACGCTGCCGGAAAGGCCCGGCCGCGCCGGGATTCGAGGCGGAAAATGTGCTTCCCACGCTGACGAAGAAGGCCGTGGAGTACATTGGCGGCCGCGCGAAAGCCAAGGCGCCATTCTTCCTGTACTTGCCGCTCGCGTCGCCGCATACGCCGATTCTGCCGACCCCGGAATGGCGGAACAAATCCGGTTTGAATCCGTATGCCGATTTCGTCATGGCGACCGACAAGGCCATTGGCGACGTGACCGCTGCACTCAAGGCGAACGGCATCGAGAACAACACGCTGGTGATCTTTACGAGCGACAACGGCTGCGCGCCGATGGCCGACTTCCCGGCCCTTCTCAAACTCGGGCACAACCCGAACTACATCTTCCGCGGCCACAAGGCCGACATTTTCGAGGGGGGCCACCGCGTGCCGTTCATCGCCCGCTGGCCGGGGAAAATCGAGCCCGGTTCCAGGAGCGATCGACTCATCTGCCACTCCGATATCCTGGCGACCTGTGCGGATGCGATCGGCGTCCAGCTTCCGAGCGCGGCCGGGGAAGACAGCATCAGTTTCTCCGGAGCCTGGACCGGGATGAAGGATGCACCGCGGCGCGAAGGCCTGGTCGTGCAATCGGCCAACGGGTCATTCGCCATCCGCGAGGGGAAATGGAAGCTGTGCAAGTGCGCGGGATCGGGCGGTTGGAGTCAGCCCCGCCCCGGGACGAAGGAAGAACTCGCCGCCGTGCTCAAGCAGCGGTGCGGGACCGGGGGCACGGTCAAGGACGGGCGCATCGAGATCCAGGGCGACCAGCGTGAGCGCATCGTCGCCGAATTGGAGAAGCTGGGCTACAAGGTCAAGCGGGTCGGGGGCTGAAATGCCGAGGCAGAACCGCGTCACGCCGTTCGGCGAGATCGTTGCCGTTTCGGAGCGGGGCACTTTTATGGGCAATCGTGGCATATTGCACGACGACGATGAGCGCATCAAGCGGGCGTGGCAGTCGAAGCGGTGCGCGTGATGATGAGCTTCTGGCCTGGTCGCATGGAGGATACCGTGACCGACGGCGGCGACCCAAGGGCGCGGAAGTTCGGGTGTGCGAGACAACCGCCGACTCCTTGCTTACAACGCGACGAGAGGACACGGTGTCCGGTCGGACGGTCGAGACTGTGTTTGCGCTATTAACGACACTCATGGCGACGAGCATCCGAAGCAGGCCCTTGCCCTCGCTTTCGCTGCCGGAGCGGGTAGCGACCAAACTGCCTAAATATCCCTCTTAAATGCGTTAGAATAGTTGCACGCGACCGGCGTTACCCTTTGTGCACCGCAAAACCTCTGCATCCCTGCAGGGGTTTTTTCGTTTGCGGCAAGCAACTTCTCAAACCTCCGGAGGCATCATGAAAACCACCCGGCCCGATCTCGACGTCCTTCAAGAGAAACTCGCGACGACCCGGCACGAGTTGTCCGCCGCCCTCATCGAACGCGACGACGAAATCGACGTACTCTTGACCGCGCTCATCGCCAACGAACACGCGCTCTTCGTCGGGCAACCGGGAACCGCCAAGAGCCTCCTCCTCGACTCGCTGCTTGCGTGGACCGGCGGCCGCAAGTTCTCGATCCTCCTGACAAAGTTCTCGGTGCCCGAAGAAGTCTGCGGACCGGTCAGTCTCGCGGCGCTCAAGGAAGACCGCTTCGTCCGCGTGACGACCGGCAAACTCCCCGAAGCCGATTTTGCCTTCATCGACGAGGTCTTCAAAGCGAGTTCGGCGATCCTCAACACACTGTTGAAGATTCTCAACGAGCGCGTCTACGATCGCGGCGACGGCCCACGACCAGTGCCGCTGCGGATGTGCGTCGGCGCCTCGAACGAATGGCCATCGCCCGAAACCGGCAAACGTCGCCCGTGAACTGGCGCCACGCCACGCCTTCACCCGTGCCTGCCGCAAACTCTCCGACCAGCGGATCATTCGCCAGGTCGGCGAGGATGAAGCGAGCGTTCGTTTCCAGTTCACTGCCGAGCACCGAGATGGCGACAAGTTCGAGTATCAGCTCGAAACCATGCTCACGCTCGACAAACGCACCGGTCGGGTGACGTGCGACCTGCCCGGCCTCGCGACTCTCGCACAAGAGCATCTCGACCGCGCCATTGAGGCCCGCACCGGTTCCGATTTCACGCGCGTGATCCAGAAACTGTTCGAACGCCATGCCGATCTGTTTGCGATCCGCCCGCAGGGCGGCTGCTACTTCGTGCCGGCTCGGCATGGCAACTTCGTCGACAAGGTGCAGCGTTTCCTGGGCAAGATCAATGGCCAGGTGTTGCGGTTCCCAATCCAGGCCGGCACGGCCGACGCCGACCCGGCGAGTCACTGGGTGCTCGCCGCGACGGTCGGTCGCGCCGATTACATGCCCTTCAGGAATACC
>DATNBQ010000340.1:0-5409 GCA_035571955.1 Urbifossiella sp. | reverse complement strand
AAGTGCACTTCGGAGCATTCGTACCGCAAGACGGACAAGCGTTATTACAGCCTGGAATACGCCTATACCCAGGGAACCGAAGGCATCCTGTTGACGTACACGTGGCCGATCGGCGACGTGGGCAGCCAGGGCGATTCGGCCGAGGCGGCGATTCACAGCTTTCGCGAGCGGCCGATCAATCCGGGGAAAGCTGAGCGATGACGACTTCCTTGACCTCGCCCTTGATGACGCGCAGGGCCACGCCCTGGGCACGATAAAAGCGGTATGAGATGCCGGCAGTCGCGATTTCGCACGGTTCGAATTCGTCGCCGAGCAGGGCGGCCACATCCTGGGTCGTCATGCCGACCTTGAGCACCCCGGCGGAAGCGGCGCCAACGCTGCGGCCGCGCAAGGGAATGGGCGGCGCCTTGGGGCCGGTCAGGGCAATGGCGATCACTTCGTCGCGCGCGAGTATTTCGATCCCCTCCGCGTCGTAGCGAATTCGCTTGATGCCGGGCGCCGCCGCAATCTCCTTCCCTTTGCCGAGCTTCTTTTCCACATCCTCGAGGTCTTCGCTGAGGGCGATTTCGGCGCCGGATGCAAGCTTGATGCCCACGACCAGCCGCAAGGGAGGAGAGCGGCGGCTCTGGAGTTCGTCCTTCATGAGCGCTTTCCGATCGAGTTTCTTGCACAGCGTTTGGTAGCGATCGTAGGCCACCGGCCACCACATCGAGAGCGGGTTGCACTCTTCGAGGTATTGTTCGAGCAGGGTCGCCGCCTTGATGCGTTCGTCCTTCTTTTCGGAGGACGCCAGCGTGATGGCGCGGGCGTATTTCACGGAGGAATCGAAGGCGGGAAAGCGCCGACCGGCCGCCGCGGCCCGACTGAACTTCATTACCATCTCTTCACCGGCATCGAGTTGAGCCAAGCCGGCCGAGAACTTCCCGTCGGCGATCTTCGCGATGCCGAGATTGACCAGCACGCCCGCATTGGCGATCGGGTTCAAGTCGCGATCGCGCGGGGCGGCTTCCTTCGCCTCGGTCAAGCGCCGATTCGCCTCGGCCAGTTTCTTTCCTTCGGGGTGCACGAGGTTGGCGAGCCCGAGGTTGGCCAGCACGAGCGTCTGGCCGGCCTTCAACTTGTTGGACTTCTCGAGCGCCTGCACGGCCTTGGCCCACAACTTGGCGTCGCGCGAACGCACCTTGATCGCGTGCGCCCTGAAGTAGAATCCGCCAGTAACGATCGGGCCGATATCGAATTCGCGGAGGTCTTTTTCGTCGAGCTTATCGCAGTATTGCATGAGGCAGGCGTAGCCGAGGTTGGCCCAGCCTTCGTAGCTGCCCGGGAATTCCTTGGCGACGCAATCGAAGCAGCGTTCCGCCGCCGCATACTGTTCCAGGACCAGGAAGACGGCGCCATTGTTGAATGAGGAATAAGCCTTCCAGAGGCGGGACTTTTCACCGTCGATCCGCTTGGCGCGATCGCTCCACGACGGATGGGTCGAATCGAGCCCTTCGAACGACGATTGATCGAGGCCGAGCGCCTGCATCTCGGTCACCATCTTCACGCCCTTGGCCATCGAGTAGCCGGCCTTGAGGGCGAGTTCGACGCCTCCGGAATCGGCTTCATCTTCGTCGCCCCGCGAGAATGCCGATTCCAAAAGGGCCGTTTCGCCCTTGCGAATGAGGACGTGCCGCTTGGTAATATGCGCGAGTTCGTGGCCGAGCACGAAGGCGAGGCAGTCTTCATCGCCCTTGATGACTTTGGTCATCATGCCGTCGAAGACGCGGACGATGGGGCAAAGTTTGCCGTCGACCCGGCGGGCGGCCGCAAAGGCATTGACCTGGGGAGAATCGACGTAAGCGACTTCCGGCGGCCACTGCAATCCGGGCACCGGCTCCGCGACGGCCAGCAATTTCGTCGCGACTTTCTTGATGAGATCTTTCTTCTTCTTCACGTCGTCATCGTCGTCGGCGCGGGCGACACTCGAGCCGCCGAGAGCCACGGCCGCCGCCAATGCAAGAAGATGCGATTTCATGGGAAGCACTCGAACATTGAGGAACGGAGTACCCTTAGCGCCAGTCGCCGGACAGCACGAATGCGGCCCAGTGGAGCGGCGGCGTCTTGCGGTTCGCTTTGCCGTTCGCACCTTCGTTGAGCAGCCAGCGCTGGGCCTCGATGAGGCCATCCAGTTTCGAGCGCTTGCCGCTCCACCAGTTTCGATACGCCCGGGCCATTAGCCGTCGCGTCGATTCATCGGGGACTTCCCACAAGCTGGCGACGACGGTGCGGGCCCCGGCCACCTGGAAGGAACGCTGGAGGCCGAGTACGCCCTCGCCGCCCGCGGTTGCCCCGAGGCCGGTCTCGCAGGCGCTGAGCACGACCATATCGACGCCGTTGAGATCGAGCGTGGCGGCTTCGGCGGCGGTGAGGATGCCGTCGTCGCCGATGCCGGCCGAATCCGCGGGCCGGTTGGCTCCGGCCAGCACTACGCCCGATAGAAGACCGGGTAAATGCCCGGACACCTCGCGTTTGAGAAGATCGGCGCCGCCCGTGCGATCGCCGCCGAGAGCTTTCAATTCCGGCGGCGCGAAGAAGCCATGCGTGGCCAGGTGAACCCAGCGGTACTGGCCCATGGTCGAGCGCAGTGCGTCCTCGGTCGGCTCGCCGGCGCGAAGCGCCGCGGCCTTCGCGCCGGGAAACGCAGCTTGGAATAATCCTTGAATCTCGACGATTTCGTCGCGAGTGGCGGGAAGCCCTTTCCAGGCGAGGCCGCCGCCTCCGCGCGCCGCCAGCAGCGAATTCGACGCCTTGCCGGGCTTGCCGACGTCGGCTCCGTAATCGACTTCGCCGACGGCCAACAGCGAAGGAGCGGTTGGCTCGCGAAGGGCCAACAAATCCGAAAGGAACTGCGGTACGGGAAGGACCGCGATGGCGATTTCCTCGACCAAATAGGTCCCCGGCTTCGAACCGGGAAGAGCGGCAAACGGCAAGCGGGCGAGATCGCGATCCGGCGACACGAGCACGGTATCGATGCCATCGAGATGCTTGGCGACGGGCAACCACAGCCGCTCGCGAAGGACCGCGGCGGAATCGTCGTCGTCGCGAATGGGCTTTTTGCGATCCGTCTCTTTGCGCCAGTTGTCGATGGCCTCGGCGATGGGAGCGAATTTGCCGAGATCGATGCGAGTGATGGCGCGATCCGTGCGAACGACGAAGGCAAGCAGACGCAATTCGTACTGCAATCGCCCTTTGATTCTGGGCGATTCCGGCAGCGGGGCATTGTAGACGAGGAAGTCGACCAGGGCGGTCTTGGGCGGTAGAAACTTGACCAGTTGCTCCGGCGTAAAGTTTTCCCGCTCGCGCTGTTTGCCGAATGCCGCCGAGGCACGGGTCAGGTTTCTCTCGAGCATATCGCGCTGGTTCGAGAGCAGTGCGACACGGGCCTTCCACTCGCCGGCTTTTTCCCGCGCTGGCGTTTGCCCCATGAGAGAGGCCAGTTGGCGCGTCGTCGCCATTAGCGCTTGGGCCAGTTTCGCGGTCTTGGGGTCGTTGGCTGCGAGCGCCAATTCCCGGCGCCGCCGCTGGCGAAGAAATACTTGTCCCTTCCACTCCAGAACGAACCCATACGCTTCGGTAACCGAACTCGTTCCCGAGCGCAGGGCCGCGTTCTCGTATTCGTAAAGTATGGGGCTCAACCGCGTCATGAAAATGACCTGCGATTGCTCCGATTGAAAGTCGGCGCTGCGATCGAGCTGCTCTCGTTGGGAGATCAGGGATCGCTTGAACAAGGGCTCGGCTTTCGCGAACTCGCCGCGATGCAAAAAGACACAGGCCAGATATTCGACCATTTTTGCGTAGCTTGGGTGCGACTCGCCAATCGTCTTCTTGTAGATCGCTAGGGAAAGGTTCAGCAGTCGTTCCGCATCATCCGGTTTTCCCAGGGCGAGTTGTGCCATCGCGAGGTTGCCGACAATCAGTGCATACTCAGGATGGTCTTCACCGAGCACTTCCCGAGCAACGTCAACCGATTCCTGGAGGTACCCGACACTCTCAGCAATTCGGCCGGCATTGAAGCACATACTGCCCAAACTGGTGAGGCGCAGCGAATACTCGTAGCTCCGAGCGCCAAGCCGCTTTTTCTCCAGCAAAGCGACCCCCTCCATAATGGGAATCGCGCGATCGTGCTGCCCCATGCGCGCAAGCGCGATCGCTTGCGCATTCATGATCTTGAGATACTGCGGGTCGAGGCGGGTCCCAGCCTTGGCGTAAATGGCGGCCGCACTTCGAAACATCGCTTCGGCCCGAGCAAAGTCCCCCGTCTCGACATATATCAGGGCTAAGTTGTGCAGGGCCTTCGCGTAGTCGGTGTGGTCGGGGCCGAGGGTCTGACGGCGAATTGCTAACGCCCGCCGGAGAAGCGGTTCGGCGCGATCGAATCGGCCCGAGTTGCGGTAAGTCATACCGAGATTACTTAGCCCGACCGCATACTGTGGGTGATTCACTCCCACCGCCTGGCGCAGAGCTGCAACCACACGCCGACCGAACTTCTCGGCTTCAGCGAGATCGCCGTTCGATTCGGCGATCGCTAGCAGCCAACCCAGTGCGCTCGTCGTTCGAACGTGGTTTTCTCCATAAAGTCTGAGATTGATTCGGAGCGCGTGTTCGAGTTGTTCCTGCGCCTCTTTGAGCTTTCGCTGGCTGTGAAGTTGAATGCCTGCCTCGACGAGTCGCGACGCGAGGATGGCCTCCTTGCGATCTTCGGGAGACATCCGTTCACGGGCATCGACTTCCTCGACCTTGAGCCGGGCACTGGTGACGAGCCAACTTTCCTTCCCGTGCATCGCGGTGAAAACTCGCTCAACCTCCCGGCGGGCCTTGCGCGAAACGTCCCAATCTTCCGCATTAAATGCCAATTCGCCGATCGCCTGAAGCGCGGCCACGTTGGCAAGCGAGGTCGGTCCATGAACGGCGACAATAATCCGCTGGGCTTTCCAGTGAAGCGCTAAGGCTTCCTGGCGCTTGCCGTTCTTCTCCAAGTCCTTGGCCTGAACAAGTAGTTCTTTTCGCTGCTTGAGAAGGGCCGCCTCCTTTCTCGTGAACTTCTTCGGCTCCTTCGGTTTCGGCTCCTGCGCCGGCGCGAGGCCAACAAATGAGATGCCGAGGGCCAGCCCAGCCAATGCCGACAGGCGAAAGCTCATTGGAACGTTCCGTTCGGTTCTTCCACTGATCGAGTTTAGCCGCCGGAAACCAGACGTGCCAACGAATTCGGCAGTCACGCGAACTTGAGGGTAAGCAGCTCCAGAGTTGGTGCAATTTCTGTACAATTTGACGTCGTTCAGAATAACACCGATCAACTCGCTCGCCCGGGAGGATCCCCATGCCGACAACTCTGACCCCCGAACAGGAAACCCAAGCCCAGCAAATTGT
>DATNBQ010000339.1:0-8788 GCA_035571955.1 Urbifossiella sp. | reverse complement strand
TTACGGCGAATGCGCGGCGGCGTCGAAAAAAGAAAAGCGGCCTCCAAATTTTATTGCGGCGAAAGATCGAGGATTTCCGCGGTTGGATTCGGCCATTTACGGCCGGGCAATCGGTGGCGAGATTGGGAGTGGTCGACGGGTAAGAGGACCTCGATGGGAGCGGGCTTGTGGTCCAACGGGCTCCGACCTCGGGGCGGATAAAAATCGACACACTTTCCAGCTGCTTACCCGTCAAGGGGCGAAAGGTCAGATCTGATAGGTCAACGACACATCGTCCGAAGCGGGCTTGGCGCCCTTCAAACGCAGCCGCGGTTTCTCCAGCACTACGGTGGTGTCCGGCGGCACGCTTTCGGTTAACCAGACGTTCGATCCGATCACAGTCCGTTCGCCGATGATAGTTTGCCCGCCGAGGATGGTCGCGTTCGCATAAACGACGACGCCGTCGCGCAGCGTCGGGTGCCGTTTGTAGCTGCCGTGGACGAGGCCGCCGTCGTCGTCCTTGTTGAAGCTGAGGGCGCCGAGCGTCACGCCTTGATAGAGCTTCACGCCGACGCCGATGTCGCAAGTCTCGCCGATCACGACGCCGGTGCCGTGATCGATGAAGAAGCCAGGGCCGATCGTCGCGCCGGGGTGAATGTCGATGCCGGTCTTGGCGTGGGCGAGTTCCGTCATCATTCGCGGGATATATGGCACCTTGAGCAAATGCAGTTCGTGGGCGACGCGATAGACGGTGATGGCGGCGAGGCCGGGATAGCTGAAGATGATCTCGTGGTGGCTGCGGGCAGCGGGGTCGCCGCGGTAAGCCGCTTCGACGTCTTGCTCGAGCACCTTGCGGATGGCGGCGAGGCGGCGGAGCAGTTCCAGGGCCCGCGGCTGGGCCATCTTCTCGCAATCGACGTGCGGGGCTTCATCGCACAGTTCGTGGCGCAGAGCACGGCCGACCTGGGTTGTAAGCTTGTCGTGGAGGGCATCGACGAGGTCGCCGACGTGGTAGCCGATGTTGCCGAGGTGCAGGTTTTGCCGCTTGCCGTAACCGGGGTAAAGTAGTTCGAAGAGATCGGCGACGATCTCGGCGACGGCGTCGCGGCTCGGCAGCGGTTCGTGAGCCAGATGGTTCATCCGGCTGCACTCCGTGTACGTGTCGACGATCTGCTCGGTGATGAGCGGCAACTCGTCTTTCAACCGCAGATCCGTGGCCATCGCTCGCTCCTGCCGGTTCCAACACTCGATACCCGACATGAATATTGATATCAACGCGGACCTGGGAGAAGGGGCCGGCTTCGACGCCGAATTGATGCCCCTGATTACATCGGCGAACGTCTGCTGTGGGCTGCACGCCGGCGGGCCGTCGGAGATTCGGGTCACTCTCGAACTGGCGAAGCAGCATGGCGTCGCCGTCGGCGCTCATCCGGGATACGCCGATCGCCGCAACTTCGGCCGCAACGAGATGAGCCTGTCGCGGCAGGAGCTTTCCGACCTGTGCACTTACCAGATCGCGGGACTCGACGCCCTGGTTCGCGCCGCGGGGCTGGAATTGCGCTACATCAAGGCGCACGGAGCGCTGTACAACCAGGCCTGCCGGGAAGAAGCAACGGCCGAGGCGTTCGTCGCCGCCGTGGAAGCGTGGAAGCTGCCGCTGGTCGGATTGCCCGGTTCGAAACTGGAAGTAGTTGCCCGCGAACGCGGTTTGATGTTTGTTGCTGAAGGGTTCGCGGACCGCCGCTATCGCGAAGATGGCACGTTGGCGCCACGGACCGAACCCGATGCGTTCGTCTCCGATCCGGAGGAAGCCGCGCGGCAAGTGGAGCGATTGATCCGGGAACGGGGCGTCCGAACCGTGTGCGTTCACGGCGACAATCCGGATGCGGTTGCGTTCGCGAAGGCCGTACGCGCGGCGATCCTGGAACGCGGGTTCCAGTTGACCCATTTTTGATTAGCCGCGACGCGCAGCGGAGCGGGCTAATCGCCCTGATCGATCGATTGCGTGGGATCGATGAGCAACCACGACAAGACGCCGAGACCATAAACGATTGCATACATCGTGAAACAGACGATGTAGCCGGTCGGTTCCACTTTCCCGTCAACTGTAGATGCCTTCAGAATTGTTCCAGTGACATAGACGCCGATCGCCCCGCCGAGGTTGCCGATCATGTTCATGGTTCCGGAAACAATGGCGGAGTAGCGGCGGCCGATGTCCTGGGCCGCGGCCCACGACGGCCCCATGATCAGGTCATTGAAGAAACCGACCAGCATCAAGAATGTCGCGAACAACGCCAGGTTCTTCGGGTCGTATGCCTGGACGCCGGCCGCGGATAGATAGCAGACGCCGGCAAGACCATACCCGAGCATCGCGAACAAGCGCCGGCCCCACTTCCGATTCCCGGTGCGCCGGATGTACCAGTCCGATAAATAGCCTCCCAACAGGCAGCCGAGCATGCCGACGAGCAAGGGCGATCCCGCGAGCAATCCCTGCTGCAATCGACCTTCCGGCGTTTGGCTTAAATGAGGGAATCGATCTTCGAAGGCTTTCGGCAAGAAGTACATCAGGAAATACCAATTGAAATTGGTCACCATGTACATCAAACACAGACCGATGACATTCTTGTTGGTGAAGATTCGCTTCCAGGGAACGTGGCTCGGCCTGGCCTGGGATCCTTTACCGGCATTGATCAACTGGGCTTCGGCCTCGTTCACCGAGGGATGATCCTCGGGTTTATTGCGGAACCAGATGGAGAATACGACGCACCAGATGACGGCGATGCCGGCGAATAACCAGAGAGCTTGCCGCCATTCCATCCCGCCGTTGGTCACCAGCAAAACCCAGATGAACGGTGTCAGGCCGCCCAGAAGCCGCGCCGACGTCCAGGTGATTCCCTTGGCGAAACCGCGCTTGTCTTCGGGGAACCAGTTATAAATTGCTTTCGAGATATTCGGGAAGGCTCCGGCTTCCCCCATCCCGAAACAGAATTGCAGTACCAGAAAGATGACGAACGCTGCCATGCCCCACGAGGCCAGTGGGAAAATTGTTCCCGCGCACGCGGTGAGGGCCACGAAGAACGACCACCAGAGCACGATGCGAATCAAGGTGATCCGGGGACCGAAACGATCGCCCATCCAGCCGCTGGGAACTTCGAAGAGAGCGTAGGCAAGCTGGAAAAGCACTCCAGCCCAAAAGAAATCGGCCTCTTCGCGGCCGATGGCGTGCATCATGTCGCCTTTGGCGCTGCCGTACATGGCCCGATCGAGGTACGTGATCATCGCCAGCAGGCCGAGCAAGCCGAGCATGGAGTAGCGAACGCGAGTCGGCCGAGCGGACGGCGGGGGGGAGTGGCCGTTGATGGTCATGGAGAGGGGCCGCGGTGGGAGGGATGGAAACCCTCACAATCTACCCGCGAGCGGGGGGCTTCGGCAACCACCTTCACTTGCCCGAAGTCGAGGAAACCGTCATTGTCCCTTTGACGGCCGAAATGTGAAACGTCTGGTTTTCTTGCTGAATCGCAAGGTTCGCGGAGTGGAGCAGCTTGCTCGTGTTCCGCGCATCGTAGAGGTCGAGCGTCATCTTCTGAGGAGCGACGAACTCGCGGAGCGATTCCCCGGGCAACAGTTGAACCGGTTTGCAGCGCCTGGATCGGCCTTGAGAAGCGACGGTGTGCTGGACAACTACGACGCGATGGGAATCGTTCTTAATGGTAATCCAGGCGGCCTGGGCAATCGACGAGCCGAGAGCGGTGATGGCGACCGCCGCCCCGGAGAAGAGCCATTTTCGCGGCCAAAAACGCATCGCGCACGCACCCTCTTTGCGAACGAACGGCTACCATCGTGGGACTTGCGCCGTAATTTAAGCGCGGGATTCTCACGGAGACACGCCGATGGCTCGCTTCCTCACCCTTGCAATCCTACTGGCGGTCAGCACTTCGGCGATCGCCGGCGAATGGAGCCAGTTCAAGGGCCCGAACGGCGCCGGCGTCTCCGCGGAAAAAGGGCTGCCGACCGAATGGTCGAAAACCGCCGGCATTAAGTGGAAGACCGCCCTGCCCGCCCGCGGCGTCTCCTGCCCTGTCGTTTTCGGCAATCGCGTCTACGTCACCTGTTCCAGCGGCAAACGCGACGACAAGCTTCACGTCCTCTGCTTCGACGCAACTTCCGGCCAGGAACTGTGGCATCGGCAACTGAAGGCCACCGGCGGCACGGCCTGCCACCCCAAAACGTGTATGGCAGCCCCGACCCCGGTCGCCGATGCCACAGGCGTCTATGCCCTCTTCGCGACGGCGGACCTGGCGGCCTTCGACGCCGACGGCACGCTCCGCTGGTATCGCTCGCTGACGGCCGATTATCCCACGATTACGAATCAGGTCGGCATGGCCGCTTCGCCAATCCTCGTGAACGACCGCCTTATCGTTCCGATGGATAACGAAGGCGAATCGTTCCTGGCCGCCCTCGACATCAAGTACGGCAAGAACGTCTGGAAGACGGAGCGGCGCAAAGGAATCAACTGGGTCACGCCGTTCGTGCGCGAGGCGAAGGGCCGCACCGAGATTCTCTTCGCCGACAGCGACGGCCTGACGGCTTACGACGTGGATGGCGGCAAACGCTGGAATTATAAGGACGGCAGCGGATCGATTCCCACGGCCAGCATTGTCAACGATACGCTGTTCCTGCCCGGCAACGGCGTGACGGCCGTGAAGCTCGACAACGGCGGCGTGCACGGCAAACCGCTCTGGAACGTCAAGGATCTCCGCTCGGGGCACAGCTCGCCCCTCGTGTATCGGGGCAAGGTTTACGCAGTCGATGGCCAGGGGTTCATTTCGTGCGCCGACGCCAGGAGCGGCAAACTGCTGTTCAACGAGCGCACCAAGACGGCCTTCTCGGCTTCGCCCATCGCCGGCGATGGCAAGGTTTACTTCGTCAACGAACGCGGCGTCGCCACGGTGCTCAAGGCGGAGAGCACGGAGTTCGACCCGCTGGCAACCAACGACATTGGCGAGGAAGTGCTCGGCACGCCGGCGATTTCTGGCGGATGCCTGTTCATCCGCACGGACAAGGCCTTGTGGTGCATCGGTAAGTAAAGCGTTCGGCTCCGCGGACTCCGCCTCGCGGCTAATCGAATACCTTGGTCACTGGGTTGCCGGTGACGATTCGCGATGGGCGGTGGGTCAAGTCTTCGAAGTGCGTTTCCGGCGAGATTCCCAGCGCGTGGAACATGGTGGCCGCCAGGTCGCCGGGAGTCACCGGTTCATCGCGGACGGCCGCCGCCTGCTTGTCCGACTTGCCGAAGGTCGCCCCGGCCGCGACGCCTGCTCCCGCCAGCAGGACTGAGTAACACGCTGCCCAGTGTTTGCGTCCCGGCGAACCGCGGCCCGCCGCCTTCGCTTCCACCGCCACCAGCGGCGCCCGCCCGAACTCGCCCATGCACACCACCAGCGTTTCCTTTAACAAACCCCGTTCGTGCAGGTCTTCCAAAAGTGCCGCGAAGCCGTGATCGAAGCGCGGCAACAGGTGGTCCTTCATGTCCTCGAAGATGTCGTTGTGCGTGTCCCAGCCATAGTGGTCCGTTTCGCCGACGTGGAAATCCTGGCCGCGGATGTTGTGATTGAAGAAGACGGTGACCCAGGGGATACCGGCCTCGATGAGCCGCCGCCCCATGAGGCAGGCCTGGCCGGCGCGGAAGCGGCCGTAGCGATCGCGCACTTTCGTCGGTTCCTGGGCGATGTCGAAGGCGTCGCGGACGCGCGGCGTGTTCATGAGTTCGTAGGCCTTGGCGGCCAGTGCCGTTTGCGAAGCCGGAAAGCGATCCGCGTGGCGAGTGGCGTTTTCGAGCCTGCGGACCAGATCGCGGCGGCGGCCCAGTCGTTCCGCGGGTAGTTCGGAACGCGGGCTCATTCCGGCCAGCAGTTCGGTTCCCTCAGTCACGTTGCCGAGATCGAGGGGGTCGTAGCCGCGGCCGAGGACGCCGCCGTATTGCCCGGGGCCGGCTTCGCGCGGCGCCAGCAGCGGCCCGTTGACGTGGAATGCCGAGTGGGGGAAGCGATGGTCCGGCCGCACCCGGTGCAGGATGGCCCCGAGTGCCGGCGCGTCGGTGCCGCGCGGCGGCGGGTTCGACGACTTCCGCGCGTGGAACTGCCCCGTGAGCGCCAGGTAACACGCCGACCCGTGGTCGAGGTCGTCGTGGGTCATCGAGCGAAGCAAGATAGTGTGGCGAAGTTGCCGGGCGACTTTGGGAAGGTGTTCGCAAACGCGGACGCCCGGAATGCTGGAAGCGATGGTGCTGAACTCGCCGCGAATTTCCTCCGGCGCGTCCGGCCGCGGATCCCAGGTATCGAGCTGGCTCATGCCGCCGCTGGTAAAGACGACGAGCACGGACTTGGCGCGGCCAAACCCCGGCGACGAACGGGAGGCGGAATCGGCGCCGCGCGCATAACCCGCGGCCCCGAGCAGCGTGGGAATGCCGATCCGCAGCCAATCGCGCCGCGAAGGTTGCCCGCCCGCAAGCTGGAATCTCGGAAGGAACTGATCCATTTTCACAATTATGCCACAGCAGATAGGTGCAAGCTAGAGTCCACCGCGATACCTGCGGCCGTGGTTTGCGGCCGAGTCGCGGGATTCCCCCAACGCGAATTCCGCTTCATCCACAACTCGTTGGCACGGCCCGTTCCTGCCGCAATAATGCACAAAAGACACAAGAAGAAAGAAGCAGTTTTTTCAGGTCTGCCATCCTGCTTTTGTGAGTTTTGTGCTTCTTCGCGGCCGGCCGCAATAATGCACAAAAGACCTGCTTTTGTGAGTTTTGTGCTTCTTTGCGGCCGGCCGCAATAAAGCACAAAAGACACAAGAAGAGAAGAAGCAGCTTTTTCAAGTCTGCCAGCCTGCTTCTGTGCTTTTTTGCGGCCGAGTCGCAGGATTCCCACCCGGCCTGAATTCCGCTTCTTCCACAACTCATTGGCATGGCCCGCTTTTTCAACCTATTGTTGAGTGCCCTCACCCCGCTCGCATCGGGCGTGAATCTCCTTCTCGTAACGGGCGCACGGGTCGCACCATGATCGGCCGCGTATTTCTGAGCCGCTACGAGGCCCGCCGGCTCCTCGGCGAAGGCGGCATGGGCCGCGTTTACCTCGCCCGGCAAATCGACCTCAATCGCGATGTCGTCATCAAGGTGATGCACGAACACATCGCCGCCGACGAGAAATTCCGCGAACGCTTCCAGCGCGAAACACTGCTCATGGCCCGGTTCCACCACCCCGGCGCCGTCACCCTCTACGACGCCAACCTCGAGGATCCGAACGGCCCCTGCATCATCATGGAGTACGTGAAAGGGGTGAACCTCGAGAACCTGCTCGCCAAGAACGGCAAAATGAACGCACCGCGCGTCGGCCGCATCATCGGCGAACTCTGCGAAGTCCTCCAGGCCGCCCACGACGAAGGGATCATTCACCGCGACCTCAAACCCGCCAACCTCATGATCGTCGAGCCCGATTCGCCGCGCGAACGGATCAAGGTCATGGACTTCGGCTTGGCGAAACTGATGGAAAGCGACACCCTTCGCAAGGTCACCGACACCAACGTCGACTTCGCCGTCGGCACGCCCGGCTACATCTGCCCGGAGCAGGTCCGCGGCGAAGAGATGGATCACCGCGGCGACCTCTATTCCGTCGGCGTCATGATGTTCGAACTGCTCAGCGGCCGCCTACCCTTCACCGGCCCGAACAGCATGGACATCCTGCTCGCCCATGCGACGGAGCCGCCGCCGACCTTTAGTGAACTCGGCCTCCGCGGCTGGGTGCCGAAGGAAGTGGAACGCCTCGTATTCGAATGCCTGGCCAAGGCGCCGGAGGATCGCCCGCAAAGCGCGAGGGAACTGGCCGAACGCTTCGATACGGCCCTCGATCGGGCCCGCATCAAGGTCGAATCCGATCCCGGTCGGCCGGGCTTGCCTTCGGGGCTTTCCGGGGAACGGCGGGCGGCCGGCGGCCTGTCGAGCGCTCGCTTGCCGGGCGGAGCGGCTGTCGCCACGCTTCCCGCGCCGCCCGCTTCCGGCGCCCGCGAAGCCGCGATGCTTCCCTTCCAGATGGAAGCGTGGATGCCCGAGAGCATCGCCATCGTGAAGCTGCGCGGCTTCGTCCACGATGCCGGTGGCGAAGTGATCGAAAGCCTGCCCGGTTTGATCCGCGTTCGCTTGAAGGGCGGCGGCACCTCGTGGTTCGGCCTCCGCCGCGCCGGCGCCATCGACGTCGAACTCCACCTCACGAACCCGGATCCGAGCCAACCGAACAAGCTGACCGTCCACGTCCACTTCCGGCCGTCGCACGCCTCACTGTTGGCCGATCAGGCCTGGCAGCAGCGCTGCACGGACATCTTCATCCAGATCCGCTCATATCTCATGGGCCGCAGCGAATAGCGGAGTGGTTCGAATCGGGTGTGGGCAACCCGAACAGAGCGGGTAGGTGGGCGTTATTGGGGCGGCGGTGCAGTAGCCGCAGCCCCGAGCATATCGCCGCGGTGAAGCACCGCTTCCGCGTCGTCAACCTGTACGTCAATCGCCGCTGTACGGGAGCGCTCGTGGACCGCCAGCCGTTCGGCGGTTTCAAGCTAAGCGGCATCGGTTCGAAGGCTCGCGGCCCGGACTATCTCTTGCAATTCGTGCTGCCGCGGAGGGTGCAGACCCGTAGTTGTGAGCTGGCGATGACGGTATCATGAGCTGGAAACAGGGATCGGGCGGTCCCCGTCTCTGGAAGTCCCTCAGTTCTGAAGGAATCAGCCATGACCACCACCCACCCCACTCCGCCGAAAGCCC
>DATNBQ010000338.1:0-3002 GCA_035571955.1 Urbifossiella sp. | reverse complement strand
GGGCGTTCCCAGGGCGGCGGCCAGGTGCAGCGGGCCGGTGTCGTTGCCGACCATGGCGTCGGCCGCCGCGAGCAACGCCGCCAATTGTGGTAAGGAGGTTCGACCGGTGAAATCGCGAGCGGGTTGCGGAAGGTGTCGCATCACTTCCAGTGACAATGCGGTGTCATCGCCGGTGCCCACGAAGACGCACGAGCCGGGGATCGTTCGCAGCAGTTCGGCGAAGTGGCCCGGCGGCCAACGCTTCGTGCTCCATTTCGCCCCGACGGCCACGGCAACGATTGGACGGGGGAAGTTCCGCAACTCCGCGGCGGCCCAGTTCCGCGCTTCGATTGAAATTGGGACATGGAAGCGCTTTTGGCCGCCGCCGGCGCCGAGCGCTTCGACCACCCGCCAGTAACGATCGACGGCATGGAGCGTACCCGCGTCGTCAACGCGAACCCGATCCGTGTAGGCGAAGCGGCTGCCTTCCCGGGCATTGGCGAAGCCGACAATCCGCGGCGCGCCCGTGGCCAGGCACATGAGGCCCGTCCGCAGGAGCCCTTGCAAGTCAAAGACGAGATCGAAGCGGCGACGGCGCAGTTCCCTGGCGAATGAGACGGCGTAACTTGCGGCGCTGCGAATGCCCCGCCGGGATGCTCCGCGATCGAATGCCAATGTATCGGTCAGGTCCGGATGGCCGAGCAGGAGCGGTTCGTAAGCTTTGTTGACGACCCAGGTGATGGCGGATTGGGGGAACCGGTCGCGCAGCGCCGACAGCACCGGCAGCGCATGGACGATGTCGCCCAGCGCGCTCGGCTTGACGAGCGCGATCCGTTGCGGTTGCAGTTCCACCAGCGGAACCATGCGGATTCCATTCCCGAGCGCTCGGGTGGCACCGGCTTCCAGCCGGTGTGAGCTAATACACACCGGCTGGAAGCCGGTGCCACCCCAGAATGGCTTCAACCTGGCTATACCGTCTTCACGCGCGGCAACAGCAACACCACGATCAGCAGGACCGCCACCGCCGCCGCAAACGGCAGTGTGCGCGAGGCGTTCGCCTGGAACAAGACCGAACCGAGGAACGGCCCCAAAATCCGCCCCAGCGACGCGAACGACTGGTTCACGCCCATCACCTCGCCTTGGCGGGATGCATCGCTCCGTTTCGAAACCAGTGCCGATACCGACGGGTTCACAAACGCAAAGCCGATCACGGCCAGCGACATCGCGACATAGAACGCTGGCTTGAGCCAGGGTAACGGAACTTTTCCGCCCGTCACCGGCGGAAGAGTGCCATAGAACGCAGTCGCGCCGATTCCCGCCAATCCCACGATCATGACCCCGACGCCGAACTTCAGCAACTTCGCCTCCGAGTGTTTCTTGACCATCGGCCGGTAGCAACCGCCGGCAAACATCAGCACGAAGCCCACCGTCGCGAACACCAGGAAGTTGTCCCGGTCCTGGAACTGGAACAAATCCTGGGTGAGCAGGGCCAGAGTCGCCTCGAAGTTGGCAAAGGCGAAGATCGCCAGGAAATACATGAGAATGAGAGCGCCGACGGTCGGCATCCGCAGCACCTCGAACGTTCGATGAATGCTGAAGAACTCCTTGCCGGCCTTGTTGTCCGGGTTGCGGGTTTCCTTGAAGATGGCCACCGCGACGATGAGTGCGACCGCCGAGAGTGCGGAGGCGAGCGCTCCGACGCCCCACGGTTCGTACTGGAACAGTTCAAGGCCGAAAAATGCAATGAGCGGCCCGAGCGTGAAACCCGCTCCGAAGGCGATGCCAATGAGTGCCATTCCCTTGGCGCGTTTCTCGGGCGGCGTGCAATCGGCGATCACGGCGGCGGCCGTGCCGACGCTGGCCCCGGCGATCCCCGCGCCCACCCGCGCCGCCAGCATCAATCCCACCGCCAAAACGGCTTGCTCCGCCGGCAGCGATACCGCAAAACCATAGAGGGCGTAGAAGATCACCGAGCCGAGCAAGCTGATGAGCAGCACCGGCTTGCGGCCGATGCGATCCGAGATGCGGCCCCACACCGGCGAAAAGATAAACTGCATCAGCGAGAACGACGAGAACAGGATGCCGATGATCGCGCCCTTGGTTTCCGGCGACAGGTCGGCGAGATAGCGTTCCACTTGCCGCGGCATCACCGGCAAAACGATGCCGAATCCGAGCAGGTCGATGAATACCACGAGCCAGACGATGAACAGGGCCGAGCCCTTGCGTTGCGGTGGAGAACTCATTCGGAGAAGATACGGATGGCGCGCGCGAGGGGCGACCTGTCGTGGCAAAACCGAAATCGACCGAGTCCATTGAGAAACGCGAAGGAGAATTGCAATGACTCCAGTCGATAGTGCTGCATCCGTTCTTCAAACTGGGCGACTTACGCTTTCCCTTCTGAGCGAGCCGAGTTTCGAAGAGTGCATCGAACAAGGCAACCGCTACCACGAGGATCGCGCCGCGGGAAGGATCGATCTGCAAAACATTCCGGATGAGCATTTCGTCGCTTATTATGGCGGTCGCATTCATGGCCACAATCCCGACCCCACGGCGCTGAGTTCCGAGGCAATTCGGGCTCGAAGCATCCACGAGGCTCGGCTCGTGATCGATTATCCCTGGCCTTGATGACGCCCAGTTATGCCAGTTCTGGACGTACTGACCGAGCAAATCAAGGCGGTTCGACTGCCAGCCGACGGCAATTTAATCCGCGAGCCTCCGCTGCCGGAACTCGGTCGCGGCCAAGTCTTGAACCATCGTTATTTCTGCCGGCTGGCGCGCATCGAGGCGCCGATCGAGCTCGCAGGAACTAACCCCGGGTAAGCGTCTCAATTGTGGGTAATGCCGACGAGGTTCAGCCTTGGGCCGTCGAGGGCGTTCGGTGCGCGAGCCAGTCGGAAAGGCTCCGGCCTTACCGCAATCGGTTGACGATTCTTCCGGGGAAGTTACGCTTCATGCGGCTCAATTCCCCCAAAGGAGTATTCATCATGCAAGCGACTCACCCCAAAGCCCATATGCAAGCGAAT
>DATNBQ010000337.1:0-4305 GCA_035571955.1 Urbifossiella sp. | reverse complement strand
ATTATCGGATCGGCAGTATTCGTTGGATCGCGGCTAATCTTTCACTTCATTCCTTTAATCCAACTTCGGATGATCGCCACGGCCTGTTCATCCACCACGCTCGAGGCGATGTGCGGCATGCGCCCGAGACCGAGCCGCGTCATGCGGTGATAGATCATCGACCGGTCGGGGTCGCCGGGGACGAGCAACTTCGGGTCGTTCAGGTCGAACGCACCCTGGCCCGGCTTCACGCCGATTGTGCCGGTCTCGGCGAGTGGCAGCGTGTAAAGCAACTGGAACTCGGCGTTGCCGCCGCCCCACTTGCGATGGCAATGGCTGCAGTTCGCCTGCAAATACGAGCGGGCCCGCTTGTCCAGGTCGGCCGTATCGTCGCGCGGATTGGCGAGCTTATCCAGTTGATCCACCGGCTTGGGCAACTTCCGGTCGAAGATGCCGAGGTGTTCGAGCGTGCTGAGTTGGTTGGCGATCGCGCCGCCGTAATCGTGGTCCTTGTTCATCTGGGCGGTGTTGACGCCGAGGGCGTACTTGGCCGTCACCGTATGGCACATGGTGCATTCGGCGCGGCTCGGGAAGTGCCATTTCTGCTTACGCTCGCCAGCCGCGGTCTTGATGGTGAACTCGCGATCGACGCCCTGCCGATCGGCGAGTTCCGCATCGGTCTGGTCGTCGTTCCAGATGTAGGTGTAGCCGCTCCAGACCTGGTCGCCGTACTCTTCGGTGCCGCCGATGCGCTCGGCAACGAGTAGCCGCGTTTCCAGGCGGCGCTTCTTCCCCGGCTCCGTTTCCAGCGCGAAGGTCTTGACGAGCACGGTGCCGTCCGGGAAGCGCCAGCCGGGCACGGAGCCAGGCGCCGGCTGCGGATACGTCACCGTTTCGTACTCGATTTTCGAATTGCCGGGCAAGCCGAGGAAGCGTTCCTTCACGGCCCCGTCCGACCAGAGTTCGGAATTCACCGAGTAAGGAATCAGTGCCTTGGCGGGAACGTGATCTTTCGTGGAAGCGAAGACGCCGGTCTCGCTGAGCTTGCGCGGGAAGTTCGAGGCCGCTGCCGGCGGCGCTTTCACGAGGCGATAGATGCCGCCATCGATGAAATCGAGCGCGACGATTTCACCCTCGGCGTCTTGACCCCAGGCGACGATGCGCAGCGTGGTGTCCGCGAGTTGGCGATGCTCGGTCGCCTTCTTTTCGTTGGCGTCGTACTTGAAGGTCCAGATGCGGCCGGTGTCGTAATCGCCGTAGATATAGCGGCCGGCGAGTTCGGGCAGCCGCTGGCCGCGGTAGACGAACCCGCCCGTGACGGAGCGGAAGTCGGCGTGGGAATGCTCGACGACGGGCTTCAGGATCGGCGATGGCCCGCGCTTCCGTTCGGGCCGGAACGGGTGCGTCCCTTCGTTGACGCTCCAGCCATAATTGCCGCCCTTTTCGATCTTGAGAACCATGTCCCAGAGATCCTGACCGACTTCGCCGGCCCAGAGGTCGCCGTTCGCTGCGTCGAAGCTGAACTTCCAGCACTGGCGAACGCCGTAGGCCCAGATTTCCGGGCGAACGCCTTCCTTGGTGGCGAAGGGATTGTCCGGCGGAATGGAGCAGCCGTAGTTCGGCGGCACTTTATCGACATCGAGGCGGAGTATCTTGCCGGAGATCACTTCGAGGTTTTGGCCGGTTTGCAGGCTATCGGCGATGCCGCTGGAGTCGCCGGTGGCGAGATACAACATGCCGTCCGGACCGAAGCGGAGACAGCCGCCGTTGTGGCCGCCGTTCGGCCAGGTGATGATCTTCTTGGCGCTCTTCCGGTCGGCGGTGAGTGTGGTGCGGTCGACGGTGTAGCGGACGACGCGGCTGCCGTCCGACTTTTCCTTCGCGCCATCCGGTACTTCCGACAGGAAGATGAAGCCGTTCTCCGCGAACTTCGGATGGAACGCGAGGCCATAGACCGTGTGCTGCACATCGAGGACGAGTTTCTTCTCCGGCCCCCTGGAGGCGGCGTCTATCAGGTATATTTTGCCCGGCCGTTCGGCGATGCCCCAGGCTTTTCGCCCCGGAACAGCGGCGATTTCCAACGCCTCGTTGAACTTTAACTTCGGATAAACGCGCTCGACGCGGTAAGGGTCCGGCGGTTCCGGAGAACCCTTCACTTGCGACGTGGACCAGAGTTCGCGCTTGTCGATGCCGCTCGCCTTGCGAACGGCGTCCGGCCTGGCCGTCGTGCGGTTCGAGGGAAGGAGTGCCGAGATGACGACGAGGCCGATGATCGCGGCCGGGAGCAGGGAACGCACGGTGAGGCTCCGGATCGGGTTGCTGAATGGAACCGCTGTGCGGTTATGTTATCGGGTTTGGGCGTGCGGAGCGCTCGCTCGGCTTCGCCTCGCGGCTAATCGTACATTGCTATCATGATCCGACGCCTGCTGGAACTGATCCGCTTTAGCCATACGCTGTTCGCGTTGCCGTTCGCGCTGATCGCCGCGCTGTTGGCCTGGCAAGACGAACCGTTTCGCCTCGTCGATCTGCTCGGCATCCTGCTCTGCATGGTGTTCGCCCGATCGGCGGCGATGGCCTTCAACCGATTAGTTGACGCCCGACTCGATGCCCAAAACCCACGGACGGCATCACGCCATCTTCCGGCGGGGTTGCTTCGCCGCGGCACCGTCATTGCTTTCACGATCGCTTGTTGTGCCGGCTTCGTTGCTTCGACGTTGCTGTTTTACTTTCGCGAACCGAGCAATCCGTGGCCACTCTACCTCAGCGGCCCGGTGCTGCTGTTCGTGTGCGGCTACTCCCTGGCCAAGCGGTTCACCAGCCTCGCGCATTTTTGGCTCGGGGCGTCGCTGATGCTGGCGCCGATTGCCGCCTGGATCGCGGTTAAAGGGCTCGCGGACCTGGGTGTGCCTCTCGTGCTGGGCAGTGCCGTGATGTGTTGGGTGGCGGGATTCGACATCCTTTATGCATGCCAGGATGCGGCGTTCGATCGCGCCACGGGGCTGCACAGCATCCCGGTGCGGCTCGGGGTGAGGCGAAGCCTGCGGTTCGCGGCGCTCTGCCATATGGCGATGCTCGCGCTGCTCGTGCTGCTGGCTTATCTTTCGCCACACCTCGGGTCGATCTATCTCGGCGGCCTCGGAGTTATCGGCATCCTGTTGCTTTACGAGCATTCGCTGGTGAACGCCGACGATCTGTCGCGCGTCAACCGAGCGTTCTTCCACGTCAACGGCGTGATCAGCGTCGGCTTGCTTGGGCTGGTAAGCCTGCAGTTGCTGGTGCGGTAACCACTATGGCTCTTGCGAAGGTTGTCCTGCCAGGTCGCCGATCACGCGGGTGACGCCTTCATGATCGAACACCGAGGGAACGCCCCCAGGACCGGCGAACATCGCAATGCCATCGCGCAATACCAATGCTTCTGGATGGTCGATCTCCAGGCGATCGCCATTCTCCAACGCCACGGTGAATGGCCGGAATGGCTTCCGATGTTTGAAGGTATGCATGGTTTGATCGAAGATATCGCGGTCCATGTTGCCCCGCTTGGATAGAGAACCTTCGTATACCATATGCTCGTCTTGGAGCGGTCGCAAGAGCCATTCACCTCGGATCGATTCCCGTAGAATATCGTAAATGACGAATCTGAGCGAACGCATTGCCATCGTGGGGATGGCCGCGCGGCTGCCGGGCGCCGGGCCGGACCTGGAGCGGTTCTGGAACGCGGCGCGGACCGCCGCCGATTGTTCTTCGGAAGTTCCCGCCGGCCGCTGGCCGCGCCCCGCCGCCGAATATCTCGACCCTCGCATCGCTAATCCCGATACCGTCTATTCCACGCGCGGCTACTTCCTCGATCCCTTCGAACCCGATGTCACCGGCCTGGCAATCGAACTCGGCCTGGTGCGCGAACTGGACGTTCTCTTTCACCTCGTGCTCGACGTGGGGAACCGGGCCTGGAGGGGAACTCGCACGGAGGCCGTCAACCCCGCCAGGGTCGGCGTGGTGCTCGGCAACATCTGCCTGCCGACGATCAAGGCAAACGCGTTGTGCCGGGAGTATCTCGGCGGACGGCTCGGCATCCCACCAGGTCGGCCAATCCATCCGCTCAACCGCTACGTGGCCGGGCTGCCGGCGGGGATGCTGGCCAAGGCGCTCGGCCTCGGCGGCGGCAGCTTCACGCTCGACGCGGCCTGCGCCTCGTCGCTTTACGCCATCAAGCTGGCGGCCGACGAACTGCTAGCCGGCCGGGCCGATGCCATGCTTGCCGGCGGCGTCAACGGCTCCGATTCGCACTACACGCAAATGGGCTTCGCGCAGCTGCGGGCACTCTCGGTG
>DATNBQ010000336.1:0-22024 GCA_035571955.1 Urbifossiella sp. | reverse complement strand
GAACGCATCGACGATGGCCACGCCTTTCATGTGAGTTGGCCTTTGCCGGAGCGCCCCTGCTGCGAGACTTGCAAACGCCAAGCCCCGCTCCAATTGGTGGAAAAAGCCAAGTTCCTGAGCATCCGCGACCTGGACCTGTGGAGGAGGCTGCGAAGCAGACCATCACTGGTTCATACGCCGCGTCTCGACAGTACACGAACGCGACGGTATCGTTACTAACAGGCACACTGGGCAACTACACGAAGGTCTGAGTGCTGTTTACGACGTAGGAGACACGCTGATGGTCCCTATCGAACAGAAAGTCGTTGGCCGCTTGACTGCCCTCGCTCGTCAAGGGGCACCACCCTCTCGGATTCTTCGCCATCTCTCCGAATTGCAGCCCGAAGGCAACGCTCGGAAACTGGCGCTGATCAAGTACATGAGAGCGGCATTCGGTCTAACCCTCGAGCAGGCGAGCCCAATCGCGGGTTGGGCCGGCGAGGGCGGTGAGTTAAGCGACCCACAAATCGACGATCTCATCGCACCGAGCATTCTTGGTACTAAAGAGCAGTGGAGCCACTAATCGAACGGGACTGCCCGCCGAACGATAGCCTCACCTGCCTATTTCCTGGATGGGTGATGACATGAGCAAGCAGACAGCGGATTGGCGGGGCGAGATGCTCGCGCGGATTCGGATGCTCATCCAGCAGGCCGATCCCGATATCGTCGAGGAAGTGAAGTGGAGGAAGGCCTCCAATCCGGCCGGCGTTCCGGTCTGGTCGCACGCCGGGATGGTCTGCACCGGAGAGACGTACAAGGATGTGGTGAAGATCACTTTTGCGAAGGGCGCCGCGCTTCCGGATCCTTCCGGCCTCTTCAACTCCAGCCTCGAAGGCAACACGCGCCGGGCGATAGACTTCCACGAAGGCGACGCCATCGATGAAAAAGCTCTCAAGGCGCTGATTCGCGCGGCCGTGAAGCTGAACCTCGGCGCATGATCGATGGCAACGACCTGCCCGCATGCCTTCTGAAAATCGATTGCCGCCGCTCGGTCGGCGCGGTTCAATGCATACACCCACCGCTTTGGCTCCCATCGGAGTCCGTCTCGATGCGATTCGCTTGTGCGTTCGGACTCTGGCTCGTTCCCGCAGCCGCAGGTGCGGCGGACCCAATTTCTTATGGCCGCGACATTCGGCCGATTCTGGCCGAGAATTGCTTCAATTGCCACGGCCAGGATGCGAATCGCCGCAAGGCCGATTTGCGGCTCGATACGCAGGACGGACAACAAGCCGGCAAAGCGATTGTCGCGGGGAAACCGAACGACAGCGAACTGATGCAGCGAATTCTCTCGGCCGACCCCGATGAAGTGATGCCGCCGCCGAAATCCAACCGCAAGCTGACTGCCGAGCAGAAAGAAAAGCTTCGCCGCTGGGTCGCCGAGGGGGCGAAGTTCGAAGGGCACTGGGCCTATCGCGCTCCGGTGCGGCCGCCGGTTCCTCGACTCGAAGGCGTTAAGCATCCGATCGATGCCTTTTTGCGGCAGCGCTTGCTCGTTGAAAAGATGGCGCCCGCCGCCGAAGCCAGTAAAGCGACGCTGCTCCGCCGCGTCACTCTCGATCTGATCGGCCTGCCGCCGACGCCCGAGGAACTCGACGCCTTCCTGGCGGATCGTTCGCCGACGGCTTATGAGAAGGTCGTCGATCGCTTGCTGGCCAGCCCGCATTACGGCGAACGGATGGCGTTGCCGTGGCTCGATGCCGCCCGCTACGCCGACAGCAACGGCTTCCAGCAGGATGGCGACACGTTCCAGTGGGTGTGGCGCGATTGGGTCGTCAAGGCTCTGAATCAGAACATGCCGTTCGATCGGTTCACGATCGAACAACTCGCCGGCGACCTGCTGCCCAACGCGACGCTGGAGCAAAAGATCGCCACCGGGTTCAACCGGAATCATCTCGTGAACGGCGAGGGCGGCGCGATCCCCGAGGAACAGCGCTTCAACATCCTCTTCGATCGCGTCGATGTGACGGCGACCAACTGGCTCGGCCTGACCATGGCCTGCGCGCAGTGCCACGATCACAAGTACGACCCGATGACGCAGCGCGATTACTATTCGCTGTTAGCCGCCTTCAACAACGTGAGCGAGAGCGGCGGCGCCGGCCGGCAGTCGTCGCGGATGCGGGTGTCGCCGCCCTTCGTCGAGGCACCGAGTCCCGAGCAAAAGGCGACGATGGCGTCGCTCGACAAGATCGCCGCGGACCTTAAAAGCGCCCTCGCCGAGAAGAAGAAGCTCTGGGAACTTCGCGCCAAGGACGACAAGGTCCTCGCGGAGATCATGAAGAATCCGGCCAAAGCCAAGGCCCATTTCGAAGCGAAGGTCGAGCCGAACCTTGTGGCCATGGTAAAAGCCGCGGAGAAAGAAGCGCGGGATTACCGGACCGATGAGTTGCCGAAGGTCATGGTGATGGCCGACGATCGGCCGCGCGAGTCGCACATCCTGGATCGCGGCGAATACCTGAAGAAGAAAGCGAAGGTGGAAATCGCGACGCCGGCATTCTTGCCGCCGCTTGCCAAGAACTCGCCCCGCAATCGCCTGGGCCTGGCCCGCTGGCTGGTCGCCTCCGAAAACCCGCTCACCGCGCGGGTCGCCGTCAATCGCGCCTGGCAGACGTTCTTCGGCGTCGGTCTCGTCAAGACGAGCGAAGACTTCGGCGTGCAGGGCGATGTCCCGGTTCACCAACAACTGCTCGACTGGCTGGCCGTCGACTTCCGCGAATCCGGGTGGGACGGGAAGCGATTGCACCGACTGATTGTGACCAGTGCGGCGTACATGCAATCCTCGCGGGTTTCGCCCGAGGGGCTGGCTCGCGATCCCGAGAATCGACTCTACGCTCGCTTCCCGCGGGTGCGCCTGCCGGCGATGCTTTTGCGCGATGTCGCCCTCGCCAGCAGCGGCTTGCTCGACTCGCGCATCGGCGGCAAACCGGTCTACCCGTTCCAGCCCGAAGGAATCTGGGAACCGCTGGCCATCACCCGCGAACGCGATTTCACTTATCCGGCATCCTCCGGCCGCGACCTGCATCGCCGCAGCCTGTATACGTTTTGGCGGCGAACCATCGGCCCCGCCAACATGTTCGATGCGTCCGCACGGCAAGCGTGCCGCGTGCGAACCTCCGTGACCAACACGCCGCTGCATGCGCTCACCACGCTCAACGATCCGACCTGGACCGAGGCCGCCTGCGTGCTCGCGCGCAATGCAATGAAGGCCGCCCCGGAAACGGACGCCCGCTTTGCGTTCGCCTACCGCCGCGTTCTCGCTCGCACCCCGACCGAAACCGACTTGAAGGTGCTCCGTCGGATGCTCGACGAACAGCGGAAGGCGTATCGCTTGGACAAAACCGGCGCGGCGAAGAAGCTGCTGGCGATCGGTTCAACGCCCGCCGATGCGACTCTCGATCCGATCGAGCACGCCGCCTGGACGAACGTATTCCTTGCGATCTTCAATCTCGATGAAGCCTTGACGAGA
Organism: Urbifossiella sp.; assembly: GCA_035571955.1. Taxonomy (GTDB): domain Bacteria; phylum Planctomycetota; class Planctomycetia; order Gemmatales; family Gemmataceae; genus Urbifossiella. The sequence continues at coordinate 18,522 of DATNBQ010000336.1, read as the reverse complement.
GAATGACATGGAACCGCTGATTGCGGAGAATGCCGCGCGGGTGACGCGCCGGCAAATGTTCGGCCGATCGGCAAGCGGGCTCGGCCTGGCGGCCCTGGCGTCGCTGTTCGGCAATGAAGCGAAGGCGGCCAAGAAACCGCCCGGTCAGCCGGGAATTCCGGGGTTGCCGCACCATGCCCCGAAGGCCGAGTGCGTCATCTATCTGTGGCAGGGCGGCGGTCCGTCGCACCTCGACCTGTACGACCCGAAGCCGATTCTCGCAAAGAACTACCTCAAGGATCTACCCGAGAGCGTCCGCGGCACAACGCGTCTTTCCACCATGACGGCCGGGTATTCGAAGTGGCCGGCCGTGCCCGCGATCAAGCCGTTCAAGAAGTGGGGCAAGAGCGGCCTCGAAATCAGCACGCTGCTGCCATTCACCGGCGGGATCGCGGACGATCTCTGTCTGGTTCGCTCGATGACGACCGAGGCGGTGAACCACGCCCCCGGAGTGACGTTCTTCCTGACCGGTGCGCAGGTGCCCGGCCGTCCGAGCATGGGCGCGTGGGTGACTTACGGTCTCGGCAGCGAGGCGGCCGACCTGCCCGCATTCGTCGTCATGACCTCGTCGGACAAGGGCCGGACCTGCGGGCAACTCTTCTACGATTACTACTGGGGCAGCGGATTTCTGCCCGGCAAGTACCAGGGCACGCGTTTCCGCGCCGCCGGCGACCCCGTTCCGTATCTCAACAATCCGCAGGGCGTCAGCCCGGATTCGCGCCGCAAACTGCTCGACGGATTGCGGGAACTCAACGAGCAGCACCTCGCCGAGTACGGCGACCCTGAAACGGACACGCGCATTTCGCAATACGAGATGGCGTTCAAAATGCAGACGAGCGTGCCGGGATTGCTCGATTTCCGCAACGAACCGAAGCACATTCTCGAGATGTACGGTCCGCAGGTGAACGAGCCCGGCACGTTCGCCCGCCACTGCCTGATCGCCCGCCGGTTGGTGCAGCGCGGCACGCGGTTCGTTCAACTGATGCACAGCGGCTGGGATCAGCACGGCAACCTGTACACGCAACTCGAAGGGCAATGCCGCGACACCGACCAGCCGTCGGCCGCTCTGGTGAAAGACTTGAAGCGACTCGGTTTGTTGGAGAAGACGCTGGTGGTCTGGGGCGGCGAATTCGGACGGACGCCGTTCGGGCAGGGGCCGGCGGATAAGCCCAACGGCCGCGATCACTTCGGGCGGGCGTTCAGTTTGTGGATGGCGGGCGGCGGCGTGAAGGCCGGCCACGTCCACGGCGAAACCGACGACTGGGCCTGGAACATCGCGAAAGACCCGGTCCACGTACACGATCACCAAGCCACGATTCTGCACCTGCTCGGCATCGACCACACGCGCCTCACCTATCGCTACCAGGGGCGACAGTTCCGGCTCACCGACGTACACGGCACGGTCCAGCGCGGCGTGATTTCCTGAGCGCGGCTGCTGAGAGCCCGCAAGGCAATAACGGTGACCAACCACCCAAAACCTCTCCCCGCACGCGGGGCAGAGGTGAGGGCTGGCTGGCTCGATATTAATGCTTGATGACGGCCTGTAAGCCCACTGTGGGTAAAGAATCACACCATCCCGAGGGCTCCCTATGCACCGGTTCCCTGCGGCACTCGCTCTGCTGATTAGTGGATTACTCGTTGCGACGACGCGGGCTGATGAGGCCGCGGTCCACAAGGCGGTCACCTTGTACGCCTCGTTCGATGAAGCCGTGAAGGGCGACCTCGGCGGCGATCTCACCGCGGGGACGCGCTTCCCGCACCCGACCGAGAAGGGCCAGTTCGTCTTCGAGAAGACGGTGGAAAGCGCCGTGGTGCGGATTGCGAAGGAGAAGGGAATCGCCGGCGGCGCCCTCGAATCGGTCGCCGTTTCACCGAAGAACGGCCGACTCTACTTCCCCGTGAAAGGCAACCTGGCCTACAAGAAGAATGGCTGGTCCGGATCGGTCTCGGTGTGGTGCAACACCGACCCGAACCGGCTCATCACGGCGAAGTTCTGCGATCCCGTGCAGATTACGCAGAAGGGCTACGACAATGGCGCTCTGTGGTTCGACTTCAACGACGCCAAGCCCCGCGACCTGCGCTTCGGCGCGTTCACGGCTCGCTCCGACGGCAAGAAAGCCGTGCCCGAGAGCGACCCCAAGGCGCCGCTGATTCGAGCGCCGCGCATCGACTGGAAGGCCGGCGAATGGCACCACGTGGCCCTTACGTTTCAGAACCTCGACACGGGCAAGACGGACGCCGTCACCACCCTTTACATCGACGGAAAGCGGATCGGTACGGTCAAAGGAGAAGCGATCGCGATGGGCTGGGAACCCGAGAAAGCGTCGGTATTTCTAGCGATCAGCTACATCGGCCTGATGGACGAATTCGCCCTCTTCGACCGGGCCCTGACTGCCCAGGACGTGGCGCTCTTGCACAAGAAGCCCGATCTCTTGACGGTGCTGAAGAAACGATGATCGACCATCCGTGCCGCGATCGTCAGGGAGCGAAATCACGCGATCGCTCCCTGACGGTTGTTCACGAGCCGACGAGTTCGCGGATCGGTTCGCCTTCGCTCAAGATTGGCAGCGGCCGCTGGGCGTGATCGTAGAAGGCGTGCTTGTGGTCGATTCCCAGCGCGTGGTACATCGTGGCCAGCACGCAGCCCGGCGTGTACGGCTTGCTGGTCGGGTATTCCGCCAGCGCGTTGGTCGTGCCGATCATTTGGCCCATCTTGAGGCCGCCGCCGGCATAGAGCACGCTCATGGCGCCGGGCCAGTGATCGCGGCCTGCATCCTTGTTGATCTTCGGCGTGCGGCCGAACTCGCCCATCCCCATGACGAGCACGTCGTCGCTGAGGCCGCGATCGTGCAGATCGTCGACGAGGGCCGCCACGGCCAGGTCGAATTGCGGCAGCAGGCGGCGCTTCAGTTCCGTGAAGTTGTTGCCGTGGGTATCCCAGCCGCCGCCGGCTTGCAAGGTGACGAAGGTGACGCCGGCTTCAACCAACCGCCGGGCCAGCAGGCAACTTTGCCCGAGATCGTTGCGGCCATAGCGATCGCGGAGCCGCACCGGTTCCTTGTTCACATCGAAGGCGTTCTGGGCCTTGGCGTTCGTCACCATTTCCAGGCCGTCGCGATAAAACGTATCGAGGCCGTCGAGGTCGCCCTTGGTATCGATGTCGCGGCGAATGGTATCGAGGTCGTGGATGAGTTGTTTGCGGCGTTCGAGGCGGTCGGCATTCACCCGGCCCGGCAGCTTCAGGTTCCGCACCTGAAAGTTGGCGTCGTTCGGGTTCGAGTCCGGCGAGAATGGGTTGTACGAGGCTCCGAGGTACGCCGCCTTGCCGAAACTGACTTGCCGGGGCAGGTTCACGTACGCCGGCAAACCGGGATCGTTCGGGCCGTTCATCTTGGCGACCACGGAACCGGTCGATGGATAAATGTTGTCGTTCACTTCGATGGTGGCCTGGTAGCCGGTTTGCATCCACTGCGAGCCCATGCCGTGGCCGGCATTGGTGTGGAAAGCGGAGCGGACCACGGAGAGTTTGTCGAACAGTTTGGCCTGGTTCGGCAGGTGTTCGCCGATTTGGATGCCGGGGACGTTCGTGCTGATCGGTTTGAATTCGCCGCGGACTTCGGCGGGGGCGTTCGGCTTCAGGTCGTACATGTCGATGTGGCTGGGGCCGCCGGCCTGCCAGATGAGGATGACGGATTTCTTCCGTTTGGCGGCAGCGGGTTGAGCGGCGCGAAGCCGCAGCAAGTTCGGCAAGGTGAGGCCGCCGACGGCGAGGGCGCCGACTTGCAAAAACGACCGGCGACTCTGAAACGCGAGCATGAAGTGTCTCCAAGCGGGAGCAAACTGGCGGGAGGTAGGCGGGCTACCATCAATTAGCATAGCGGATGGAGCATTGCAATGCATTCGCTTTTTTGCAGCCGGCCTCTGTGAGGCCGGAGTCGAGAGCAATCCGGCCTCACAGAGGCCGGCTACAGTAGCATCACTTCCATTCGGGCAGGCGGGCCGGCGTCCACGGCACGTTGAAACCGTCCAGCATCTTTTCCAGCGCCGGCAGATCCGTCTGCACGAGTTTCTTTAGCTTGCCAAGTTCCGCCGCGAACTCCTTGCTCGCGATCACATACTGTTGCCGCTGGGTCACGGTCGGCTTCCCGAGATAGCGCGATGATGCACCGGCGGCATAGCCGACGCGCTCCGCAATCGACTCCGGCACAGCCTCGTTTCGATTGCGGAGCACCGAGTCGCCGCGCAGCGCGCGGATGAAGTCGCGATTGGCGGCGGCCAGCTCGCGGACCTTAGTCTTGGCGGCCTCACTCGCCTTCGGCGCCGCGTCGAGCGCGCGGCGAATCTGCGCGAGCCGAGTCGTCGCGTCGTTGGCCACGCTGGAAGCGCCGTTCAAGGCCCGCTGCAACTTCAGCAGTTCGCGGTGGAAGGCAACCTCGTCCTTGATATCGTCCGGGCTCGCGATGATTTGGGGATCGAGCACCACATCGAATACAGCGGGGCCGGCGAGCGCCGTTGCCTGGCCGCGCAGCCGTTGGTAGAGGCGCGCGCTGTGCTTGCCGGGCGCGACGAGCGGACCGGATGGCCCGCGGCCAAAGTCGTCCTCGTCGTCGTCCGGCTGAGCCCTTGGCGACGGCAGCGACGCGGCCGGGTCGCGCAGATCCCAGTTCACCCGGTGCATTCCCTCGCTCGTCGCTCCGAAGATGGTGCGGACCGCGTTCCCCTCAGCATCGGATATGACGAGGTAGACTGTGGGCGGTTCTTCGTCGGCCTCGGCCCGCAGTTGCTCGGGCGTCGGATACGGCGCCGGCGTGCCGGCCTTCGCCGCGGCCTTCTCGGCATCGAGCCGCTTCTGTTTGAGCGTCTTCAAACTTGCCGGAAGCGAATAAGTAAAGACTGCGCCGAACGGCGGATTGGCTGCGGTGTAAAACGATGCGCCGAGGAAGGCTTTGCCGCTGCCGCCGTGCCGGGCCGACGGCACATAGAGAACCGCATCGCGAATCGGGAAAAGCGTCGCGGCTTTCGTCGGCTTCTTCAGTTGCCGCAGCGGCGAATAATCGTCGAGCACATAGATGCCGCGGCCAAAAGTGCCGATCACCAGGTCGTCCATCTTCCGCTGAATGCACAGGTCTTTCACCTGGATCGTCGGCAGGCCGTTTTGAATGCGCGTCCATGTCTTGCCGCCATCGAGCGTGACGAAGAGGCCGAACTCCGTGCCGCAGAAGAGCAGGTCCGGATCGATTTGATCCTCCGCGAGGCAATAGACCGTGCCGCGCGGCGGCAAGTTGCCGACGATGCTCGACCACGTTTTGCCACTATCCGTGCTCTTCAGGAGATACGGTGCGAAGTCGGCATTCTTGTGGTTGTCGAAGGCGGCATACACCGTCGCGGCGGAATGCTGCGAGGCAACCAGTTTGCTCACGTAAGTGCGATCGGGTACGGATGGAAACTTGTCGATCTTGGTCCAGGCCGTGCCGCCGTTCTCCGTGACCTGAATCAGCCCATCGTCGGTGCCGACGTAAATCAATCCCGCCTTCTTCGGCGACTCGGCAAGCGCCACGCAGTTTCCATAAAGACTCGTCGAAGCATTCTTGAACACCGCATCCGGGCCCCAGATCTTCCCCATGACTTCGAGCGCGTTGCGATCGATCTGCCGGGTGAGGTCGCCGGAAATCGGCCTCCACGAGTCCCCGCGATCGTTGGAACGGAATAGCCGATTGGCGGCGAAGTAAAGCCGCTTCGGATCGTGCGAGGAAATGAGCAGCGGCGAATCCCAGTTCCAGCGGAGCGGCGGTTCCCCCGGACCCGCTTGCGGCTGAAGCTGGACGCGCTGCCCGGTCCGCCGATCGTACCGGCACAGCACGCCGTACTGCAGCGTCCCGTAAACGATGTTCGGATCAGTCGGATCGACCTTGCAGTGGAAGCCGTCGCCGCCTTGCACGACGAACCAGTCCTCGTTGGTGATGCCGTGCAAGCTGCGCGTGCGGGCCGGGCCGCCGAGCGTGAAATTGTCCTGCGTGCCGCCATAGACGTGGTAGAACGGCCCGCTTTCGTCGCAGGCGACATCGTAGAACTGCGCGACCGGAAGGTTCGGCTTGAACTGCCAGGTGGCGCCGCGATCGTGACTGTCGTAAATGCCGCCGTCGCAGCCGACGAGATAGTATTTCGGATCATTGGGATCGATCCAGATTTCATGGTTATCGACGTGCTTGTTCGGTTCGCCGAGCGGGGCGAGCGTCTTGCCGCCGTCATTGGAAACTTGAATCAACACATTCATGACGTAGATGCGGTCCTTATTGACGGGATCGACAACGACGTGCGAGTAGTACTGGGCCTGGGCCGAATAGGGATTGCGTTTCTGCCAGGAGACCCCGCCATCGGTGCTGCGGTGGATGCCCCCGCCTTCAGCGGCTTCGACGATTGCATAAATGGTATCAGGGTCGGTGGACGCCCGGGCGAGCCCGATGCGGCCGAGGTCGCCGCCGGGCAAACCCGCCGTGATCTTCCTCCACGACTTGCCGCCGTCGGTGCTGCGGTGGATCGCCGAACCCGGCCCGCCATTGATGATCGTCCAGACATGGCGGCGGCGCTGAAAGCTCGCCGCCACGAGCACATTGGGATTGCGCGGATCGAGCGACACCTCCGTCACGCCCGTGTTGGCGTCGATGTTCAGGATGCGGTTCCAGGTCTTGCCGCCATCCGTGGTCTTGTAGAGGCCACGTTCGCCGCCCGGTCCCCATAATGGCCCTTGGGCCGCCACATAAACCGTGTTCGAATCGCGCGGATCGATGACGATGTTGCCGATGTGTTCGGAAGTCTTGAGGCCGACGTTCGCCCAGGTTCGGCCGTCGTCGATGCTCTTGTAAACACCGTCGCCGTACGCAACGCTGCGCTGGCTGTTGTTCTCGCCCGTGCCGACCCAGATCACGTTCGGGTTCTTCGGATCCATCACCACGCAACCGATGGAGTAGGAGCCTTCCTTGTCGAAAACGGGCGTCCAGGTGGTGCCGGCGTTGGTCGTTTTCCAAACGCCGCCGGAGGCGACGGCGACGAAGTAGCGCGCGCGGTCGCTGGGATGGACGGCGAAGCCGACGATGCGGCCGGAGGTGACGGCAGGGCCGACCAGCCGCGGCTTCAACGCCGCCATCGACGCCATTGGCGGTTTGTCGTCCTTCTTCCCGGCTTCTTGCCGCGCGATGAAGAGAGCGACCACGCAGAAGAGCGGTACGGAAGGGAGCATCGCGGCCTCGGTGGAAGGGATGGAGATGCAAGTTAGGAACTATGATAGGCGCGAGTCGCGATGCGGCGGAGGCGGCGTCGTTTGGCTTCTCGCTTTCTCAGCCCGAAGCCCGTAGCTCAGACCGGAGGTCTGGGAACGGTGTCCCACACCGATCCGTTCCGGCCTGGAGGTATTCGGCCTGAAAGGCCGTCTCCATCAGCTCAGACCGAAGGTCTGGGAACGGTTTCGTCGAGAAGATCAGATGAAAAGAACCGTTGGCCAACGATTGCGCCAGGACGGGATTCCCAGAACCGGCCTTTCAGGCCGAAAAATACCGCTCGCTCTCCCAGGCCTTGACGCCTTCGGCGTCTGCGGCCTGGGCTGACAGAGACGGCCTTTCAGGCCGAAGAATCGAGAAGCCGGACATTGCCTATCTGACCGTCAGTAATCTTCGGTTTTAACTTACTCGCTCAACGGCATCCACTCGGTCACGTCGAAGCGTGAGTGCGGGTTGCTGTGCGGACTGGCCAGCGACTGGTAATAAGCCGGGCGGCAGACCGAGACGAGCGCCATCAGCTCCGCGGGCTGCATGCAGGCCTGCTCCCGGCAAAACAGCAGATCCGTTGCCGAGTCCTGTACCGGGATCGTCAGGGCCGAAGGAAGCGTTCGCTTCACCATGCTCGCGAATGACTTCCCCGATTCGCTGTCGGGCACGACGACGAACGTACGCATCTCGGCGGACGACTCGCACGGCGGCACCGCCTTGTCGTGGTAATCCTTGATCCGCGTCGTCAGGTCCACCTTCATCGCCTGGGCCGCCGAGGTTTCCACCTCGGTCACGTCCGTGATCGGCAGCAATTCGCCGAGGAACGCCGTGCTCTGCTCGACCATCGGGGCCATGAGCGTCCGGAAGATATCGGCGTTGATGCGGCACAGGCCGGTCAGGCCGCCGCGAGATTCGAGCACGAGCTTCTGCAAGGCGTGCTCCAACCGCAGCATGTCCGAATCCTTCACCGTTTGCAGCACTTGCTGCACGGAGCGGTCGATGTGCTTTTCGCCGCGCGGCAACACCACCTGGATCGTGTTGGTCGGGTGAAGCGTCTGTTGCAACGACTCCTCGGACATGGCGATCGGCGTGTCGCCGTGCGACGGCAGGTTGGCCAGCGGCGAATCGAGAATCTGCAGCAAGTGCGCGAGCCGATTGCGGCAGAACGTCAGATCGCGCAATTGCATCTCGATTTCGCCCTGCAGCGCGCGATAAAAGCGGGCCGTCGCGTCGAGCAAATCTTCCTGCAGGCGGTGACGGGCGAAGGTCCGCAGTTGTTCCAGGAAGTGCCGCATGCTGCGATTGCTGCGGCCGCCGAAGAAGCTGAACGAGCCGCTGCCCGCCTGGCAAAGATCGAGGGCCGACTGCACGTCCATGCGAATCTGCTGCGTCTTCACCGCGACCTGCCGAAGCTTCTTATCGACGGTCTCGGCGGCGTCGATGCAAATCTTGCCGATTCGCTGCAGGGCCGTCTCGATTGCTGCGATGCGGTGCCCCGGATCTTCCTGCAAGGGGCGGGTGATGGCGGCGAACTCGTTGCCCCACATCTGGGCGACGCGGCGAATGCCTTCATCCAGCGCCTTGCTGAGGCGGCCGCGGCGCACCGTGATGTCTTGATCGCTGGTCGGGCGGACGCCGATGAACTCGCGGGCCTGATCCCAGGCGTTGCGCGACCAGGCGCCGGCCTCGGCGCGGCGGCCCGTCGTTTCAATTTGCCCTTCGAGCCCGTGCAGCCAGCGCTCGATCTGGTCGGCCGGCGCGCCCTCGGGGCCGCGCGGCGTCTCTTGCTCGATGAACTTCTGCACCGCATCCGGCCTGAGCCGGGAATCGCCCATCACCTGCGTCACCACGCGATCGATGCGGGCCGTGTCGCCCGGCGGGGCGTCGATGTGCCACTTGCGAATGAGTTCGACGCAGATCTTCTGGGCGGCGGCACGAAGGAGCAAGCCGCGCGGGAACCAGACGCCATAGGTGCCGAAGGCGCGGAACGGGCTGCGGCCGAACGACGCTTGCTGCAGCCGCAGTTGTTCCAGGGCCACGCCGAGCGGCGTCGTCAAGTCGTGGGCCACATAACCGGCCAGGTGGGCGACGCAATCGCGGAACGACGCCGAAGTGCGGTCCGGCATCGGCAGCAGGTAAGTCGCCGAGAAGGGCAGGCCGTTCGCTTCGACCTTCGGCCCTTCCGTGCCGCCGTAATGGGCGGCGAAGCCAACGTCCTCATCGGCGTAGTGGTTCAACTCGGTGAGCGTGGCGTAGAGGTTGGCGAGTTCGTGGTCCGGAGTGGCGGGGTCGTTCGGCGCTGCCGCGTAGATGAATGCGCTCACCGGGGCGTCGCCGGCGTTCATTCGCCCGAGCACGCGGCGGACGGCGAAGCCCACGTCCACCAGCATTCCGCCCGCGCCGCCCGTTCCGCCGGCGAACACGTAGACCTGCGGCGTGTTGTCGCGCGGCAAGAGGCCCGTTTGATCCGACGATTGCGAAATCGATTCCGGGTGCGTGGCGATCTGCAACTCGCGGCGCAGGCGCGTCACGAAGCGGAGGTAGTTGTCGCAGAAGGCCAGGCGGCCCAGTGCCCGTGAACCGCCGGCGTTCAAACTCCGCGGGATCGAATAGAGCTTCTCGCGCGGCAGCCAGTCGAGGATTTGTTCCAGTTGCCGGCGGCGATATCCCGTGACCGGTTGCAGCGGAACCGGGAACACTTCGTCCGGTGTCAGGGCGACATCGGACGGAGCAGCGGTTGCCTTGCTGACGGCTTCCGGGTCGCAGTCGAGGTAAAGGAAACGATAAGTAGGAACGAGCGCAATGTCGCCGACGCGGTCGATGAGCCGGCAGCGAACTTCTTGCAACGCCCGGCGGCCGAAGCTGCCGATGCCGATCAGCACCGTCGGCCGCAGAATGCCGACTTCCTTCTGAACCGCCGTCACCCCGAGCAAGTGCTCTTCATCGATCTCGAGGTCGGCGACGCTCGTCTTGCCGCGCGCCGAGAGCACGGCGACCCCGCCCGAATCCATCTGCCCAAATGGCGTGAACTCGACATCGTGGATCGTCTTTGAGGTTCGCGCCCAGGCGGTCGGTTCGAGAGCGGGCATGGGCCCGCTGCCACTGCTCTCCCCGGATCGCACTCCGCCCTGCAACGAGCGGATAAATGAGGTGCAACTTGGGAAGCGCTCGTCCGGGTTTTTCGCGAGTGCCCGCGCGATCACCGGGCGATCCGCTTCCGGCAGCATCGACAGGTCCGGCTCCTCCGTCATGTGCTGCAGGGCGAGTTGCCGAATGTTCTTGCCGGTGAACGGCCGCATTCCCGTCAACAGTTCGACGTAGACAATCGCCAGGCTGTACTGGTCCGAGTGCTTGCTGATCTTGTTGGAGAAGGTTTCCGGGGCCGCGTAAATCGGCGTGACCCCGCCCATCAACCCGGAACTGGAGGAACGCTCCAGTTGCTTGACAAGGCCGAAATCCGCGACTTTGACGAAGTCCGAAGTGACGAATAGGTTGCGCGGCTTGACGTCCAGGTGCTGAAGGTTGTGCTTCTCGATGAGGTGGTCGAGGCCGACCGCGGCGTTATCGAGGAAGCCCAGGAGCAAATCGCGGGGGATGCCGGGGCGGCCGCCCTGTTGATATTCGACCAGCGTGTCGTGGAGATTCTTGTCGGCAAGCTCCATCACGATGACGAGCTCGCCGCCGACATCCTCGATGCGTTCGATGGAAAGGACGAACGGATGTCGAACTTGCTTGACCCGTTCGAGGGCCTTCATTTCCTGCTGGGCGCGGGCGTCGTCGCCGTCGAGGGAATTGAGGTTGCCGTAAACGAACTTGATGGCTTTGTGGATGCCGCCGGGCGCGATGCAGCGCCACACTTCGCCGAACCCGCCCGTGCCGATCGGTTCGACGAGTTTGTAACCCGGAATCGGTTCGCCATCGGGCTCTCGGAGCCAATTCATGGTTAACCTTGTAGTGCCGCGGCCAGAAGACGTGGTTCCACCGGCGGCGGTTGCGAGACCTCCGCGCCGATGCAGGCCGCCTCGATTCCAACTCGGCGCCGATTCCTTCCAAAGCCGGTAGGTGGCCGTCCGCTCTTCTGGGAAACTGCCGGATGAACAGTAAGTCACGGCGGGGTCGAAGTCCAATTCTTCGCACGAGTTCATGCAGAGACTGAAAAGAGGCCGGGATCCCCCAGCGAATTGATAGTGAGACGCGAAATCGTTGATCCCGAGCCGCGAGTTGCAAACTTGTACATCGATTTCCCAAGGTCATAAAAAGGCAAAACAGGCAACCGCCCGCGGGGAGGCACCACTGATGGAACTGTTGGTTGTCGAAGACGATCCCGTGATCGGCCGATCGCTGCGGCAAGGATTCGTCGAAGCCGGGGACAAATGCGTTTGGGCCAAGGAAGGCGACCACGGCCTGGAACTCGCGCGCAGCCAGCAATTCGAGGCGATCGTTCTCGATGTCCTGCTGCCGAAGCTGGACGGCCTCGAAGTCGTTCGCACGCTGCGCACGGAGGGAGTCAAGACGCCGGTGATCCTGTTGACGGCCCTCGGTTCGGTGGAGGAACGCGTCGCCGGGTTGAAAGCCGGTGCGGACGATTACTTGGTGAAGCCGTTCGCCTTCGCGGAGTTGAAAGCCCGGCTGGAGGCGATCGGCCGCCGCCTCGGTCCGCGCGCCTCGCCTACGTTGCAAGTCGGCTCGCTCAACCTCGATCTTTCCACCCGCCGCGTCGCCCGCGGCGACCGCGACATCGACCTCACCCCCACCGAATTCAGCTTGCTCGAATTCCTGATGCGCCACGACGGCCAGGTCGTCACACGTAAAATGCTCTGCGAACACCTGTGGGAATCGGACTGGGAAGGATCGACGAACGTTATCGAGGTCCACGTCAACCGCCTCCGGGGCAAGCTGGATCGCGGCTTCGATCAGTCGATCATTCAGACCGTGCGGGGCCGCGGCTATGCCATCCGCGAAGCTTAAAGTCGTATTCGGCACGCTCCGCGCCCGCCTCACATTTTGGATTTCCATCGTCGCCTTCTTGCTCGTTGCCGCCGCTCTCGTCGGCGTCCGCGAGCAACTGCGCCAACTCTTCGTCGATCGCGACAACGACTTCATCCAGGAAGAAATGGCCGAAATCGAGGACGAAATCATCGATCGCGGTCCGCAACACTTCGACGACATCCGCCGCGACATGAACTACAAGGCGACCGACCACTCGCGGCGAAAGCTCTTCATTCAATTATTTTCTCGGTCCGGCGAATTGCTCTGGTCGAGCGTGCGGACGCCCGATGAGGAATGGACCGCGCGCATCGTCGGCACGGCCGGCGAATTCATCGTTCTCGGCAAGCATCGCGTTCTGCACCGCCCCTTGCGCGACGCGTCCCACATCGTCCGCGTCGGCATCTCCACCGAACGATCCGACAACAACCTGTGGCTGTTCACGCGGTCGATGCTCGCGGTCGGCGGCGTCGCTTTGCTGCTCATTCCGGTGATCGGCTACGTGCTGGCCGGCCGGGCGACGCGACCGCTTTCGCAGATTATCGACACAGCGGCCCGCCTCCATCCCGCCCAACTGAATGAGCGACTCCCCGTCCGCGGCACGCACGACGAACTCGACCGCGTCTCGCAAACCATCAACGGGCTGCTCGACCGCATCGCCCGTTACTTGCAACGGAGCCGCGAGTTCAACGCCCACGCGGCCCACGAATTGCGCACGCCGCTCGCCGCCATCCAGAGCTCCGTCGAAGTCACACTCCTCGTCGATCGCACCGTCGAAGAGTACAAGGAGGAACTGCTCGATTTACTCGAGGAATTCGACCGTCTTCGCCTACTCGTGAATCAATTGCTGCTCTTGGCGGAAGGGGACGCGGGCCGGTTGGGTCAGGGCCGCGAACCGGTGCGACTGGATGAACTGGTGCGGCGAGCCATCGAAATGTTCCAGGCCGTGGCCGAATCCGAGGGAATCCGCCTTGCCGTGGGAACGTTCGACGCCGTGACATTAGCCGGCGATGCCACGGCCCTTCGCCAGGTCGTGAACAATCTGCTCGACAATGCCGTCAAGTTTACGCCCTTGGGCGGCAGCATCACCGTCGACCTGACTGCCGAGGCTCACGGGTGCGTGCTTCGCGTGACGGATACCGGCGTGGGAATCGCCGAGTCGGACTTGCCGCACGTGTTCGAACCGTTCTATCGCTCGGAGAAACTGCAATCCAGCGAGCGGAGCCATCGCGGCACGGGGTTGGGCCTGAGCATCTGTCGGGCCATTGTCGAAGCCCACGACGGCTCGATCCGCGCCGAGAGCACTCCGGGTCGTGGCGCGAAATTCACGATCCGATTGCCGAGCCATCCGGCGGCTAAAGGCATTTAGTCCGACGTATTGGCCCCGATTAGCCGCGAGGCGGAGTCCGCGGAGCCGAGCGCGAGGGCGAACCGCGGCATGGTCGGACTTGAGTCGCCATCCAGCGATTACTTTTAGAATTAGTGTGGGAATTCCCCCCGGAGATGTATTGGGCACATCCCATTTTCTTCCCGCCGCCTCGGTTGCCTAGGATCGGGCAACTCGGCAGGCCCTTTTGAAAATCCTCAACCCGCCGTCCCCGGCAAGGTTGAGAATCGTTAGTGCGCGAGTTAGACAAGTTATTCAAAGAACGCGCGAAGTGGTAGGGCGAAACCGGGCAGCACATCTGGCAAAGTGAGTTCCGCTCCGGCTTCGAGTGCCTCGGGCGGACGATCCAATCGAATGATCGAAGCCGACTGCGTTTCCGGGAAAAGCACTAAGACGACGGCGACCCCGGCCTCAACGTATTCGGTGGCCTTGGCGATCAAGGTATTCACCCGATCCGTCGGCGAGCGCACTTCCACCACCAGGTCCGGGGAGGGAACTGCCCCGCGCGGCGTTTCCTGATCCTTCGGCAACCGCGAGTAGCTGAGGAAGCAAATGTCGGCGCCGCGGAACGAAGCGGGCTCGTCGTGGGTGCGAGTGAACGTGTCATTCGACATCACCCGACCGAGACCGAGACGCTTGACAAAATCTCGAATAAGTGCCCCCGCACTCATGCAGACTTCGCCGTGTTGTCCGCCGGGCATGGGAAGCCTCACTAACCGGCCTCGGACGAGTTCGACGCCGCGTTCATGGACGTGGTGCGCGAGGAACTCCTCCGCCGTCATCAGCGGAGTCGTGGGAACCGGTGCAGTCGAGGTCGCGGTAGCCATTTCGATTCCATTGTATCTCGACCCAAGCGGGAAACGCACTACCTTCGCGCTCCCCGTTGGGTCGCGGCTACGCTTGCCGCCGGGGTCGCGGCTACGCTTGCTGTTGGCGAAGCCGACCAGAATCGCTGCGGGATCAGACCGAGCAATGCGATCACGCCCATGCCGACCCAGAATTGAGCGCATCCCTCGGCGAGGCGGGTATCGAAGCCGTACGAATGCAGGCCGATTTGAAGCTGGTTGGTGCCGAACCAACTCCAGGCGGTGACCATGTTGCCGAGCACCGCCAGGACGGCCATGCCGCGCGTTTTCACCAGGCCGCACCAGCGGGCGTGCAAAATCAACGAGTTCATCAGCACGATGATCACGGCGCCGTTTTCCTTCGCATCCCACCCCCAGAAGCGGCCCCACGACTGATCCGCCCAGATGCCGCCCAGCACCGTGCCGATGAAGCTGAGCATCGTGGCGAAGCAGGCCACGCCGTAAATCATTTGATTGAGAACCTTGCTCACGTGGGGAGTCAGCGCCATGCCGGCGATTGGAGCGGCGAGCCGAGGAATCGGCGCCGCGATGCGGTGGCCGTGCGAATCGACGCTTTCGCCCACGGCGCGGGCCGCCAGCAGTGCGACGATGTAAACGCCGCCCACCGCGACCATGCCGTAGCGCAGCAGTTCGCCGAGCACCCCGGGCAGATAATCGAATTTCGCCAGAGCGTCGAACAGCACCCAGCCGACCGACAGCGGGATAACGACGATGCCGGCGGCGGCCGCGCCGTAAGCCAGCAAGCCGCCCGGCGTCGGCGGGCCCGGCGTCTGGAACGAATCGCGGATCACCGTGCAGAACATCTGGAACAAGTAGGCGATGCCCAGGAAGCCCGCGACGAACGTGGCGGTGTAGCCGAAGGTCACCGTCGTGACGTGAGTGGCCAGCCAGAAGTTGGTGTCGAGCACCGCTTCCAGTTTCGCCAGCGTGTCCTCGGTGGCGATGTTATGGGCGATCAGCAGGGTGACGGCGCCGAGTACGGAGCCGACGATATTGCCGATGCCGATGGGAAAGGCCTTTTCGAGAATCACGCCGAGTGCGGCGCAGCCGAAGCCGATGAAGAGCGCGGACGAATAGAGGTTGGTTACGAATACCGTCCAACGGTTCATCAGGTCCATGCGAACGATTAGCCCGGAGCCGTGAATCGCGAGCGTGAGCAGGATCACGAGTGTGGCGGAACGGCGCAGCGCGTCGCCGAGTCTCGGCCACTCGGCCGCGTTGAAAACGAAGCCGATCGTGCTCAACAAGAACGCCAGGATGTACAGGGCGATGCACCGATAGAACGGCGCGAAGCGGTTGTACTTGATCTCGAGGTTCGAGTTCGTGAGCTCGGCCGAGCTCACCTGGCCCAGATACTTGGCGCGATAATCGCGCACAGTCGCATTGAACGCGGCGTATTGCGACGCGATCTGCTCATCCAGTTTTTTCGCCTCTTCCACTTTGATACCCGGCCTGGAACGCTCCTTTTTCAGCGCGTCAATGGCGTGGCGAGTTTCGATCAGCGCGTTCCAGGCGCCCCCGGCCGGGTTGGCGTCCATGCGTGCCGTCAGGCTGGCATCCGCTCGGGCGACGAGTTCCGCGACCTCGGCTTCCGTCAGTTCCTTGCGGAGCAGGCCGAGCGCGCCCTCGAGCACTTGATTGCCGCGGCGGTGGAGTTCCGCGATCGGGGCATCAAGCAGGGTCGTTCGCATCCGTTGAATCTCTTCCGCGGTTGCGTTCGCTCCCGCTTCGCCGAGGAGGCGGCGCAGTTCGTCGTCCGTCAGTCGGGGGCGGGCCTTCTCGCGCAGCATCTCCACGTAGTCGTTGATGCTCGCGGCCTGCGCGTCGCTGCGATACTGGCCGAGCGACTCCCAGGCCGCGCCTTCCACTTGCGGCGGCACGAGATGCAGGCGGTTCTTCTTGCTGTCCTTGCCGAATCCCTGCGCGACGTCCCGGAGAAGTTCGAGCCGCTGCGTCAGATCGAGCAGTTTGGTCTCGAACAGTTCGAGCGATTTGCCGGCCTTCTGTTTGGTGAAGGCCGTGAACGCCTTGTTCTGAAGTTCCGGCAAATGGGCGCGAACCTCGTTGTACGAATAGCGCAGCCCTTCGCGGGGCGCGAGCTTCAGTTCCGCGAGCAACTGGTCGTTGTCGACTCGGATCACGGGCAGCGACCAGGCCGGTTCCGACTCGTCGTTCGGCTTGGCGCCGAGCGTTTGCAGATACCAGCGGATGGCGGGATGCGGTTCGCCATTGGCATCCTTGTAATCGGAGAGATGGCTGATTTGCCTCAGGTAGACGCGGGCCACGCTGTCGAGCGGCTTGACCCGGCCGTCGTCGAGTGCCGGCAGGTGGGCGAACGCATCGAGATCGTAGTCGTCCTTCGGCTTCATCCGGCCGTACACAGAACCGAGATACATGAGGACGAGCCCGACCATCGCGGCGGGGATCAACCAGGAGAAGTTGCGCTGGAGCCAGCCGCCTGGTACCGAAGCGACAGGTGCAGCAGGCGCATCTGCTGTGCGACGAGTTCCGAAATACAACTTGATGAGAAAGCGGATCAAACCGATGGAAAAATGCACGAACAACCCGAGCCCCACCATGATGCACGAGATGTACGGAATCAGCCAGCCGGGATTGCGAACCACTTGCAGAATCGTGGCCGTTTCAGTCGGCATGAAGCTCTGTTGATAGAATGCGTCGCCCTCGAAGCGCATCGGTTCGTTCATGCGGATGGTCTGGCGGCGCACCTCGGCGCCCTGGTCGTCGAAAACGATCACGTCGCTGGAATAGTTCTTGGGATTCTGCGTGCCGGGATGGCGATCGAAGTGAAACTTGACCAGTTCGACCCGGAACGGTTTGTAGAAGCGCTGGAAGCGCAGCGACATCAGGTATTTCTTGCCGTCGATCTCGAACTCGTCCTGAATCTGCTGGAGCGAATACGGCAGCGAAACGAGATAGGTGCCCAGCGATTCGTCGGTGCCTTTCTTGTAAAGCGTGATGTATGCGGCCGGCAAATCGGCGGCCTGGTTGGGATCGACGCCGGAGACCTCGGGTTGCTCCACGGCGAGGTAGCCGATGTGCGGTTGGACACCGCGGCCGGCCGTGGCGGGGTTCTTCTCGCCCGGCTTGAGATCCTTCGATCGCGAGTTCGCCATGTACTTCACGACCTGGATGTCGACGGGCAACCGCGGATCGCTGATCCGGCCCTTCCCCGGGCGAAGCATCGACCCCGGCACCACCGTCACGCTGTCCGAGTCCGGATCGGATGGGTCGATAATCGCCAGTTCGTAGTGCCGCGATGCCTCGGCATAGTTGACCGACATTCCCTCGTCGATGACCATCCGCTGCTCGACGGCGAACTCGCGGGTGATGAACTCGCCGACGAACAGGAGAATCAGGCCGCTGTGAAGAAGCAGCACGCCGGATCGCTTCCACGTCAGGCGGAAGCGCTTCGCATGGGCCGCGAGCAGGTTCAGCAGCATGACCCCGCCGAGCAGTTTTCCCCCCGGCAACGGGAACGCACCGCTCCACTGCGATTCCTTCGATTGATCGAAGAAGACCGTGCCGAACTGGTGGATCAAATCGATCGGCACCAGCACGTACCACGACCAGAAGTACTTTTCGACGACGGTCCAGATGCCGGAATCGCGCTGCGCAAGGGTGCCGAAAAAGATCAGCACGATCGCGAAGGCGAACAGCACGACGGTGAGTTGCAGCGAGGCGAGCGCCTTGAGCGTTTTGGCGGCGAAAGGGGCAATGCCCGGTTGCGTGCGTGAAACGGGGTAACCCGCGGTACCAGCCACGGCCGGCGAATCGATAGTCGTGCTCATGGGAAGTCCTTGGGCCATTCGTTCAGCGGCCGCGCATGGTCACCGGGTTCTTCGGGCCCGTCATATCGACGCGCAGGCCTTTTACGCCCATCGCGTCGATCGGTTTCGTATACTTGGCCGCGTCGTCCGGGCCGGGGATCAAGCCAATTTGCTTCACCCAGCGGTCGAGGTTG
>DATNBQ010000335.1:0-13637 GCA_035571955.1 Urbifossiella sp. | reverse complement strand
CCGGGTTAACCGTCGCTGTGCCGGCGATGTCATTGGCAATGACCGTCAGCGCTCCGGGGCCGGGCGCGGTGATCGATTCCGGGTCGATTCCGGCGTTTGGCGCCAGGCCATTGCCGTTGAACCCCTGGATAGCCGTGAGGCCGGGGCCGGTCCAGTTATTGTTGCTGGAGAAGCCGGCGGTGCTCCAATCCTGCTGATAGACGCCGCCGGGATCGTTGGCGAGCGCGAAGAACGTGGCGTCCGGCTGGATCCGGCTCTCGAGCTGCTCGAAGGCGGCTCGGAATCGCTGGCCGCGGCGGGGTGCGGAGCGGAGCCAGTGCGTCAGGTTGGTGAACAAGATGGGACTCCAGCACGGTGCGGATGCAGTCGGGGACCGTACTATTTCACGTAAAGAACGCCTCGACAACAACTTGCGGCTGTAAGGCCGCTCGGCGAGTCGGTGCCGCTGCCAACGGCGCAATCGCGAACGCTACCACAACGACGAAAACCGACCGCTTCCGGTCGTTATCGGACGCTAAAAAATCGTTCACGAGATTTGGGTGGCACCGGCTTCCAGCCGGTGCAGCTGCAACAACACCGGCTGGAAGCCGGTGCCACCCGATCCCATTATTTCTTACCCATCCCGCCAATTCGACGCGGCGTCCGATGAGGCGATTCCCGTGAATCGCCTTTTTTTTCTCTGGCATAGACCGCTTGCCCGGCATCTCCGCAACCGCGGCCGAAATGCTGGTGTGCGTGCTGCACCGTCTTAAGCGGGGTAACCGGCGGATTCCGCGCGACCATTCCCATTGGCCGATGTCCGCGGCGGAAGCAGCGTCAGGTCGCGTTCGCCCGGCCCGAAGATCGGCATGCTAGCCGCCGAGCCGCTTCGCCACACTTCCATCCACTGCGGCCAGGTCAGGCGAATGCGGTCGAAGATCACGCGGTCGGCGGCTAGCGTCGGCCCCTGCGTCGGCTGCCGCTGACCGGGGATGCGCGGCCGCAGCTCCTCCACCGGATCGCCGAGATCGTAAAGCAAGGGCGCCGATTCCCGCGACCCATACCACACCAGCAAGCCGTCGGCGCCAATCTCGAAATCCTCGGCATCGCGCGGCAACTCCGCCCGCATCTGCTCGCGGACCACCTCCACTCCGGCTCGTTTGTACAAGTACGCCAGGGCATTCTCGAAGACGCGGGCCTGTTCGGGCGAAAGCGACGCCAGGAACCCCGGCTCGGCCCAGCGGGCCACCAGCCAGCTCGACCGCGATTCCCATTCAAGCCAGGCGGGAACCTGAGCGTTTATCGCCGCGTCGCGGCTCATTGGCACGAGTTCCACGCGAATGCGGTTGGTGCCGAGCACCACGGCGCCGACCTTCAGGCGCGGGCCATCCCACGTCGATTCCGGGCTATTGAGCACTTCGGTAAAGTCGCGGGCAACGAAGCGCTGCACGGCTTCCTCGACGCCGCGAAGGGCCGCGCGATATGTGCGGGCGTCGCGCCAGTTATCCGTTTGGGCGGCTTGCCGTTCCGCGGCCCGCAGCCGCGCGAACAACTTCGGCACCGTTCCCGAGTGGAAACCCCATTGCAAGAGTGCCTCGATCGATTCGCCGTGATTGCCGACCGGGACGGGGCGGATCGCCGCCGGCCGGTTGGCCCGATACAGCCGCCAGTTCTCCCGCATCTCCCAGAACAAGAACGTACACGCGTCCGGCAACAGCCACAGCGTTCCCATCACCAAGAGCCACGCCCCCGGTTCCGACAAGTAATCCGCCAGCTGATTCACCAAGGGCGAACTGTAGCCGAGGAACGAATGGGGGTCCGCCTTCAGAATCTCCGGCAACAAGAGCAGCAGCGGATAGATGAACTTGGCGAACAGAATCGATAGCGGCAACTTGAGCGGATTAATCATCGGCTCAATGAGCACGATGGTGTAAAAGCGGATGAGGAAGGCGAACGGCATCCAGATGAGCCCGGCGACCGTCCGCACGGCAACGGCCATTCGCCCCGCGGTTCCGCGCAGCCGCAGCCAGTCTTCCGTGCGCGCCAGCACCCATTCCAGCACGTAAATCAGGTCGCGGAAGATGTCGTTGATCCACGACAATAGCGCCGGCGTCGCCCGCACAACCTCGATCAACCACCGGGCCAGGTGCAAAAGAATCGCCTCGCCGATCCGCCCGACCAGTTGGATCGCAAACACGGAGCCCGCGAACGCCAGGATGCGGATCGACCAGCCGATTTCCCACCAGATCGACAGGATGCGCACAATGATCAATGCGAGAATGAACGGCTTGACGACGAAGTTCAAGGCGAACTGCACGGGGATGCTGGCGATGAGCCGGCGCAGCCACGGGTTGGCCCAGATGCGCCTTGGGATTTCCCAGAAGGCGAAGCGGGTAACGCGATAAATGAGGTGGCCGACGCTTCGCAGTACGCCGCGCACCCGCGCCGATTGAATCACCAGCAAGAAGAAGAACCCGAGCCCGGCCCACGCCGCGTGGAATTCCCACTGGGCGTTCCAGCCGCCGAAGAAGTTCGGCGCCGGGCCAACGGCGTCGTGCTTGCCGATGCTCCGTTCGAACATCATCAGCCAGAGGAATTGCCCGAGCAGGAACGCCGCGCCGAATGGCCCGGTGATGTTCCGCGTGATCCAACGGCCGGTTTCCGTACCGAAGTTGAGGGCCGTGCCGCGTTCGAGCCAGCGCGTGTACAGTTCGGCCCGGCGATAGACGCCATCGAGGGTGCGCGTCAGCGTCTTGTCGAGGCGGAGCAGCGGGTCGCCGCGGAAGCGTTCGTTCGGCCCCAGGTCCGGCAGCTTCATCTGGCCACGGGCGATCGCATCGCGGACGTCGCCGAACGCCAGGAACCCCGCCGAGGAAATCCGATCGAGCAGTTCCTCGACCGTTTTTTCCAGGGCCGCTTTCTCGGGAAGCGAGGCCGGTTGCATCCCCGCGTTCCGCAACGCTTCGGTCAGAATCGGCCGGAAGTTGCTGCGCAGTTGCTTCTCGGCCTGGTCCAGGGCATTGCGGAGCAAGGCGGCGAGCGACTGCCGGTCGGCGTCCGTCAAGCGAGCGGTCGTGAGACGCCGCGCCGCGCTCCGCAACTGCGCCGGCACCCGCACGAATCGCTGCCCCGCCAGTTCCCGCTTGATCGGCGTCTTCCCCCCGGACAGCGCCCAGTCCACCAGGTCGAGCGAGTAAATCTTCTGCTCGTGATCGAGGCAGGCCCGCTGCAAATCGTAGAGCAAAGCCGCCTCGACCGGCCGGGCCCCCTGATCCGCCTTGTCCAGAAGCGCCGGCAAGACACGCCGCCACGCCTCCGCATCCTCGGCCGTCAATTCCAGGGCCTTTTGCAAGCGATCAACGAGTTTGTAGAGGTCCTTGCGCGACTCCTCGCGGGCCGTGCCGGTTTGCGAACCGGGCGCCACGCGGGCGGCCCGGGTGTGCAGCACCGCGGCGAGGACCGTGTCGCCGGACTGCGCGGCCCGCTTGGCTTGCCGCATCAGGTTCTGGAAGAAGTCGTGCGATTCGTCCGATTGGTCGTCGGTTTTCGGGGCCGGCTCGGGAGTGGATGGCAGCCGCGTTCGCCGGAACAGGGCCGCTCCATCCAGGTCGTGGCCGATCATCGCTTCCACCGCCGCCGCCGGCAAACTCGGGAAGCAGATCGGAATGAGCGCCGGGTTGAAGTGCTTGAGTTCGAGGAAATAAGCGGCGAACTCGGCGTAAACGGCGCGATCGTCGGCGCCGGCCGCCAGCAAGCCGTCCTGGATCAAGACGGTGCGCACTTCCTCGAAGGCGGTGCCGCCGAGCGGTTCGATCAGGTCGCGCAAGCCGGCCGGCGACAGTCCCGAGAGGCGTTTATCCAGCTCGCGGTGGGCCGCCGCGTGGAAGAGCAGCCGCCAGTAGCGGATGAGCAGTTCGTCGCGCGGGCCGTTGAGTTGATCGGCGCTCGGCCGTTCGAGCAAGAGCACCGGATCGAAGAGCGGTTGATCCTTGGGCAGGCGAAGGTCGTCCGGGTCGAGGTGTTTGTGGAGTGTGGCCCGGTCGAGCGTCAGGCAATGGCTGTGCGGCACCCGCCACACGGCCCAGGTGTCGCCGGAGACAATGCGCGCGAGAACGGACGGATCGACGAGCACGGCGGCCGGCTCGACTTCGCGCACGATGCGGCTGAGTTCCTCGAGCTTCATCGGGGCTCTCGAAGCGGACTTCGGTCATGATACACGAAATGGCCGCCTCCGGAGCGCCGATGGTTTTGTCCGAGCCGCGAGCGTCAGCGAGCGATCCGCCTTGTCGCTCCCTGACGGTCGCGGCTCTGTCGGAAGCCTGGTCCTTAAACCAGGCCAAACCACCCAGAATCGAAACCTAGTGCCAATCAGCGCATCTAATGCCCATCGCAGGGCACACACTGCTTGGAACCGACTTCCATTAAGCCCTTTGTGGCGAATTCGAAGGATTCTCGATCCGCGCCTTACGTCCTCGAAATGGCTTCGAGATACCCTTCCATGCGTTCGCCGGTGCCGCAGTTCCGAAGTGAAAGGCTCTTGAATGTACTCTGAACGACGTAACGCCGTCATGGAAAGTGTCGACGACGATGCTACGCTGGCAATGCTCGACCGCTTGCCGGCGGATCGGGACTCGCAAGTCGCGGTCCTCCACAAGCTGCTAGGCGAGGGGCCGTGCCGGCAGATCGGAATCTATCCCCTCCCGCCCGGGTTTCTACTATCGGTGGTCATTCCTGTCTTCAACGAGGTGCGGTGGCTCGCGGAACTCGTTCGCCGAGTGCAGGCGGTGCCGATTCCCAAAGAACTAATTCTGGTTAACGACTGCTCGACCGATGGAACCTCGGCGATCCTCAAGAAGTTGGAGGAGCAGTACGACAACGTGCGCGTGTTCAACCAACCCAAGAACATGGGAAAGGGAGCGGCCCTGCGGGAAGGGTTCAAGCACTGCACCGGCGATGTCGTGATCGTCCAGGATGCGGATTGGGAATACGACCCGGCCGAGTTCCCCAAGCTAATCCAGCCGATCGTCGAGAAGCGGGCGGACGTAGTGATCGGATCGAGGTTCATCGGCGAGCAACACCGAGTCCTCTACTACTGGCACTCGGTGGCAAACAGAGTGTTGACGACTTTGTCGAACATGTTCACCAACTTGAACCTAACCGACATGGAGACCTGCTACAAGGTTTTCCGGAGAGACGTGATCCAAGGAATTAACCTGAAGAGCAATCGGTTCGGCTTCGAGCCGGAGGTGACGGCCAAGATTGCGAAAAAGCGGCCTGACGGCAGCCGATGGCGCGTATTCGAGGTGCCGATCAGCTATGCCGGCCGCACCTACGAGGAAGGCAAGAAAATCGGTCTCAATGACGCCTTCCATGCCCTGTACTGCATAGTTCGATACTGGGCCGCAGACTGAGACTCTGTCGGCGGTTTCGAACGAAAACGACCCATAACGGACATTCAGTTCGGACCGAATCATGAGCCATCCTGTTCTCGCGGAGACGACATCCCACCGCGGGGTGAATCGGGTCTGCATAGCGTTGTTTATTTGTTCGCTTACCGGTCTTGCGATCTACCGTTGGAACCAATCCGATCTGGATAGGCCCCTCGAATACGATGAATGGCACACCTTGGAGTACTACGGATGGGCGGGGTTGTCTTCATCCGGCGATTTGAAGCTCATCCGTCGAGCGGCCGACTTCGAGAACCTAGCCGCCCCAAATCTGCGCCAGATCGGACTAGGCCTTTACCGAGCCGTAGGGGTTTGGAAAGAACCGAACAATCACGTCCTTCATAGCGTCCTGGTGAATCTCAGCTCAGCGGCCCGGCGCAGCCCCCGGTCGGTTCGGCTACCCGCTTTTGCTTTCGGGGTCCTTTTTTCAGTGCTAACGTTCGTGCTCGTTGGCCCGGTACTCCGATGGGGGAGCGCTGCGCCCATTGCAGGGATCATTGCCTACTGCATTCCCTACGTCGAAACTTACAGCTTCGAGGCGCGCGGCTACACAATGGTTCTCGCGCTGCAGACTCTTTTTTTGATCTTCGCCTTCCTTCTCGCCAGGCGGCCCGAAAGCATTGGCCGGGCGGCGGGTATGGCAGCCGCGGCTGCCGGCTGCTTCGTGAATGTGGTTAGCCTGGCCCTGGACTGGGTGTTCGCGGTCTACCTCGCCTTGTATCTCGTGCCCCTCACGGCCGACCGACGGACGTGGCGACGGAACATCGGTGCGCAATTGTTCGCCCTTGCTGCGGTTTTCGCGGTGTTCGTACTCGATCGTCTCGTTGCGATTGTCCTCGCGTCGCAGCGGTTCGGTGTAACGCTCTCATCGGCTGGCGAGTTCGTCGAATGGGTGATCCACACGAGCGATTTCTTGTTCCCTTCGTGGGCATGGTTCGGCGTGTTGGCTGGCGGCGTCGCGGGTATTGTCCTGATGGGGCTGGGCCGGCAATATCGAGGATTCGCCTTTCTAGTGGGATTAGTGCTCCTTGTAAACGTGGTGCATTTCGCCGCGGCAAAACGCTGTCCGTATCCGAGGGTATGCGGATATTGTCTGCCGCTCGTCGTGATCGGCATGGCATATCTGCTTCAGCGAGGCATGTTGGCCGTTCGGGCCGCGTGGTGGAGAATCCCCATGCTGAGTGCGTTCGCCGCGATCCTCATCGGCTCCGGAGTAGCCTCGCGCGAAACCAAAGCCTCCAATGCCTTTGTGGCCCCTGACGGGCTGCCGTCAATTGGGGTTTATGCCATTGTCGCCGATTTCGATTATGTCGCGACGAAGCATCTACCAAACTCCTGGTTGTCGCATCAGGAATCCGTCTCGCCTCAAGAAGTCCACTTCGTTGCCTTGATTGGCGAAACCGACGCCGATTCGCATACGACTGCGTGGAACGTCGGTTCGGCGATGACGCCACAACCTTTGTTGGTGCCGCGGGACGGCATCACCGATCGTATCATGGATAACCGCGGCGTGACACTGCTTCCGGTCCACGGATCGGAATACCGCCCAACGAACGGTCTTCCGGAATCCGAGCTGATCGTCGCCGTGTGGTACCCCGACCAGAACCAGGTAGGGCTTGACCCTGCCACTCTCATGAAGCTGTTCGACAAGTTCCCAGTAGCGTATCACCGCCGTGCGACTCGACTCCAAGCGAACTATGACTACTACATTCGCCCCGGCGTGTTCGAGATGGTCGCGGTGTCCGCGGCCGAGCGAACACAACTCCAGGAACTGCTCAGCGAGGGAACGGCAAGATTCGGTGGCCGGGCGATAATCTATTCCGCCGACCGAAGTCAGCCGTCCGGTGCGACCCGATAAATCAAACGGCATGGACGACCTGTGCCTCGGATGCGGGTTGCAACGATTCGCGGTTGTTCGGGACAGCTGGGAAAAATGATAAAATGGGTCGCCTTTTTCCCCGTCCCTTGAACCGTTCGCCGAATCCTGCGATATAATCCATTAACAGCCGCCGAGCGATCCTCTCCATTGCTCTATTCGCCCGGCGAAGAGTTCCCGCTTTTCCGCTATCCTTCACTCCCGGCTGAGGCGAATCTGCCGTGCAAGGCGAACCGCTGAATCCTTTGCCAGGAGCGCTGCTCGAACATACCAGGCGCCCCGCGCCTGCCGGGAGCACACCATGAAGCTGCGTCGCCTCATTCCCGCAAGTGCCATCGCACTTTTCCTCGTTGTCCCCACGCAACGCGCACCCGCTGCCGAGCCAGTCAAAACGACCGTGGCCAAGTGGGATTCGCTACGCACAACCGTCCCCGAGTCGCTGCAAGATCTCCGGGCCCTCGAAGCCGCCGTCAAGAAGGTGGTCGAGAAGGCGAGCCCGTGCACGATCGGCATCATCATCGGCATGGGCGCTGGCAGCGGCGTCATCGTCAGCGAGGACGGCCTCGTCCTCACCGCCGCCCATGTGTCCGGCGACCCCGGTAAGGACTGCACCCTCATCCTGCCGGACGGCACCCGCATCCGCGGCAAGACGCTCGGCACCAACGACAAGGTCGACAGCGGCATGATTCAGATCACCAGCAAGGGACCGAACAACGGCAAGTGGCCGTTCATTCCGCTGGGCAAATCGGGCAGCCTCAAGAAGGGGCAATGGCTGGTCGCGCTCGGCCACCCCGGTGGGTGGAAGCGCGATCGTCCGCCGGTCGCCCGCCTCGGCCAGGTGCAAAGTTCCAGCGATACCGTCGTGCGATCCAGCTGCACCCTCGTCGGCGGCGATTCCGGCGGGCCGCTCTTCGACCTCAACGGCAACGTCGTCGGCATCCACTCGCGCATCGGCTACACTCTCGCCTCCAACATCCACGTACCATCGGATGCCTTCAAGGATGAGTGGGAACGCCTCGCCAAGGGCGAGCAGGTCGGCAAGGCCGTGAAGCCCAACGCTGTCATCGGCGTGACCTTCGAGGAGGCCACCGAACTTCCCCGCGTCGAATCCGTGACCGAGGAAGGACCGGCGGATCGCGGCGGCATCAAGGCCGGCGACCTCATCACCGAATTCGACGGCAAGGAAGTTGCCACACAGGATGAAATCCGCTCGCTGCTCCGGCGGATGCGCCCCGGCGACGAAGTGGAGGTTGTCGTCCAGCGCGGCACCAAGACCGTCACCAAGACCATCAAACTGGGCAAACGCGATTCTTGAGTCTGCTTAGCCGCGACCCAACGGGGAGCGCGCAAGCGTGCTCTGCGATTAGTTCCTAAGGAGTATCGATGAACGCCTTTCGCCGCGTTATCGCTGCCGCCATCATCCTGGCCTGCACGGCAGCGCCGACATACGCCCAATCGTCGAGCAAGCTGTTCGCGCCGTTCCAGGCGGTCGTCGAGAAGGCGAACGCTTCCACGGTCCGCATTCTTTGCAACGACAAGGATGCGGCCCTCGGCGCCATCGTCGCCGCCGACGGCTTGATCCTCACCAAGGCTAGCGAACTCCGCGGCGCCATCACCGTGAAGCTCGGCGACGGCAGCAAGATCGAGGCGAAGATCGTCGCCACGAACAAACCGACCGATCTCGCCTTGCTGAAGATCCCGGCCCGCGGGCTCAAGACGGTCGCCTTCGCGGACACGAAGAAGGAACCGATCGGCAACTGGCTGGCCGCCGCCGGCACCGGCCGCCATCCCATCGCCGTCGGCATCGTCAGCGTCATGACCCGCAACCTCACCGGTTTCGACGCGACGGATACGCTCAATCAAAACCGCGGCTTCCTCGGCATCATCCTCGACCCTACCGACGATCCGAGCGGCGGCGCCAAGATCAAAGAGTTCCCGACCGAGGAACGCGGCAGCACCGGGAGCGCCGCCAAGAAGGCCGGCCTTAAGGCCGGCGACATCATCATCGAGGTGAACGGCAAGACGATCGACGGTTCGCAAATGCTCCGCGAGCTACTCGAGAACTACAAGCCCGGCGAAAAGGTGCACGTCACGGTCCGCCGCAAAACCGAGGAGAAGAAATACACGATTGCGCTGGGCCGGGCGACGCCGTCGCGCAGCGACATTCAAAACGCGATGGGCGGGGAACTGTCCGGCCGCCGCACCGGCTTCCCGACCGTTCTTCAGACGGACATGATCCTCGACCCGCAGAACTGCGGCGGCCCCGTGGTCGATCTCGACGGAAAAGTGCTCGGCATCAGCATCGCCCGCGCCGGCCGCGTTGAAACCTGGATACTGCCCAGCGAAACCATCCGCCCCATTCTCGCCGACATGATCTCCGGCAAGAGCGCGGTGAAAGCCGTCCCGGTGAAGAAGAAACTGAACCCCGTTGCCCCGTCGCCCCGTCCGAAGAAGTAAGCGCGACCTCTCTAGAGTGCATCGGTCTGGGGAGCACAGGCATTCTCGCCTGTGCTCTTTGTTTGCGCAGGCAAGAATGCCAGCGCCACCCAGAGGAGGATCTATCAGTATTGCACTTCCAACAGGAAGCGAAGGGTGTTGACGAAGAAGTCGTCGCGATCCACGGGGGTGAAGGGTGGGGTGCCGCGGCCGCCGAGATTGGTGTTCGACGGAACCTGGCCGCCGAACGACACCGCCGTCGGAACGAGCCGCGGGTCGATTGTCGTGACGAACTGGTGGGCCGGGCGGGCCACGTTGTTCAGGTAAATGAACTGGTAGCCGAAGCTGAAGCGGATGTGGCTTGAAATCTGGACGCCGAGCATGGCGGTGGCGTCGGCGAGCACGGCGAAGTTGTTGGTGGTCGAGCGGCCGATGTTGCCGTTGGGAATGCCGCCGACGGCAAGGAAGCCGCCGGGTCCGCCGGCGCCCGCGGCATTCAGCGTTTGGCCGCCCACTTCCGTGATCTGGTGGTTCGGTCCGAGCGCCGCCTTAACGCCGAGATCGAGGAACATCGCCCCGAAGCGGTACTCCGTGTCGCCTCCGACCTGCACGCCGTAGAACTGGTTCCGGGTGCGCACTCGATCGGAAATGATCACGCCGTTTACCGGCGGGCCGCCGAAAAAGGGAATCGTGTTCCCGTTAATCCCTTGCGTGTACTGGTTGACGGCGATGTATTCGTCGAGGTCGAAGTAGCGGAAACCGGCGAGGAAGTTGGTCGTCCAGTGCTTCGTGTTGGCCGTGTTGAAGAGGAAGTTGATGTCGGTGCCGTCGATGTGGGCGCCTTGTTGCACGGTCAGTGCGCCGGTGAAACTGCCCGGCGCCGAGACGATGAAGCCGTCCTGGGCGCCGGCGGAGCCGAGGGCCGCGTTGAAGAACGGCCGGACGAGAAGCGGCGCCCCCGTGGCATCCGACGAATACATCGCGCCGACCGACCGCTGTTCGGTGAAGAAGAAGCCGACGCTCATGCCGACGGTGTGGCGTTCGTTGAACCAGAGCCCGCCGTCGAACGAGAGACCGTTCAATGCGCCGTAGCTAGGGGCGGGACCGCCGAGGAGCACTGGGCCGCCACTGCCGGCCGAGCCGGTAGAAAGCAATGTCGGAGCGATCGGGGCGTTCTTGAGCCAGCTATACGTGTAGCCGCCGCGGAACCACCACGAGTTCCACGGACCGAGATGGTCGTCGTGGAGCGAGCGGTCGGCGGGCAGCGCCGTCGTCATCGGTGCTTGCAGGGTGGGCAGCGGCGACTGGAACGGCGTGAGCGGCACCGGCGGCGGCGCGGGGTCGCCGGCCGGGCGCGGCTGCGGCGCGCCGGGCAGTGGCTGGGCGCTCTCTTGTTTTTCGAGCGGTTGGGCGGCAACGGCGGGCGGCTGATTGAAAAACGACAACGGAGCAGGATCAGCCGCCGACGCCATCGCGGCGGACAAGGCCGCGGCTGCCGATGCGAGAAGGCGGGGGCGCATGAACGGCTCCAGGAATCCCGGAAAAACCCGATCCGCCCTTATATTCGGCTAATCGATGCAACCGACTTTACCCATCCGCACGGAATTGCCGGAATGAATTGCCCAGCTTTCCGGTGGCCGATTCCCCGCCAGTAAACGCCGATCGCCGACCTGCCACACAGTCTCACGCCAGGCCAAAGCTGGTTTCGCGCAAAGCCGCCAAGCCACCAAGATAACCTTTGAGGGGAGCATGGGGATATGCCTCGACCATTCTTTCGGCTTTGCGTCGTTGCGGCTTTGCGCGAGCCATCCGAATTCGCTGCCACATCCGCTTGCATAAGATTGCCAAGGAGCGGGTCAGCCTGGATTTTGGCGGCACAGGCATTCTTGCCTGTGCGGCTTGACCTGCACAGGCAAGAATGCCTGTGTCGCCAAGCTGATGTCTCCCAATAGTCGCGTCCTTTCAATTTCACTGGCTTGCCATGCCGCACTACCATCCATCCCATGAGCCGAAGCGAAGATCGCTCGGGCTCGAGGTCATTTCCGCCACGGCCATCGACCCCGTGTGCGGCATGACCGTCGACATGGGTTCTTCCGCCGGGACGGCAACTCACGCCGGAAGCACCTACTATTTTTGCAACCCGCGCTGCCGCGACAAATTCCAGGCCGACCCGGAACGCTACCTGGCGGCCCCCGGCCACGCCGGCATGGATCACACCGAGGACTCCAGCGCTTCGCAGTACACCTGCCCCATGCATCCGGAAGTGGTGCAGGACGGCCCGGGCACTTGCCCGCTCTGCGGGATGGCTCTCGAACCGATGACGTTCGACCCGCACGCCGGGGAGAACGATCCCGAATTGCGGAACATGACCGTGCGGCTCATCATCGCCGCGATTTGCACCGCCCCGGTCTTGTTCTTGGCCATGGCGCCGATGGTTCCCGGCGTCGAGTTGCCGCACTGGCTGGCTCGTTCTAGTCACGCGATCGAACTGGCCCTGGCAACGCCGGTGCTGTGGTGGTGCGGTTGGCCGTTCTTCGTCCGCGCCGCGCAGGCACTTCGCCACGGCGCCGCCAACATGTTCACGCTGATTGCCATTGGTTCCGCTGCCGCCTGGCTCATTAGCGTTCTTGCTGTGCTCGCACCGGACGTATTCCCGGCCAGCTTCCGCGACGGCCACGGCCAGGTTCCCGTTTACTTCGAAGCATCGGCCGTCATCGTCACACTTGTACTGGTCGGGCAAGTACTGGAACTGCGCGCTCGGCGGCAAACCGGTTCGGCGATCCGCGCTTTAATCGGCCTATCGCCGCAGACGGCCCGGCGAATCGCGGCCGATGGCGCCGAGTCCGACGTTCCGCTCGATCACGTACTCGTCGGCGATCGCTTGCGCGTCCGTCCCGGCGAGAAGGTGCCCGTCGATGGCGAAATCGTCGAGGGCGCGAGCGCCGTGGATGAATCGGCGATCACCGGCGAAGCGATGCCGGTCGCCAAGAAACCGGGCGACGAAGCGATCGGCGGCACGATGAACACGCGCGGCAGCTTTATCGTGCAGGCGACCCGGGTCGGCCGCGATACGCTGCTCGCGCGGATCGTGGCGCGGGTCGCCGAAGCGCAGCGGAGCCGGGCGCCGATCCAGAAACTCGCCGATCGCGTCGCATCGTGGTTCGTTCCCGCGGTGGTTCTCGCCGCGATCCTCACGTTCGCACTCTGGGCGGCGTTCGGTCCGCCGCCGGCGCTCGCTTATGCGTTCGTCAATGCCGTCGCCGTGTTGATCATTGCTTGCCCATGTGCATTGGGGCTGGCCACGCCGATGTCGATCATGGTCGGCGTCGGCCGCGGCGCTCGCGAAGGCATTCTCTTTAAGGACGCCGAGGCCCTGCAGGTGATGGGCACGGTCGATACCGTGGTTGTCGATAAGACGGGAACCTTAACCGAAGGCAAGCCGCGGCTCGTGACCTTGGAGCCCGTCTCCGGAGTCTCCGCGGATGAGTTGTTGGCCTGGGCCGCGGCTACGGAGCGCGGCAGCGAACACCCGCTGGCGGCCGCGATTCTTGCCGCAGGAATGGAGAAGCCAGAAGCCAGAGAACAGACGGCAGAGAACGGAAAAGAAGTGGTTTCGGGCTTCGAATCGATCCCTGGGAAGGGCGTTTTGGCCATGGTGAACGGGCGAGCCATTGTAATTGGGAACCGGGTGCTGTTGACCGATGCCGGCATTCCCCTTGGCGAACTGGGAGCGCGGGCCGATGCGCTTCAAGCAGAAGGGCAAACCGTCGTATTCGCCGCGGTGGATGGACGACTCGCGGGCTTGCTTGGCGTCGCCGACCCCATTAAGGCAACGACACCCGAGGCGGTCGCGCAGCTTCACGCCCAGGGCCTGACCATCGCGATTCTCACTGGCGACA
>DATNBQ010000334.1:0-7559 GCA_035571955.1 Urbifossiella sp. | reverse complement strand
GCGGCACGCGGTCCGCAAATTCGCCGACTTCCTCGACGACCCGGATTCGCACACTCACGGCAGCGAGTTCTTGCCGTTCGGCAGCGTCGAGTTGCGCGGTTACGCCGTCGCGGTGCACGGGCTGAGTAGCGCGGAGCCGTTCGGCATCGCCGAGTTGTTCCACGATGCGTTTGCCTCCGCCGAGCGCCATCGCGACCGGGCCAGCCAGTCGCAGCGGCGTTTGAAGGGGACGGTCGCGGCCGTGGCGGCGGCCTTCGCCGCACTGCTCCTCGGGGCGGCAGTCGAGTGGTTCCAGCCGAAGCCCGCCGATCCCGGCTTGGCCGAGCAGGTGCAATCGTTCCGGGATCGGGAACCTCCCCCGGGAATCCGCCTCGCCGAGAAGAATCTGCCGCGCAATCGCCGAGCGCTCGCGGCCTTCCACGCCGACCCCGGCTTCGAGCGGCTTCCCGTAAGCTTGCGCGATTTCGTCGAGGGGCGGCTCCGCGAGATCGACAACTACCGCGAATACTTCGCCAGGCTGCAGACGTTGCCGTGTCCCGCCGACGCGCGGTCGCTCGAGGAACTCGATCGCTGCGAAGGCATTCTCCAAGGCGAACTGGCCCTGCCACTGAATTACAACTGGGACGGCACCGAGGCGGCACAACTCCGCGACAAGTGGCTGGCGGACATTCCGCTGCTGCGCGGCGCGGAGGCCAAGTGGCAGGAATGGTATCGCGGACTCGTGAACCAGGCCCTGGCTCTGACGCATGCGGCATCGTTCGAAGGGGAGTGGCGCGCCAATGCGAACGCCGTCGCGGCCGGGGCTGAACGCAAGCCATTCGATGCGGATGCGGCGATTCCCGGCTCGCGATCGCTGCCTCAGCCGCGCGGCGAAGCGGTTACATACAAGGTCGCCGCCGAGTTCGATCGCGTTTACCAGGCATCGCGCGACTGGGACTTCGCCCGCGCTCGGCTCACGCATCTGGGCGAACTGGCGGACGCACTCGGCCTCACGGCCGCATCTAACCGGGTGCTCGTTATCCCCCCGGCCGGCGGGATGCCGCCGAGCGAATGGATCAAGCGAATTGATGAGGCCTGCCCGGCGCCCGAAGCATGGCGGCTGGCGAACTTCCCCCAGCCGGGGCGGACGCTTCTCGCCGCGAGACTGCACGAATCGATCGGCCACGGCGCCAACCGCGTCAAGCGCATCCTGGCCGCGAAACTCACGGCCGACTCACCCGAAGCCTATCGCCGGCTCGCCGATACCCTCGAAGAACCGGCCATCCGTGACTGGGGCCGGTTGTTGACGCTTCTCCTTCGCCTGGACGATTCCCATGCGGCCGACCCACTGGAAGAGCTAGCGGCGTTCCTGCGAACCAAGGAGTTCGCGATCGATGCCAAGGGGTTCGAACTGACGATCCCGCTTTCACTCCGCGTCCCTCCGGTTCTCCCCAGTGGGAAGTTGACGATCGCAGTTACGCCGCCCACCGGCACGGCCGAGATCATCGCCTTCGAACACTCCGGAGAGGGCGTTTCACACGGATTAACGACTGTTTATCAGTTCGTTCCCGAGAAGCCCGCGGCCCTGAGTTACCATCCCGGCGATGGTTTGAAACTGGAACTGCCGGTGCGGTCCGGCGAGCAGCGGTTCACGCTCTCGTGGGCCGATGGCGCGACAATGACGTTCCATTTCGATCGGTGGCAACGCGAGCCGAAACTCGTCAGCGCGAGTGGAAGTGAACCGGCAACGGGCGTGAAGTTAACGATGTTGTCTGGTTCGCGATGGCCGCGGCTACCATTGCTGCTGCCCGCTCTGAGTCCAGGTAAGTAATGACATGTAGCAATCAGCCGATGCCACTTCCCATTGGGCAACCCCGTGCGGGTAGTGGGTTTCGAAAGGCAACTGGTCGATTGATCGTTCCACGGTTTTCGAGCATGTGCCTGCTCTTTACGCCTTGACCAGCACTGCACCCTGGCCGTTCATTATCGAAAGCGACGTGATGACCGGGCCGAGCGAGCCGTCGGCGTTCACTTGCTTGTAGCTGCCGCCGAGTTGCACCGTCGTCGCCGTCTGCGGGTTCAACGTGCCGGAACCGATTCCCTGGGCATAGGACAGCGGCTTGTAGAGCACCAATCCGTTCGTGTAACTCCGGCTGAACACCTTGTAAGTGAGCACGGGGCTGAGCGGGTCGATTCCAGTCGCGGCGACTTGCATCGCCCCGGTCGGCGTGCCGATGTTCACCGTCGCCGCGGCCGTCCAGTGCTGCGCCCAGGTGGTGCTCGGGCTCGATCCGCCGAAGAACATCAGCATGGTCCGCTCGGGGTCGGCGACGAGATCGTAATAAGCCAGCGTGGCCAGTTGGGTGCGTGCGTCCGTTGGGGAACCGCCGGTCGGCAAGCTATCGAGAACCACGTATCCGTTCGCCGTGGCGTTGAGCCGATCGGCAACCAGGTTCGCGACATCGCCCACGTCCGACCAGTTGGACGCGAGCGGCCGGAGCAGCGATTCCTCGAAGGTCGCAGCCGAGTTGGCGGCAATCGGGTCGGCGTTCAACCCGCCGCCGGCCGTGTTAGACATCACCCACTTCGGCGCGATGCCCCGGCTGACCGCCGCGATCAACGCTCCTGAATCGATGCCGTAGCTCGCCGTCGGCTCCAACACCGAGACGCCCGAGAATGGAATCTTGCCGGTCTCGTTGTCCATGAAGATGCCGGCGGCCAGCGGGTTGGCGTTCAGCAACCGTTCGTGGTAATCGGCGGCCCAGGCCCGCACCGCCGGCGACGACGGGTTCGTGACGAACCGCATTTGCCCGTAGAACGGGTAGAAGAGCCGCGTTTCGTAGACGAAGCGGGCGTTCATGCCGGGCGCTCGCTTGGCGTACTCGGCGTCGCTCAGGTAGCCGTCGTGGTTGGTGTCGGCGGCGTAATCGAAGGCGGGAATCGTGCCGGTGAAGCCGCCGTTCGCGTTCACATAATCGCGGCCCAGTATCGTGGCGAACTGCGGCGACTGGGCCGCCGTTCCCGCCGTGGAAGCGAGCCGCACGTAGTACTCCAGTGTGCTGCCGCCGATCGAGGCCGCCTTCCAGTCCGGCGGCGGGTCGAACGTGATTCGACCGGACGTCGTCAGCCCCGTGGTTCCATCCGAAACGAGCGGCAGCGTTTTCCATACGGTCGGGTTGCCGCTGGCGTCCACGGCCGTCGGGTATTGCCAGTTTCCGCCCCAGCCACTGGCGGCGGCGCTCGCCAGAGTCACATTGATTTCGCGGAACGGTTCGAGGGAGCCGATGGCAGTCGTCGTTCCCGCGGCCCCGGCAGTCACGTGGAAGTTGCGGCCGCCGCGAATCGCCGACGTGACATCGGTCACGGAGCTCCCCACAGTCTGGAACGCGCTCCAGAACCAATCGACCGGCTGCGACGAGGAACTGGTGCCGCTGAATGGCGTCGCCTTCGTCACGTGGTAGAACGCCAACTCTGGGTTGATGTTCTTTTGGAGAGCGTAGTTCGTCCAGTCCGCGAGCAATCCCTGGTAAAGGTTCGAGACGTTACTGTAGATCAGTTGAGGCGTACTGGGGTTGGTGGCCGCGATCGTCCCGAGATACTGCGGATTCGCAACGACGAGATCGATGTCGTTCTTGAGCAGGTTCTGCTCGGTGGCCCCGGTGATCGGCGTGCCGCCGTATGCCAGTTCCGCCACGCGGATGTTTGGGTTGTTCTGCGGAATGACGGGAATGGCGATTGGCTTGACGTTCGGATTGTTCACCGCGAAGGCGAAGTTCGTGGAACTGAAGTTCCCGGCCGCATCGAAGGCCCGCACCGTGAGCGTGTAAGAACCGTTTGCGATGGTGGTGCTGTCGAAATCCCAAGTAGCAGGGGAACTTGCCGCGGTCGCGCGAACATGGTTGTTCAGGACGAACTCGGCGCGGGCGAACGCCCCCGTCACCTGGGCCGTGAAAGTGACCACGCCCTGCACTGCGCCGGTTTGGTTCGCGGAGACCGCGATGCTCGGCCCGGCGACTGCACTCGCTTCTTCGGCCGTGAAATCGTCGAACGTCAACGGCCCCGAATACTTCGCGCCGCGTCCGACGCCGACATTGCCGCTGCCCGTAATCGAGCCGTCGTGCAGGTCGAACGCCAGGTCCGGGCTGCTGCTCCACGAACCGTCCGAAGCGAGCCACTGCTGGGTGTCGGAGCGGAACGCGATCACTTGCAGTTCGTCCCCCTGGGCAATCAGGCTGACGCGGAGCCACTGCGAACTGAAGTAGGAAGTGGATTTCAAGTCGCCGAGCACCGTCGTGGCGCCCTTCACGACCTTGACGAGTTGGATATCCAGGCCGCGGGTGATGGTGACGCCATAGTATGTCGGCGTCGCGGTATCGAGGTTGGAGCCGCGGACGAAGAGTTGCGCCGGGATCAGGCTGTTCAAATACACCGCCGCGGAAGCGCTGACGTCCGCCGGCATGACGGTGTCGGCCCAGGCGCGGTCGCTGCTCGTCGACCCGCCGTTGGAAGTCAGGCCATTCGTCGGGCTGAAGGCGAGCTTGCCGCTGGCGACGAACGCCGAGGCCGCGTCGGTGGAGAAACTCGTCCAGTCCGATGGGAGCGAACCGGGCGCCGTCGTGTCGAACGATTGATTCACGGCGAGCGGCGGCGCCGGCGGCACGATTGCGAAGTTATCCAGGGCGACGTTGCCGGCGTATGCCGCGCCGCGGCCAACCCCGACCAACCCGTCCGCGCTCGGCAAGGATGTTGTCGCGGTCAAAGCATCGGTCGCCGTCGATTGCCACGTTCCCTTGGAATTCAAATACTGCCCGGTATCCTTGCGAATCACCTGCACGGCGGCTGTGCTACCGTTCGGCGTTAGGACTACATGCACCCAGTTCCCAGAGAAGTAGGCCGAGCCTGGCGACGTGATGGAACCGAGCACGTGCGGCGTCCCATCGACCACTTCCGTCAGCGTCACCGTCGCGCCGCGCGTGACCGTGGCGGCGAGGTAGCTCGGTGTTTTGCCGTCGAGATCGGAGCCGCGCGCGAAGAGGAACGTGGGGATGAGCGACGTGAGATTGATGTCGGCGGCGGCGCCGGTGTCCCCCGAAACGCTGGTTCCGTTCCAGGCCAGGCCGCCCGTCCGGCTGCCCCCGGACGACATCAATCCCGCGGAACCGCTTTCGCCCTTGCCGGCCGCCGCCGCGAACACCGTCGAGCCGTCGCTGCTGAATTCTGACCATCCAGTCGGCAACATCGGCGGCGCGAGGGAATCGAATGTCTCGACGGACGGGGTTTCGCGGCTTTCGAGGGGCTCGAGGCAAAGAGGCTCGCGGACGGGCGTCGGCATGGCGCGGTGCTCCTCGACTCGGTGATCGGCAGGCGAGCGAAGAGTTTTTCGGCGCTGGGCGGGAGCGATGCCGACGAATTGCCGTGAGATATGATGCGGCGTTTCAGCGCGGGCCGTTACGACCCGTTTAGCCGCGAGGCGCAGCCGAGCGCTGCGCTCACGGTTCCACCGATGTGCCGTTTTCGCCAACCCGGACGATGTGCACGGTCGGAAAGCGCGGACCGCCCTCGATGGGATGGCCGGCCAGTACGATGACGCGTTCGCCCGGCGATACGGTGCCCGCGAGAAAGGCATCGCGCACCGCCGTCGTTAGCCGGTCGCCGCCGGATTCCGTCGGCGTCATCCGCACCGGAATCACGCCCCATACGAGCGCCAGCCCCTGCAGCACGGGATCGACCGGCGCAACCGCCACGACCCGCGCCCACGGCCGGTGCCGCACCACGAGCTTCGCCAACCGCCCCGAGATGGTCGGCACCACGATCGCCTCGGCGCACACCTCGGCCGCCAGTTCGCACGCCGCCGTGGTCACCGGGTCGTCGATTTCCTCGGATGGCCGATTGAACCAGTCGCCGAGCGAGGCGCCGCTTTGCTGCAAGTGCGTTTCGGTTTCCACGGCGATGCGGTGCATGCAGGCGATCGCCTCGAGCGGATACTTGCCGACCGCGGTTTCCCCCGAGAGCATGACGGCGTCCGTGCCATCGTAAATGGCGTTGGCCACGTCGCTGGCTTCGGCCCGCGTCGGCCGCGGATTCTCGCGCATCGAATCGAGCATGTCCGTGGCTGTGATGACGGGTTTCCCCGCGGCCCGGCACTCGGCAATGAGCATCTTCTGCACCATCGGCACCCGTTCGAGAGGAATCTCGACGCCGAGGTCGCCGCGGGCGACCATGATGCCGTCGAAGGCCGCGACGATGGCGGCTGCCTTGCCGACCGCCTCGGGGCGTTCGACCTTGGCGATCACCGGCACGTTCAGGCCCACTTCGGCCATGGCGGCGCGCACCTCGGCGGCGGCTTCGGGGCCGCGCACGAAGGATAATGCGACCCAGTCGACGTCGGCCTTCGCTGCGGCAACGAGCGCTCGCCGATCGCGCTCGGTCAACGCGGGAATTGAGAGCGGCGTGTCGGGCAGGTTAAGGCCTTTGTTCGGCTTCAGGATGCCGCCGACCGCGACCCGCGCGGTCAATCGGACGCCGTCGCAGCCGATCGCTTCCAGTTGCATGCGGCCATCGTCGAGCAGCAACCGCTGGCCCGGCCGCACATCGGCGAGCACCTCCGGTTCCGTGAGCGTGAGGTCGCCTGGCTGCACCGACTTCGCCGAGAGCGAGAAGCAGACTTCTTTGCCGTAGATGAGTTCGCAGGCGGCGGGGATGGTGATGCGGAGCTTCGGGCCGGGCAAGTCGGCGAGAACGGCGGCATACTTGCCCACACGCTTGGCGGCGGCGCGGAACCGCGCGATGCGTTCCGCATGTTCCTCGCCGCCGTGCGAGAAGTTGATCCGCGCGACATCCACCCCGGCGCGGAGGGCCGCTTCCATCGCCGCCGGCTCGTCCGTGGCCGGACCAATGGTGGCGACGATCTTCGTGCGGCGGCTCATGGGAATCCTTCCAGCGGGCGCATTATGTGAAAGCAACTGGGAATGCGGAATTCGGAATGCGGAATAAAGACTGCGAACGCGCCGCGTCTTATGTTTTAAAGACCTGTGGCAAAATCAGATCTCACCCCCCACCCGCCGCCTCGCTTGCGCGAGGCGACGACCTCCCCCACAAGGGGGGAGGTGTATGAAGCGAGGCTCTTTTCACCTCCC
Organism: Urbifossiella sp.; assembly: GCA_035571955.1. Classification (GTDB taxonomy): domain Bacteria; phylum Planctomycetota; class Planctomycetia; order Gemmatales; family Gemmataceae; genus Urbifossiella. The sequence continues at coordinate 444 of DATNBQ010000334.1, read as the reverse complement.
CCCTTGTGGGGGAGGTCGCCATCGAGCGAAGCGAGATGGCGGGTGGGGGGCTGTTTCTCCGCAGGGTCCAAATTCCGCTTCCGCGTTCCAAGTGACGCGTTGTAGGTTAAGAGGGTACTTAGGTGGTTTATGGCGAACGAGAACGCGGTTCAACCGCGCGAACCCCGCTGGTTGCTCTGGGTTGGCCTCGGCGGCTCTTTCCTGGGATTGCTCGTCGTGCTCGTCTTTTACGTCTCGATTCTGCTCGAGCCGACTCGAAACGATCCTGAAAACCCGACGATTGGCCTCACGGCGATTCCCGTCATTTTTTGGCCGATGTGTGCAATGCTGCCGTTCACGAAACGCACGGATTCCTTCACGCCGGTAATCGGTGACGCGGCGTTCACACGCGCCATGTATTCCATTATCTGCATTCTGTTCTTGTTCCACGTGGCGATTGCGTTT
>DATNBQ010000333.1:0-7432 GCA_035571955.1 Urbifossiella sp. | reverse complement strand
TACACGCGCGGCAACAACAACCTGGCGAGCATCGTGCCGCCGTGGGCCCACGAGGGCGGCCGCACCAAAATGCTCCAGCGACTGAAGGACCCCGCCGAGCGCACGCGCATGAAGAAGGACATCACCCAGGGAATCGACGGTTGGTACAACCATTACACGGCGGTGGGCGGCGAATGGAGCCGCATGCTCGTCAGCGGCCGCGGCACTTACGAAGGCCTGACCATGGACCGCGTCATCGCCGTTCGCACCAAGGGGAAAGACTCAAAGCCCGACTCGCTCGACGTGCTGTTCGACGTGCTGCTGGAACACGAGGGTTCGGTGCCGTGCGTGTACGCCCACCACGAAGAGAAGGACATGAACCTGGCGCTCGTGCAGCGGTGGTGTTCGATCGGTTCGGACGGCTCGGCATACTCGACCGAAGGGCCGTTGCGGCGCGGCAACCCGCATCCGCGCAACTTCGGCACCTTCCCCCGCGTCCTCGGCGTCTATGCCCGCGAACGCAAGCTGCTCACGCTCGAAGACGCGGTTCGCAAGATGACATCGCTCAACGCGGCCAAGCTCGGTCTCTCCGACCGCGGCATCTTGAAACCCGGCGCCTTCGCCGACGTCACGCTCTTCGACCCCGAGCGCGTCCGCGATCGGGCCACTTACGACAAGCCGTTCGCTTACAACGTGGGCATCGAATGGGTGATCGTGAACGGCACGCCGGTGCTGGAACCGGGCGGCAAGCATACGGGGGCCAAACCGGGCCGGGCGATCCGCCGCGGGAAGGCATGAATTCTTGGGTGGCACCGGCTTCCAGCCGGTGCGAGTATAAAAAAACACCGGCTGGAAACCGGTGCCACCCAAGAATGGACAAGGCTCGGGTCGTCGCCCTTCTCCGCTCGCCAGGCGACCGCGTTTCTCGTAGTTTCACCGTGTGCCCTCCTTATTTCCCCTCGCGGAGTCTCCCCATGAAGGCTCGATGGTTTTTCACGGTCGCACTGGTCGCGATTTTGTCCGCGCCACTGGCCGCCGCCGACGCCAAGAACAAGCGGCTCCTCCTCGTCACCGATAGCGGCGGCTTCGTCCACGATTCCGTCGGCCTCGCCGAGGAAGTGCTCAAGGACATCGGCCCGAAGAACGGCTTCGACGTGACTTGTTACCGCTTCACCCGCGAGCCGAAGGAAGACGTGCTGGCGAAGTACTCCAAGGACTTCCGCAGCCGCACCGGCCTCCCCGTCGAGAAGGAAAACTGCGGCCGCATCAACAAGGAGACGCTCAAGAACTTCGATCTCGTCCTCTTCTTCACCACGGGCAACCCTTTGAACAAGAGCGAGTTGGTCGATTTGCAAGAGTGGGTGAAGGCGGGCGGCGCGTTCGCCGGCACGCACTGCGCCACCGACACGCTGTACAACACGACCTACGGCGAACTGGTGGGCGGCTACTTCGACGGCCATCCGTGGCACCAGAAGATCAAGGTGCATGTGGAAGACCCGAAGCACGCCGCCGCGGCCGGCTTCACCACCGGCGACGCCATCACCGACGAAATCTATCAGTTCCGCGCCGTCCCTTATAGCCGCGACAAGCTGCACATCATCCTGAGCGTGGATAATTCGTCCATCGATTACAAGAAGGGAAAGCGGAAGGACAACGACTACGCGATTTCGTGGTGCCAGGAAGTGGGCAAGGGGCGGAGCTTCTACACGTCGCTCGGCCACCGCAAGGAAGTGTGGAAGGACGAGCGCTTCCAGAAGCACCTGCTCGGCGGGTTGAAGTGGACGCTGCACCAGGCTGAGGGCTCGGCTACGCCCAGCAGCGCGAAGTAACGACGGTCGCAGCCTTGGGGCCGGCCCCGGGGGCGGCCTCAAGTTCTCACGGTCAGCGGCAGAAGGCTGCTTGACGATGGGTCGATCGCCGCGGTAGCCAATCCGCTGTCGAGCTTCTTCCTGGCAGGACATATCGAGTTGCCGGCGCCATTGCCGCGCACAGTAGAACATGCCCGGTAGCAGCGAACTTCAACCCTCGGCGAATAAGCCGCCGTCGGTATCCGGTTCCGCGGCGCGATCCGGTGCACGAAGCCGCTCCTGCAATCGCGTGAAGCGCGTCTTCGTTTCGAAGTTCGTCACCGCGCGCCACAAGGCCTTGCGGCTGCCGACGAGCGCCACCAGCTTCCGTCCGCGCGTGATCGCGGTGTACAAGAGGTTCCGCTGCAGCATCACATAATGCTGCGAATGCACGGGAATCACCACCGCGGGGTATTCCGAACCTTGACCCTTGTGAATCGTGCAGGCATATGCCAGTTGCAATTCGTCCAGGTCCGAGAAATCGTAAGCGACGCGGCGGCCTTCGAACTCCGCGAACAACACCTGCTCCACGGCATCGATCTTCGCAACGCGGCCGATGTCGCCGTTGAATACCTCGCGCTGATAATTGTTGCGAACCTGGAGCACCTTATCGCCGATGCGATAGACCGTATCGAAGCGCTTGACCTCGGCGGCGCCGCGGCCGGGATTCAACGCCTCTTGCAGCACCTTGTTCAACTGGATCACGCCCAGGTCGGTCTTCACCTGCGGCGTCAGCACCTGGATGTCGCGGAACGGGTCGAAGCCGAACTTCGCGGGGATGCGTTCCTTGACCATTTGCACGATGCGTTCGATGACGGCGGGCGGTTCGTTGGCCTCGATGAAGTAAAAATCGCCATCGCCCCGCGGCGCCGATTCCGGCTCGTCGCCGTTATTGACAGCGTGGGCGGCCCGCACGATCCACGATTCCTTCGCCTGGCGGTGCACCTCCGTCAGTTTGGCGACCGGAACGACCCCGGAACCGATGAGATCGGCCAGCACCGCGCCGGCCCCGACCGACGGCAACTGATCCACGTCCCCCACCAGCACCACGCAAGCCGACCGCGGCACTGCTCGCAACAGTTGATTCATCAGCACCAGATCGACCATCGACATTTCGTCGATGACGAGGAGATCGAGATCGAGCGGATTGTCGCGGCTGCGCCGGAAGCCGGCGATGGCGGGATCGAACTCGAGCAAGCGATGGATGGTGCGGGCTTCGCGGCCGGTAGCCTCGGCGAGGCGCTTGGCGGCCCGCCCGGTCGGCGCTCCGAGAGCGACCTTGAGCCCTTTCGCCGTGAAAATGTCGAGGATGGCGCGAACGATGGTCGTCTTGCCGGTGCCGGGGCCGCCGGTGACGACGGCGACTTTCTTCGAGACCGCCGCGGCGATGGCCAGTTTCTGGCTGGCCGCCAGCGTGATCTTCATCCGCTTCTCGGCCCACTCGACGGCAGCTTCCACCTTCGCCCCGGCCAGCGGATGCCCGCCGAGAGCGAGTGCCTTCACTTGCCGGGCCACGCCCAGCTCGGCCACGTAAAGCGGCTGCAAGTAAACGAGCGGTTCGGCGCGGTCCGGGGGATCGAGAACGATTTCGTTCTGCTCGCGCAGCGCGGCGATCGCCGCCGCGATTCCCTCCGGGGGAATTTTGGTCAGTTCCTCGGCGAAGGAGACGGTCATTTCTTCTGGCAAGCAAACGTGGCCGTCGCTCTGGGCTTTTTGCAGAACGTGCCGCACCGCGGCCTGGGCCCGGAACGGCGAATCGCGCGGCAAACCCATCTTCAACGCCAGCTCGTCCGCGGTCTGGAAGCCCACGCCCCAGATGTCCGTGCTCAGTCGGTACGGGTTCGATTTCACCACCTCGATGGCGTTCTCGCCGTACTCCTTGAAGATGCGAACGGCCCGCGCCGTGCCGATGCCGTAGGAATGCAAAAACACCATGATGGAACGGACCATCACTTGCTCTTTCCAGCTCGAACGGATCTTCTCGATGAGTTTGGGGCCGATCCCCTTGACCTGACTGAGAAAGGTCGGCGACTGATCGATGACATCCAGCGTGCGTTCGCCGAAGGCGTCGACGATGCGCTGGGCGAAGCGCGGGCCAATGCCTTTCACAAGCCCCGAGCCGAGATACTTGGCGATTCCCTCGGGCGTGTGCGGCGGCGTCGTTTTGATCTCGGCGGCTTTGAATTGCAGCCCGTGCTGGCGGTCGGTGATCCAGTCGCCAGAAGCCTTCACGTATTCCCCGGCGATGACTTGCTGCGAGGCGCCGACGACAGTGACGAGTTCGCGGTGCCCCTTGGCTTGCACGCGGAGCACGCAGTAGCCGCTATCCAGGTTGTGAAAAGTAATCCGCTCGATGACGCCGGTGAGGAGTTCGGCCATGCCGCAATTATAGCGGGGGCGGAACTGCCGCTCATTCTCGTTCAATCGAAGATCACGGTCTTGTTGTCGTAGCCGAGGATGCGGTGGTCGATGTGCCAGCGAACGGCCCGCGACAATACCACCTTCTCCAGATCGCGGCCTTTCTCCAACAAGTTGTCGATGCCGTCGCGATGCGAAATGCGAACCACGTCTTGCTCGATGATCGGCCCCTCGTCGAGTTGATCCGTCACGTAGTGGCTGGTGGCGCCGATCAGCTTGACGCCGCGTTCGAAGGCGCGGTGGTACGGGCGGGCCCCGCTGAATGCCGGCAAAAAGGAATGGTGCACGTTGATGATCCGCCGCGGGTACTTCTTCACGAACTCCGGCGACAGCACCTGCATGTACCGCGCCAGCACCACCAGATCGATCTTCTCCGCCGCCAGCAGGTCGAGTTGCTTCTGCTCCGCTTCCTGCTTGCTTCTCGATGCAACGGGGATCAAGTGGAACGGCACCTTGTAGAACGCCGCCCACCGCTCGGCATCGGGATGATTGCTGACGATGAGCGGCACCTCGCAGGTCAATTCGCCGGTGTGGTGTCGGTACAGCAGGTCCATGAGGCAGTGATCGTATTTGGAAACGAAGAGGGCGGCGCGGAGCGGCTGGTCGGAGCGTTCGAGCCGCCAGTGCATTTCGAAGCGGTCGGCGAGCGGCTGGAAGCGGCGCGGGAACTCGGCGAGATCGAGCGCGAATCGCGCCAGTTCCCACTCCACGCGCATCAGGAAGAGCCCGCGCTCAGCGTCTTGATGCTGATCGGCATGAAGGATGTTGGCATCGTTGCGATAGAGGAATTCGCCGATCGCGGCGACGATCCCCTTGCGGTCCGGGCAGGTGACGAGCAGAACGGCGGAGTTCTTCATGGATTCAAGATATCAACCGCGTCGCTCCGGCCAACACCGCCCGGCCAGCGTATGCTTTCTGAGTAGGCACTCGCGTTAAACTGTAAGGGGAGCGATGTTTCCGTGGCCGACCGCGCCGCCTTGCTAATCGCCGTGGAGAACTTTTTCGAAGCGGGCCCGGCGGTTCCCTACGCGGCGGCCGATGCCGCGGAGTTGCTGCGAGTGCTCCCGGCCGCCGGATACAACCCGAAGAAGTGCCTGCTTTTGACCGGGCATCGCACCACGCGCGCCGCCATCGAATCGCATCTCGCCCGGCTCCCGAAGTTGCTCGGCAAACCCAATTCGCTGCTCGTCCTCGTCGCGTCGCGCGCCTTCTCTTACCGGGGCCGCAGCCACATCGTCTGCGCCGATTCGCTCACCGCGGACTTGCCCGGCACCGCGATTCCACTCGCCGAACTCGTTGCGGCCATCGGCAAAACGCGCTGCCCGGAGATTACCTTGCTCCTCGACCTCGACCCGTTGCCAGTCCGCGGCGAACTGGCCCCCGAAGGACTGAACGAGGCGGAACTGAAGAAACTGTTCGACGAATCGCCGATCCTCACGGCACTTTCGGCAGCGTCGCCGGGCGAACGCTCCTTCGAATCGGCCTCACTCCGCCGCGGCATCTGGCGGCATCACCTGATCGAAGCCTTCACGGCCCGGGTGAAGTTCGATCTTGACCCGGATAGCACGCTCCGCGCCGCGAATTTGCATGCCTACCTGGCGACTGCCGTGCCGCGTTCGCTTGAAAGCGCCTACGAATCGCCACAACGGCAGACGCCGCGCATCTTCGGCGAACAGAACGGCGGAGCGATCGTTGCCGAACTGGGAGCCCTGCTCGGCCCCGCCGCCGGCGTACTGGACCCGGCCCGCATGCGCCGCGTCGTCTTCCGCTCCGAAACGACCGGGAGAATTAAGGACTTGGCCGGCTTTCGCAAGTCCCATTCGCTGCCCGAGCGGGCCAACGACTGGGCTCGCAAGTTCGTCAACCGCATCGCCCAGCCGGACATCAAGGCCGATGTCGACGAGAAGTTCGAAATGATTCGCGAGGAGTTCGGTTACAAGCGGAAGGAGATCGACGTTTCCGCGGAGCGCGACGGCCTCGGTTTCATCCGCACGCCGGATTTCGAATACTCGGCAACGGTCGCTGTCGACCCGGAGTCGCCGACGGATGTGATTTGGCGGCGCGACGTGAGCCGGCTGGCCGATCCCGGCTTCGTTCGCCGCGAGGCGTTCGCCAACGTGTTCGGTTCAAGCTTCGACAAACTGGTGTTCGAGTTCGCGGCGCCGGCGCCGATTGCCCAATTCGTCGACCGCATCGAGGAAGAGCCGCGCGAAGGCGTGAAAGTGACCGTGGCGAGCGGCCTGGATTCGGCGGAAGTGAAGTTGGCGGGCTTCGCCGGGCGAATCCGCGTGACGCGCGACGCCGTAACCATCGAGGGCCGCGGCGGACCCACCGTCGGGCTGCTCGATCAATTCCTGACCTTCCTGCGGAAGTTCGGAGAGCTGAATCAAACGTGATGAGCCGACTCCGGCGAATCAATAGCCGCCGCCGAACATGCCCATGTAGAAGCTGAACATCTGCTGGTTGTCGCCGTCCATCCTGTTGAGCGGGAAGGCGAAGTCCAGCGCGATCGGCATCGGCCCGAGCATCGGCACCGCGATGCGGAAGCCGAACCCCGCCGTCACCCGGTAATTCTTGATGTCGATATTCTGCTCCACCGTGCCGTGGTCGAGGAATGTGACGAAGAACAGCTTGTCGCTCGGCAAAATGGGGATCTGATACTCGATGGTGTTGAGGAACGACAGCGTGCCGCCGGTGTGCAGGCCGTCGAACTGCGGGCCGACGCCGCGGTACGTGAAGCCGCGAATGGTGCCGAAGCCGCCGGCGTAGAAGCGGTCGTAGACCGGCGTCTGCGAGCTGGCCAAGCTTAACTGGGTGCGGAGCGCGAGCACGTGCTTGCCGCTGCCGTCGTCGCGCTGATGCGTCGTCATGAACTGCGTGAACCGCGTGGTGCCGATGCCGTAGTTGTAGTCGCCGGTGACCTGTTCGTAGCCGATGTCGAAGACGTTGCCGCGGCTCGGGTAGAGGTAGGAATCGCGGGTATCGCGGGTCAGCCCGCCGCGGAAGCCGGCGAGGAAGTGCCAGCCGAGGTTGTCGGTGATGGCCGGGGGCGCGAAGCTCGGTACGTTCTTCACTTCCACTTCTTCGATGCGCGTGGTCAGGTTGGCCTGCCAGGCCGGCGACAGCCGCCGCGAGAGCGTCGCGCGGTCGCCGATGCGATTCTCCAAATACTCGATGTAGCCGCGCTG
>DATNBQ010000332.1:0-14396 GCA_035571955.1 Urbifossiella sp. | reverse complement strand
CCAGACGAGAAAGTTCTTGCCGGCGCCGAGCGGCCGCAACAGGCGGTACCCGGGCAAAACAGGCGAATCCATGGTGCGGTTCAAGAGTGAGTTGAATCGACTCTCGAACCATCGGCGGGGCCGGCGGATTTATTGAAGCCGATGCCGGCTTCGCGACGATTCGTTCAATTGCCGGGCGGGGTTACGCGGCTGGCGGCGATTCTTCCGAAGGAGTCGAGTGCGGCGGTTCCGCCGCCCGATCCGTCGGCGGGTAAAAGAGCAGGGCCAGCATCAACGCGCCGATCAGGGCCGCGAACATCGAGTACTGGAAGACGGCGTGATAATCGAGCTTGCCGCCGGAGGTGTATTGAGCGGCGAGCCGCCCGCAGAAGAAATTCGCCGTGAACGGGCCGATGCCGAGAATCAACACGTTGAAAAGCCCCTGCGCGCTGCTCCGCACGTCCTTGGGGAAGACCTCGTCCACGAAGATGTAGACGGTGGCGAAGAAGAAGGCGTAACAGATGCCGTGCACGACGTTGACGAGAATGGCGGGAACCTGTTCCGGGAAGAAGGCAAACACGGCGAAGCGAGCGGCATGGCCGAGCACGCCGATGGTCATGGTGAGCCGCCAGCCTAGCCGCTTGAGAACGAAGCCGAGGAAGAGCATGGTGACGATCTCGGCGATTTGCCCGATCTTCATGACCGGCCCGACCCAGTTGGCGGGAATGTCCACCACGCCGCCATCCCCCTTCGGCCCGAGGAAAGTGAAGGTCCAGAAAAAGAAGCTTTGGTGAACGGCGGCGTCGATGAAGGTGACCAGGAAAAGCACGGCAACGAATGGGTGTTTAAGGAGTTTCATGGCCTTGAGCCAGGCGAGGGAATCGGCGCCCGAAGCCGGCCGCGGCGGAGTGTGCGGCAAGGACAGGCTGTATAGCGCAAGCAGCAGGGAAGCGGCCCCCGAAACCAGGAAAATGTACGCCTTCAAGTGCATCGCCGCTTCGCCTTCCACGGAGGAACCGAACACCTTGCCGAGCCATTCCCCGAGGCTCACAGCGTTCAGCGACGGCACCTTCGACCAGTCGGCAAGGATGAAGATGAACGGCCAACTGGCCGCGATCCAGCCGATGGTTCCCCACACCCGCACCGGGCCGAACTCCCGGGCCGGATCGCGAAGGTTCGCGAAGGCGATCGAATTCGTGATCGATATCGTCGGCACGTAGAACACCGAATGCACGAGCATCAGCGCGAAGAACGGCCAGAACGGCGCGCTCGCCTCGCCCGGTTCCTTTTTGATGAAGAAGAGGCCAATCATCGCCAGGCCGCCGATCAGTTGGCTCATCGCCAGGAACTTCTCGGCGGCGAACTTGCGGTCGGCGAATTGAGCGCTGAAGAAGAGCGCCACCAGCGCGCCGATGTTGAACGCCCCGAAGACGAGCGGCAGTTGCCACTCGTTATTGAAGCCGAGTTTGGGGATGTAATCGAAGCCGAGTTCGTACCAGGCGCCCCAGATGAAGAACTGAAGAAACATCATCAGGGCGAGTTTGAACTTGAGGAGTCCGCCGGCGGGGGAAAGCGACATCGGTGCGAGTCCTGTGCGATGGGGATGTTCTCGGTGTAAAGGCCGCTACGAGTCTCGGCAACGGGAAAAAGCGGATAAACGCCGTCGTTGAGTCTACCGCTCGGATGTGGTAACTTGGTTCCATGCGTGCCCGCCTCATTCCCTCCGACGGCAGCCCGCCGATCGACCTGACTAAAGATCTCACGCTGCTCGGCCGGGACGACGATTGCGACGTTCGCTTGCTGCAAAAAGGCGTCTCCAAGCTGCACTGCATCGTGGTGAAGACGGACGGCCTCTTGTTGCTCCGCGATCTGGGCAGCACGAACGGCACGCGGGTCAACGGCCAGCGGGTGCGGCGCGCGGCCCTGCTCCCCAACGACTACCTGACGATCGCCACGATTTCCTACCAGGTGAAATTCGGAGTGGAACTGGAAGAGTCGCTGGCGGCAGCCACGCCACTGGCGGACAATCGCTCCGATCCCAAGACGCCGCGGCCGTGATGCCGCTTCCGCGAGGGCCAACCATGCGTCCGATCGCGCCGATGCTCGTGTTCGGGTTCCTCGCCGCCGGCGCCTCGGCGGCCGAACCTGCACCGAAGAAGCCGCCCACGCCCGCCGAGGAACTGCAGAACTTCCAGGGCACCTGGCAAATCGAAGCGTGGCAAGAGAAAGGCAAGGCGGTCGCGGCCGCCGACCTGAAGAAACGCGGCGTCTTCTTCGGCGCCAACCTCTTCGTCTATCGCCGCGACGGCAAACTCCACCAGGCCGGCTCGCTGCAACTCGAACCCAGCCGCTCCCCGAAAACCGTCAACCTCTCCGTGAAAGAAGGCGATGGCAAGGACGGCGTCATGCTCGGCATCTACGCCATCAGCGGCGACGCTCTCAAGCTCTGCTACGACCCCGAGGGGCAGAAACGCCCCGAGAACTTCACTCCGGATGCCAAGGCCGGCTTCACCGTGATCGAACTGAAGAAACCGAAACCGCCCGCCGATGAAGCGATCGAGATCGCCGGCAAGTATCGCTCGGAACTGCTCGAAGCGACCGGCAAGATTGTCGTCACCGATGCCGTGGTGGAGCGCCGCGGCGACGGCTACCTCGTCACGTACACGAAGAACGACAAGGTGCTCTTCGTCGGCACCGCCCTACGCCGCGGCGATCAGCTGTCCATGTGTTGGATCAGTTCCGGCCAGGTGGGCGTCAGCGTTTACAAGATCGAGGCCGGCCCGAAACTCGTCGGCGAATACGCCACTCTCGGCGGCATCGGCGTTCTCGGCAAGGAAGTTCTCAAACCCTGGAAGCGCATCGATTGAACTATCTGGTGGCACAGGCATTCTTGCCTGTGAATAATGCTCGCGCAGGCAGGAATGCATGTGCCACCAAGAATTAGACCGATGCACAACCACCGACTGCTTGACGAGGCACTGTCGTCCGGTAGCATGTAACAGTGCCGACTTGCTCCCTGCTTCCTCAATAATCCAGCGGACCGCGCCGCGAGCGGCGTTGCCGTCCTTCCCCTCATCCCGGGTGATCCATGCGCCATTTCGTCTCACTCTCGCTTGGCTTGATTGTCGCGATCGGGCTCGCCTCCTTGGCCGGCTGCGGCGGCAAGAGCAAGAGCTCCCAGGGCGTCGTCACCGGCACCATCACCTATAAGGGGCAGCCGGTCAACGCCGCGGGCCTGCAGCTTTACAACGAGAAGAGCGAACTGGGCGAATCGATCAACGTTCCCGTGAACCAGGATGGAACTTATCGCGCCGCCGACATCGCGCCGGGCACTTACAAGGTGGTCGTGCTGGTTTCTTCTGGCGAATCGCCGCTGCACATTCCCAAGACCATGACCGACCCGGCCAAGCTTGCCGAGGCCAAGGCCAAGCAGGAAGCCGCCAAAACTCCCGCCACGATCAAGATTCCCTCGAGTTACACGATGCCGGCGACGACCAAACTCACCATGACCGTGCAAGCGGGCGAGCAGACTATCCCGCTGGAATTGAAGGATTGAAGCGGTGACCTGCAATGAATCCGACTGACTCGAGCGCCGCGCCCGCGACCCCCCAGCGGCGACGGCGCTGGCCGTGGGTGCTCGCGGTTGTCGTTCTCATTCCCACAACGGTCTGGCTCGGCGATCAGTGGTGGGCCGGGCGGCAGGAACGCTCGGCGCTGGCCGCCCTCGACGACGACAAGTTCGACGATGCTCGCCACCACATCGCACTCGCCTTGAAAGTCCGTTCCAACCGATTCGATACCAATCTGCTGGCGGCGCGCATCGAACGGTCGCGCCGCGATTACCCCGCCGCCGAGAAGTACCTGATCCGCTGCAAGGAAATCGGCGGCATGACCGAACCGCTCCAAATGGAGTGGTTCTTGCTGCGCTGCGAGCGCGGCGAAGCGGCCTCGCTCTCTGGGCAACTTCTCGCCGCCGTCGCCCACAACCACCCGGCTTCCCCCGCAATCCTCGAATCGCTCGCCCTCGTCGCCATGCGCGAGGCCCGCTACCCGGACGCCCTCAAGCTACTCGATCAATGGGTCGAACGGGTTCCCGATTCGCCGCGGGCGCTCGACTGGCGCGGTTGGGTGAACAACCAGATGGACATGCGCGGGCCAGCCATCGACGATTACACGAAGGTGCTCGAACTGCGGCCGCATCGCTCGTCGGTTCGCCTTCGCCTCGCCCAGGTTCTCATCAACGCCAAACGGCATCCGGAAGCTATGCCGCACCTGGAACGACTGCGAGCGGAGGATCCCGCCAATGCGGAAGTTCTCACGGGGATGGCCGCGTGCATGGCAGTGCAATTGAAGGGAGCCGAGGCCCGTCAACTTCTCGACGGCGTGTTGGCGGCCCACCCGGATGACTACACCGCCCTCTTGCTCTACGGCGAGATCGAACACCAGGAAGAGCACTATCCCGAGGCCGAGCGCTGGCTACGCAAGGCGCTGACCGTGAAGCCGAACGAAGCGCGGGCTCGTTACGCGCTCCACCTGGCGCTCCAGGCCCAACCCGATCGCCAGGAAGAAGCCGCCGCTGAACGGAAGCGCTGGGAATGCGATCGCGACAGCACCTTGCGGCTGACGAATCTGTTGCGCGGCGAACTGGCGAGTCGCCCCAAGGATCCCGATCTCGCGGCCGAGGCGGGCGAGATGTTCCTGCGGTTGGGCGAGGATCAACGCGGCTTGTACTGGTTGAACGCGGCCTTGAAGTTGAACCCGCAGCATGTCCGCAGCCACCGCGCCTTGCTGGATTACTACGAACGCCTCCACGACACTGCCCACGCCGAGCAACACCGGCAATTCGTTCCCAAGCAGTAACCGAGCGAGCCCGCTCCAATTCAGACTGCGCGCGTCTCGAACACCTCATCGAGTGTTGCAATTGCCGGCGGGCAGGCGAGGCCGAATTCACGGCGAAGGCGGCCGGCATCCAGGGTCGTGTGCAGCGGCGCCGCGGCGCGGGTGATCTTTCGCTCGGCAATCGACATGGGCCGAACGAGATCGCGCGAAGCACCGATCCGTTTCGCCAACCGCAGTGCGACTTCGAGATAGGAGATGTCGCGCTCCCCGGAAACATGGAAGATTCCAGTGGCTCGCGCGGCGCCGATCGCAGTCAGCGCTTCCACGGCAAACGCCGCGGGAACCGGGGCCATCACCATGTCCGCGAAGGCGGCGATCGGTTCGCCCTGGCCGAGCGCCGCCGCCCAGTCGCCTATCAGCTTCCACCCCGGCACGACCACCTTGGTGAACCGCACGATCGCTGCCCGGCCGCCGGCAAGCAATTTCGCTTCCACCTCGGCCTTTTGCCGACCGTATTCCGTCAGTGGGCAAACGGCATCCTTCTCGGAGCGCATTGGCTTGGCGCCGTTGAAAACCTGGTTGGTGGAAAGGAAGACGACGTGGCCGCCGCGGGCGTGAAGCCGCTCGACCAGTTCCAGGGTGCGCTCGACGTTGATGAGCCGCGTTCCGACGGGGTCGCTTTCGCACTTGTCGATGGATGCGATCGCGGCACAAAGGTAGGCGACGGCGACGCGCTCGGGAAGCTGCCATTGTTGCGGCGGCCCGGCCAGATCGAGGGGCAAGAGGCCTGGTGAATCGCGCCGCGTCGTCCCGACAGCGGGTCGTCCTTCCGCCTGCAAGCGGCGCAGAAGTCGCTGCCCAATCTGCCCGTCGGCGCCGACCACCAGCCATTCGCCTCGCGGTTCCATCCGATTCTCCATGCGAAGCCTCCGCAGTTGCGTTATACTCGCGGAATTCACCCCGCGCGGAGCCACCATGCGGTTCGTTCTGACTTTGTGTTCGTTCGCTTGCGCCGGTTCCTTCGCTTTGGCCGCACCGGTCGATTTCGCGCGCGACGTGCGGCCCATTCTCGCGGATAACTGCTTCCAGTGCCACGGCCCGGACGCCAAGGCGCGCAAGGCGGACATGCGCCTCGATACCCGCGAAGGGCTCGCAGTGGCCACCAAGGAGATGCTCGGGCGGATCACTTCCAAGGACGCCGACGAGGCGATGCCGCCGCCGAAGAGCGGCAAGAAACTGACGGCGGCACAAATTGCGACGCTGAAGGCGTGGCTGGCCGCCGGCGGCAAGTGGTCGTCGCACTGGGCGTTCTCACCCCCGCGGCGCGGCGACATTCCCCGAACCAAATACCCGACCACTAACGCCATCGACGCCTTCGTATTCGCGCGGCTGGAAAAGGAAGGACTGGCGCCGTCGTCGCCCGCCGCCAAGACCACACTGCTTCGCCGCGTCACGCTCGACCTCACCGGATTGCCGCCGACGCCGGAAGAGATCAACGCTTTCCTGAAGGACGATTCGCCGAGTGCTTACGAGAAGGTGGTCGATCGATTGCTGGCGTCGCCGCGCTTCGGCGAACGGATGGCCTGGCGCTGGCTCGAAGCGGCCCGCTACGCCGACACCAATGGCTACCAGACCGATGCCGGCCGCGACATGTGGCGCTGGCGCGATTGGGTCATCGATGCCTACAACCGCAATCTGCCGTTCGATCGCTTCACCATCGAGCAGCTCGCCGGCGACCTGCTTCCGAACCCAACGCTCGAGCAGCGGATCGCCACCGGGTTCAATCGCAATCATCGCGGCAACGCCGAAGGGGGCATCGTTCCCGAGGAATACGCGGTCGAGTATGTCGCCGATCGCGTGGAAACGACGGCCACCGTCTGGCTCGGCCTGACGTTCACCTGTTGCCGCTGCCACGACCACAAGTTCGATCCGTTCGCGCAGAAAGAGTTCTACCAGCTATTCGCCTACTTCAACAACGTCCCGGAGAAGGGGCGGGCCGTGAAGTTCGGCAACTCGCCGCCATACATCAAGGCCCCGACCCACGAGCAGCAGAAGAAGATGGCCGAGTTGACGGGTCGGGTGAAGATGGCCGAATCGCGTTTCGAGGGCTTCAAGGATGAGCTGGCAAAGCAGCGCGAGGAATGGTTGAAAAACGCCTCAACCAGGGCAATCGAGCTTCCCGACTGGTCGCCCGAGCGCGGCCTGGTTCGCCGCTGGAAACTCATAGGCCCGTCGATGCGCTTCGACGGCAAACGCCTCGTCGAAGACAAGAACGCCGGCCATTTCGGCTTCGACGACAAGTTCACGCTGGGCGCATGGATCAAGCCGAGCAAAGCGAATGGCGCAATCCTGTCGCGGATGCCCGAAGCCGAGCACGCCGACGGTTACTCCGTGCATCTCGTCAACGGCCGCATCCAGGTTCACTTGACCAAGCGCTGGCTCGACGATGCCCTGCGAATCGAAACCGAAGCGGCGATTCCGCGGGAGAGATGGTCGCACATCGCGGTGAGCTATGACGGCACTCGCCTGGCGGCCGGCGTCAAGGTTTTCATCGACGGCGTGGAGGCCAGGAGCCGCGTTCTGCTCGACGAACTCAATCAGTCGTTCGATTCGCCGGAGCCGTTCCGCATTGGTTCGGGCGGCGGCTCGGCCAGTCGGTTCACTGGCAAAATTGATGACGTGCGCATTTACAACCGCGTCCTTTCGCCGCGCGAAGCGCTGGTGCTTGCGGTTCCCGAACCCATCGCGGAGATTGTGAAGAAAGCCGGCAACCGCACGCAGAGCATGCTGGCTAAGCTCGAAGATTACTTCCTGGACCAGGCCGCCCCCGAACCGATCCGAAAAGCAAATCAAACGTTGCAAGCCCTTCGCGACGATCGCCAGAAGTTCCTCGATTCCCTGCCCACGGTCATGGTGATGGAAGAGATGCCGAAGCCGCGGGAAACGCACGTGCTCATCCGCGGCGACTACGAAAAGAAGGGCGAGCGCGTTTATCCCGGCGTCCCGGCAGCAATCTCAAGCCCACCCGTGGCAACGGGTGGGCTTGCCAATCGCCTCGGTTTCGCCCGCTGGCTCGTCGATGGTTCCAACCCACTGACCGCGCGCGTCGCCGTCAATCGCGCCTGGCAAATGCACTTTGGAACCGGCCTCGTCAAAACCACCGAGGATTTCGGCACCCAGGGCGAGTTCCCCACGCACCCCGAATTGCTCGACTGGCTGGCGGTCGAATTCCGAAAGGACTGGGACGTGAAGCGCCTCCACAAGCTGATCGTCACGAGTGCCGTGTACCGCCAGTCGTCGCGGATCACCAAGGAACTGGCTGCCCGCGACCCGGAGAACAAGCTCCTCGCCCGCTTCCCGCGGCAACGGCTTTCCGCCGAGATGGTCCGCGATCAGGCGCTTTTCGCCAGCGGCTTGCTCGTGGAAAAGCGGGGCGGCCCGAGCGTGAAGCCTTACCAGCCCGCGGGCTTGTGGAAGGAACTTTCCGGCGCCGACGATTACGTGGCGGACAACGGCCCGGGGCTTTATCGCCGCAGCCTCTATTCGTACTGGAAGCGGACGTCGCCGCCGCCGGTATTGGCAGCCTTCGACGCGGCCGGCCGCGAAATCTGCTGGGTGCGCGAATCGCGGACCAACACGCCGCTGCAAGCGCTCGCCCTGTTGAACGAACCGGGCTTCGTGGAAGCGTCGCGGAAACTGGCCGAGCGGGTTATGAAGGAGGCGAAGCCTGCCGATGAGCGCCTTTCGTTGGCATTTTTCCTGGTGCTCGGCCGTAAGCCGAAGGCAGAGGAGCTCGGCGTCCTTCGCAAGAGCCTGAAGGCGCGCCAGCAGCAATTCGGTAAGGACCGCAGCCGGGCTGCGAAACTTATCGCGATCGGTGAATCGAAGACCGATCCAAAACTCGATCCCACCGAACTTGCGGCTTGTGCTGTGATATGTGGAATGATCCTAAACCTGGATGAGACGGTAACCAAGGAATAAACGCTGGCGCTCGCCCAGTGCATCGACAACGAGAAATCGGAATGGAGATTGCGAAATACGAGTGGGAGACATCGACAAGGCCATGCCGCTTTTGCCTGTGCCTTCAGGGTGGGAGCGTCTTCGCCGATTTCGATGTTGATTCGGAAGGGCGAGCTCACATAGTGCGGATCTCCTTTGACGGATACGGTTGTTGCGCGACTGCGGGCAAGGTTTCGCGATTGTCCATTGAAGACTCTCGGGCTCTCATCGAAGGCATCGATTCGGACGAAGTCAACTGCGACGAGGTAAGCCGAATCCTTTATCGGTATCTTGACCAAAACAAGGATGTAATCTGGCGGGACGCACTCGCGGAACACGAACTGCTCAAACGGTGACTAAGGAATGAACCCGATGCATCCTGACCGGCGAATGTTTCTGACGCGCAGCGCCGCCGGCCTCGGTGCGCTCGCCACCTTGATTGGCAGCAGCCCACCCGTTGCCACGGGTGGGCTTGCGCCCGCTCCCAAGGCAAAAGCCAAGCGCATCATCTACCTGTTTCAGTCCGGGGCGCCGTCGCAAATCGATCTGTTCGATTACAAGCCGGGACTCAAAGACCGATTCGCCGCGGAACTGCCGGCGTCCGTGCGCATGAACCAGCGGCTCACCGGCATGACTTCGCGCCAGGCCTCCTTCCCCGTCGCACCCACGAAGTATGCCTTCAAGAAGCGCGGCCAGAGCGGCGCCTGGGTCAGCGATCTCCAGACGCACACGGCCAAAATCGCCGACAATCTCTGCTTCGTCAAATCGCTCCATACCGAAGCGATCAACCACGACCCGGCCATCACCTTTTGCCAGACCGGGGCGCAACTCGCCGGCCGGCCAAGCATGGGCGCGTGGATCGCCTACGGCCTCGGCACCGAGAACCACAACCTGCCGGCCTTCGTCGTGCTCGTCTCGCAAGGCTCCGGCGACCCCGCCGATCAACCGCTGTACGACCGCCTGTGGGGGAGCGGGTTTCTGCCGTCCAGCTATCAGGGCGTGAAATTCCGTTCGCAAGGCGACCCGGTGCTCTTCCTGAAGAACCCGGCCGGCGTCAGCCGCGGCGCCCGGCGGCAATCGCTCGACGACCTCGCCGCCTTGAACCGACTGCACGCCGCCGAGACCGGCGACCCCGAAACGGAGACCCGCATCGCCCAGTACGAAATGGCCTTCCGCATGCAAGCGAGTGTGCCCGACCTTACCGATCTTTCGAAGGAAGACGCCAAGACGATTGCCCGCTATGGCGACGACGCGAAGAAGCCCGGCACCTTCGCGGCCAACTGCCTGCTCGCCCGCCGCCTCGCCGAGCGCGGCGTCCGCTTCATCCAGCTGTACCACCGCGGCTGGGACCACCACGTCAACTTGCCGAAGAAGATCGAGGCCCAGTGCCGCGACACGGATCAAGCGTCCGCGGCCCTGGTGACCGACTTGAAGAACCGCGGCCTGCTCGACGACACGCTGGTCGTCTGGGGCGGCGAGTTCGGCCGCACCATCTATTGCCAGGGGAAACTGACCGCGGACGATTATGGCCGCGATCACCATCCGCGTTGCTTCACGGTCTGGTTGGCCGGCGGCGGCATCAAGCCAGGCACCAGCTTCGGCGAGACCGACGACTTCAGCTACAACGTGGTGAAGGACGGCGTGCACGTCCACGATCTGAACGCGACGATCTTGAAGTGCATGGGCATCGACCACACGCAACTGACGTACAAGTACCAGGGCCGGCACTTCCGCCTCACGGATGTGCACGGCCGCATCGTGAAGGAAATCCTGGCGTAAGGGAGCGGGCTTGTAGAACGAAAGCTTGGCTTCGGCGGCCATCTCGTGTAACCTCGACTCATCGGAATCGGTGGGTCGGGGGGAAGGAATCGTGCTTATCGCGTTGGCCGCTTCGTTGGTTTCATTCGCCATCGCCCTGATCGGCTGTGGAGGCCCGGCGGAATCGCAGCAATCCGAAGCCAGTTCGCCGGCGGCCACGGCGCGAACCGCCCCGCTGGCAATGGGAACCGATTGGCCGCGCTTCCTCGGGCCCAATCAGGACAGCGTTTCCACCGAAAAAGGGATCATCGCACCGTGGCCGAAGCAAGGCCTGGGTAAAGTGTGGGAATGCTCGCTCGGGCTCGGCTACACGCCGCCCATCATCAGCGGCGGCAAGCTGTTTCACTTCGACCGCTTCGACGACAATTGCCGGCTCACCTGCCGCGGCGCCGCCACCGGGAAGTTCCTGTGGAAGTTCGAATATCCCACGAGCTACGAAGATTACTACGGCTACGATCCCGGCCCGCGCGCGACGCCCACCGTCGACGGCGATCGCGCCTACATTTATGGCCCGGACGGCATGCTCTTCTGCCTCAAGACGGACGACGGCAAGGAACTGTGGCATCTCGATCTGCGGGCCAAGTATCGCTTCCACCAGAACTTCTTCGGCGTCGGCGGTGCGCCGCTCATCGACGGCGATCTGGTGATCGTCGCGGTCGGCGGCAGCGACAAAGGGCCGCGCCCCCCGGACCTCCGCCTCGCCAGGCCGAACGGGACGGCGATTGTCGGGATCGACAAGAAGACCGGCGCCGTCAAGTACGCCAAGGGGAATGAACTCGCCAGCTATTCCAGTCCAATAGTTCGCACGATCGACGGCAAGCGCACCGGGCTTTACTTCGCTCGCGGCGGCCTCCTCGGCTTCGACCCGCAATCTGGCGATCCGCGCTTCCACTACAAGTGGCGAGCCCCCATCGAAGAAAGCGTCAATGCCGCCAACCCAATCACGGTCGGCAACCGGGTGTTCTTGAGCGAAT
This sequence comes from Urbifossiella sp., assembly GCA_035571955.1. GTDB lineage: Bacteria > Planctomycetota > Planctomycetia > Gemmatales > Gemmataceae > Urbifossiella. Next base: position 2,787 of record DATNBQ010000332.1, on the reverse strand, counting down.
GTTATGGCCCCGGTTCGGCGCTGCTCGAAATCGCAAGCGACAAGCCGAAAGAAGTGTGGACCGATCTGGAAAAAGAGAAGTTCGACAAGTCGCTGATGTGCCACTGGAATACGCCGATTTTTCACGACGGATTCGTTTATGGCTGCAGCGGCCGCCACGATACCGAGGCCGATCTCCGCTGCATCGAGCTGAAGACCGGCGACGTCAAGTGGATCGAGAAGCGCACCAAGCGCTGCAGCCTGCTGATGGTGGACGGCTACTTCGTCTGCCTGTCGGAATACGGCACGCTGTCGCTGCTAAAGGTGAACGCTGCCAAGTATGACGAAGTTTCCAAGTACGAGGTCCCGGAGCTGCAGTATCCGTGCTGGGCGGCGCCGGTGCTCAGCGGCGGGCTGCTCTACGTCCGCGGCAAGGGGAAACTGCTCTGCCTCGAACTGATTCCCGAGAAGAAGTGAGCGTCGCGTTCGGCTCCGCGGACTTCGCCTCGCGGCTAATCCTTCCCTGGAGGCCCGTCATGTTCCGATTCCTGATGTTGGCGATTGCTGTCGCATTCGTTTCCACATCCGCGGACGCCGCCGACAAAAAGGATAGCGGCAAGGCCGCCGGCATCCTGATCGAGAAGAAGAACGACATCATCAAGATCAAAGTCGACGGCGACGACGAGCCGACGGAATTCAGTCTCGGCACCGATAAGAAAGTGACCGACGCCATGAAGGGAATCTTCGACGCCTGCCGGGTGTCGCTGACCTACAAGAAAGTCGGCGATGCCAAGCAAGTAACGACCATCAAGCGGCAGATCATCAAGGCGCAGGGGACGATAACCGGCAAGGTAGTGAAGGTATACAACGACTTCTGGGTGGAAGTGAAGCCGAAGACCGGCCTGGCCGACGCTTTTGCCCCCGGCGGAGCATTCTTCAAGAACAAGGCTTCGATGGACTTGCTCAAGGGACTGCAGCCGGGCGATTCCGTGACCATTACCTATGGCACGGATTTCGAACGGCACCGCATCGCCACGCTCAAGAAGAATAAATGAGGCTTTGGTGGCACAGGCATTCTTGCCTGTGCCACCAAAAAACGAGGTGATTCGCTATCTGGGTGCGCCCCCGCTTGTGAGCCGCCCCCGCCGTTGCTATCGTTGAAAGAGAGTTGCCTTCCAGAGAGCACCGCCATGGCGGAACAACGAACGATCCTGATCGTGGACGACGATCGCGAACTGGTGGATGGCCTCCGCGCCGTTCTGGAGCGGCAGGGCTTCCGCGTCATGCAGGCCCACGACGGCCACCAGGGGAAATCGGCCATCTATAACCAGGTGCCCGACCTCGTGATCCTCGACATGATGATGCCGCGCATGGGCGGCTACCCCGTGCTCGAACACTTCCGCGGCAAGACCGACGCCCCGCCGATCATCATGATCACGGCCAACGAGGGGAGCCGCCACAAGGCTTATGCCGAATACCTCGGCGTCATCGATTACATCCGCAAGCCGTTCGCGATGGAGCGGCTGCTTGAAGCGGTGAACAAGGCCTTGAACATCGAAAAGCCCGAAAAAGAATAAACCGGCCGCAGCCCATCAAATCACGGAAGATGATTCCATGCCGGAGACGCCGACCGTCTGGACCATCCGGGCCCTGCTCGCCTGGACGACGGATTTCCTGGCGAAGAAAGGGGCGGCGCCTGCCACCGCCCGCCTCGAAGCCCAGCTCCTGCTCGCCCACGTCCTCCGCTGCAGCAAGATGGACCTGCTCCTCCGCCACGAGGAGCAACCGGGCGAAGCCGAGCGCGGCGAATACCGCACGCTCATCCAGCGCCGCGTCGACGGCTTTCCGGTCGCCTATCTCATCGGTTCGCGCGAGTTCTACCTGCTGTCCTTCGAAGTGACTCCGGCAGTGCTGGTGCCGCGGCCGGAGACCGAAACGCTCGTCGCCGAGGCCTTGCGATTGCTTAAACCGCTCGAACAACCCAAGGTGCTCGACATGTGCACCGGTTCGGGCTGCATCGGCATCAGCGTCGCGCATCAAAAGGCCGACGCGATAGTGACGGCGGCGGACGTGTCGCCGGACGCACTCGATGTCGCGCGGCGCAATGCCGCCAAGCACGGCGTCGCGAACCGCATGCACTTCACCCAGGGCGATCTCTTCGCGGCACTTCCTCCCGGCAGCCTGTTCCATGCGATCCTGTGCAATCCGCCGTACGTGACGCCCGGGGAACTCGCGAACCTGGCCCCGGACGTGCGCGAGCACGAGCCGCGATTGGCCCTCGACGGCGGCCCGGACGGTTTGGCGTTCTATCGCCGCATCGCGGCCGAAGTCGAGGGCTTCCTGGCGCCGGGCGGCTTCTTGCTCCTGGAAATCGGAGCGACCCAGGATGCCGCGGTGGCCGCAATCCTGGCGGAACGGCCGGGCCTGGAAGTCGGCAAGGTGCTGAAGGATGCCGCCGGCCTGCCGCGCGTCGTCGCTGCCAGACGCCGCGCCGCCTAAGATAATTCCCTGCCAGGCGCCGCGTTCCCAACACGAGTCGTTCCCATGCTCGATGCTGCCTTTATTCGCGAGAATCTGGAGGCCGTGAAGGCCAACTGCGCGAACCGCAACGTGCCGACGTTCCCCGTCGATCGGGCCATCGCCTTCGACAACGAACGCAAGCGGCTGGTGCAACTCCGCAGCGAAACCGCCGCCCAGCAAAACAAGCTCTCCGAAGGGTTCAAATCGGCGACGCCCGAGCAGCGGGCCGCCCTCAAAGAACAGAGCGCGAAGTTGAAGGCCGACCTCGGCGCCATCGACGCCGAGCTCA
>DATNBQ010000331.1:0-13848 GCA_035571955.1 Urbifossiella sp. | reverse complement strand
GCCGGCTGGTTCAATTCGAGGAACATCGAATTGATTCGCGGGCAGCGGTTCGGCTTGCTGGTTGTTAGCGCGATGCCGGCCGCCAAGTGGCTCGCCAACCGCGACCCCGTTGCCGACCGCGCCGCCCTCGAACGCCTGTGGGAAAACCTCGCCCGCTGCCGGGCCGAGGAAGCCATCATCATTTCCACGGTGGACGTCTATCCGACGCCGATCGGTGTGGACGAAGACACCTTCATCGAGCCGACCTACCAGCACCCTTACGGCAAGCACCGGTTGGAACTGGAGCGGCGGGCCGAGGAGCACTTCCCCAAGGTGTTAGCGGTGCGGCTGCCGGCCCTTTATGGCCCGGGCCTCAAGAAGAACGCCGTCTACGACCTGCTTCACGGCAACGAAACGCACAAGATTCCGACCGAAGGTTCATTCCAGTTCTACAACCTCGATCGTATCTGGCAGGACATCGAAACGGCGCGAGCGGCCGGCTTGACGCTCACCAATTTCGCGACCGAACCGGTGACGATGCGCGACGTGGCCCGGCAAGCGTTTGGCTTCGATTTCGCCAATCCGCTGCACGGGCTGCCGCCGCGCTACGACGTCCATACGAAGCACGCGGCGCTGTTCGGCGGGCAGTCGGGTTATTTGGAATCGCGCGACGAGGTGCTGGCCGGGTTGCGGGCGTTCGTGGCGGCGGAACGGCGCTCGTTTCCCATGAGGGCTGCCGCGTGAAGTTAGCCGTCTCCAACATTGCTTGGCCCCAGGAAGAGGACGCAGCGGTCGCGGAGGTGTTGAACGCCAGCGGCATCGCCGGAATTGAAATTGCGCCGACGAAGATTTGGGCCGACCCACTGACGGCAAGCGATGCCGCGATTGATGCCTATCGCCGCTTCTGGAACGATCGCGGAATTGCCATCGTCGCCGCCCAGGCGTTGCTGTTCGGCAAGTCGGAATTGACCATTTTCGAATCGGCCGCGACGCGGCAGAAGACACTCGACTACCTCGGAGCGATCGTGCGACTCTGCGGTCGCCTTGGGGCTCGTGCGCTCGTGTTCGGGTCGCCGAAGAACCGCAAGGTCGGTGCGCTTCCCGCGGCAGAAGTGGATGCGATTGCCCAGGAGTTCTTCGGGCGGCTGGGAGAAATCGCGGCGGCGGCTGGAACGTGCATTGTCATGGAAGCGAACCCGCCGGAATACGGGGCGGACTTCGCGACCCACGCCGCGAATGCGATCGAACTCGTCGAACGCGTCGATCATCCCAGCTTCCGCCTCCACCTCGATACCGGCTGCATGACGTTGGTCGGCGACCCGATTCGTGCGTCATTCGATCGCGGCTTCCGCTGGCTCGAGCACTTCCACGTCAGTGAGCCGAACCTCGATCCACCGGGTGCTTCGGGAATCGTAAATCATGCGGCGTTCGCCGAGTATCTGAGGCGGCGCGACTACCGCGGCTGGGTGTCGCTCGAAATGCGCGAAGCCAGGCCGTTCACTCTCGATGGCCTTCGCGCTTCCGTGCAGTGGCTGACGGCGAACTATCGCGGAGAGACGTTATGAGGTGCTGAGGCTAATTTTCTGGTGGCACAGGCATTCTTGCCTGTGCAGGCAATGGGCACAGGCAAGAATGCCTGTGCCACCAAGAAAAAACCCCTCGAGGTCGCTGCAAGGGGAAAGGGCTTAAAACGGCTGTCTGGGATGATGTCTCTACCCACTAAACTGATGTCCCCCCTGGTCTGGCCGCGGATAGCGCTCGCTTCCTTGCGCCCCGGCAAGCTCAACCCCGGTTCCATTATTGCCTCGCTTCTCGGCCTGGCGGCCGCCACAGTCGTCGCCCTCTGGATGCTCGCCCACTTCTGGTACGACGTTCGCACGCTGCGCGAATTCGACGACCACATCGGCGACGGGCCGTTTCAGCTTTTCAACCCGTTGCGGCGAATCGCGGCGGGGCAAACCGGCGGCATCGACTTCCAGTACTTCCACGGCCTCGGTTTGCCCTACCTTCATTACCCGCTGTTCGCGTTGCTCGGCAGTGATTTCTTCGCGAGCGAAGTGGCCCGTTATGCCATCGGCGAATTCGCTTACCTCGGTGCCTTCCTGTTCGTCTTCGGCTGCGCGACGCGGCGGATCGGTTCCACGCTCGCGCTCACGGCCATCGCTCTCGTCGTTTACGAACGGATCTGTTACGATTCGCTGGCCTTGCCCGGCGTCAACCTGGTCGGCCTTCGTTCCACCTGCCCGCTGCTCGCACTCGGTGTGCTGCTGGCCGGCTGGCGGCCGAGCCGGGAAGCGATCGCGGCGGGGTTGCTTACGGGTCTCGGCTTCCTGATGGGCACCGATCACGGCGTCGCCACCGCGGCAATGCTTGGAACAGTCTGGCTCAGCCGGGCGATCTGCGGCCTGCCCGGCGGCCACGTCCGTTACCCCATTTTCATGCTGCTCGCCGGGGCAGCGGGAGCGCTCCTGCCGCTGCTGGCCATCGGCGGCGTGGCCGGCGCCCGCGGCGCTCTCCGCTACGCGTTGGTCGAACTGCCCGCCGACCAGTTCTGGTTCTTCGGAGTCCCGCCCAATCGCTTCCTGCATTTCCCTCGGCAACTGTTCTCCGAGCGCTACCTGCTTCCCGCGCTCCTCGTGCCGGCGTTCGCCGCAATCGCCTTGGTCGCGGCGATGCGACGGCAAGCGGCCCTGCGTCCCGTCGGCGTCGTGATGCTCGGCGCCCTCGTTTACTCGCTGCTCGCCTGCATCGGCTACTTCGGTTACTGCTCGACGCATTACTTGAACCCGGCCATCCGCATGTTGCTCGTCGTCGTGCTAATCGGCGGATGGCATGCGGTGCGGCAAATGCCCGATCTCGCCGGGCCGTCGCGGTGGCTGCTCGCGGGCTTACTGGCGACCTTCCTGCTCGTTGGGCCAACGACAATCGGCCGCTCGTCGATCCTGGAAGCGAAGGCAGCGGCATTCGAAGCCGGCCAGTGGGCCAAGGAAGTTCGCCAGACTCGTTGCCCCTTCGGGCCGCGCTTCCGCGCGCTCCTGAACGACCTGACCACGGCCATCGATGCCGATCGCGCCGCCAGTGGCGTCACCCGCCCGCCGGTCATTTGGTCCACTTATGCCGGTGTCCTCGAAGACCATTACGGTGTCTTCAATCCCGGCTGCGATTACCTGATCCATGCGGTCGGTCCGGAACGCCGCGAAGCCTATGTCCAAGCGTTTCGCGACTCTTCGCCGGATTACGTGTGCACCTTCCGGCGATCCGTCTGGCCGTGGGAAGAAGCCTTGCAGAATAACTGCTGGAGCTTTTACGAGGAACTGATTCGCAACTACGAACCGCTGGCCGATAGCTGGGCGTTTCGGTTGTGGAAGCGACGGCCGGGCGAGTGGCGAAGCCCCGATCCCGAGGGCGATACCGTGGCGTTCGTTCCCGAGAAGGGGGACGATTTTAGCGTGCCGCTGCCGGAGCACGTGCCGCCGGAGTCGGGCGTAGTCGTGGAAGTGCAGTACGAAGTGAAATCGCCTTTGCGCGGCGTGCCGATCGCGGGTAACCTGCCGCGGTTCTTGTTGCATCCGCGCGAATGCGAGAACGAGACGCCGATCAGCTTGCCGCCATACCGGGATCGGTGGTCGTTCGCGGTCTATCCGAAGGACGGTCGGACGCCGGCGTTCTTCGCAGGAACGGCGTCCCTGGTGGGCGGCAAAGTGCAGATCGTGAAAGTGCGGGTGCGGCCGATCCGCGCTGGCGGCCGCGAAAAGTTTCTCCACGACGAACCGCTCGTGAAACTACCGTGAGCGGACGCGCTTTTCATTGAGTTGCGGCCATGAAGAACATCGCGCTCCCCTTCGGGTCGCGGCTAATCGTTTGGATGCCGCGCGGCGTCACTGCACTCGCGGCGCCGGCTGCGTTCCTCACCATTATCGTTCTGTGGATCGTCACGTACCTGGCTCGCGAGCTGCCGGACATCACGCTGTTTCCAGGCCACGAAGGCGACGGCCCATTCCAGCTGTTCAACCCCCTGCGGCGGATCGCGGCGGGTCAAACCGGCGGCACGGACTTCCAGTACTTCCACGGCCTCGGCATCCCGTACTTGCACTACCCGATCTACGCGCTCGGCGGAAAGACGCTCTACTCGGCGGAACTGGCCCGCCATCTCGTGAGCCTCGCCGCCTTCCTCGGTTCCACGATAGCTGTGTTTGCGGCCCTCACGCGGCGCGTTACGCCAACGCTCGTGCTGACCGTTCTCGCCATCGCCTTGAACGAACAGTTGGAACTGCACGGCTTGAGCAAGGCGGGCAACGGCCTGATGGGGCTGCGTACGGCGTCGCCGTACTTGGCGCTCGCGGTGTTGCTCGGGGGGTTCCGGCCGCGGCGGGAAGCGGCGATCCTCGGCTCAATTCTCGGCATCGGCTTCTTGCTTGGCGTCGAACACGGTATCGCTGCCTTGGCGATGGTCGGCGTCGTCTGGCTCGGCCGACGCTGGTTCAAGCTGCCCGGCGAAAGCTTCCTCTGGCTCGGCGGCATGATTGCGGGAATGGGCCTTACTGTCGGATGTTGCCTGCTGGCCATTGGCGGACCGAGCGGGGCCGCGGCGGCGCTTCGCTTCGCGTTCCTGGAAATGCCCCAGGATCAGTTCTGGTACTTCGGGGTGCCGCCGAACCCGTTCCTGGTGACTTGGTTCGATGTCGTAACCGATCGACCGCTGTGGCTCCGCGCCGTTGGGCCGTTCATCATTCTGGTAACGCTGACCGTTCGCCGAATGCGAACGCACCCGAACGATCGCCCGGTGTTGCTTGCGGTCCTCGGCCTGGTTGCTTACGGCACGCTCGGGCTCGCATCGTACTTCGGTTATTGCTCCATCCATTACCTCGAACCACTGACGCGGGTCGCTGTGATTGGCGGGCTGATCCTGGCGTGGTGTTCCGGCTGGTACTCACGAACCGTTCTTGCGATGGTTGCCGGCATTCTGCTCGTCGCCGGCCCGAGCGTTTCCGAACCGTCGTCCCTGTTCCAATTGCCGTCGCAAGCGCGGATCGTGGCGAATGAACTCCGCAAGATTCGCGATGGCGATTGCCGGATGGCGCTGAAGATTCAGGGCGAACTCGACGCCATCACGGCAGCCATCGACGCTTACCGTGCCTCCCGCCACATCGATCGGCCGCCGGTGATCTGGTCCACTTATGCCGGCCGCATCGAGGATCACTACGGCGTCTTCCATCCGTATTGCGATTACGCCATCCACGCCCTTGGGGCCAAGCGCCGGGCCGGGTATCTGGCCGCATTCCGCGATTCGCAGCCCGATTTCGTCATTACTTTCAAACCCTCGGCGTTCGGCTGGGAACCGTGGCTGCGGAACAGCACCTGGGGTTTCTACGAAGAGACGCTGATCAATTACGATGTGTTGCCGACGAATCAGAAACGCTTCTCGGTGTGGCGGCGTAAGGATGCTCCATGGCGGAATGTCGATCCATCGATGGGAATCGACCACGCGCTGGATGGCCCGAACTGGTTCTCGGTGCCGGCGCCGCCGGGATGCCAGGCCATGGGGCCGCGCGTGGTCGAAGTGGAATACACGATCGATAACCCGCTGGCCGGCGTGCCGATGGTCGGCGGATTGCCGCGGCACTTGCTCGGGCCGATCGGCGCCCAATCGCTGCCAATCAGCTTGCCCCCCTACCGCACCTCGTGGTCGTTCCCCATCTTCCCAAATGGGAACGACCTGCCGCTGGTCTTTGCCAAGACGTTTTCGTTAGTCGGCGGCGAAGTGGCGATTCGCCGCGTCCGAATTCGCCGTCTGGACGCCGCGCCCGAGCAGATCAAGGCCCTGATGGAATAAACGTGGTTCTTTCAGCGATCGGATCGCAAATCAGACAATTGCGAGCTTTTGGCAATCTCCAGGCTTTTCGGCGTTGACGCCCCCGCGAGGATTGGGTATCACCCCACGCCACGGCTTTCGATAAAGGGACGGCGGGACCGGAACCCACGCCGCTCCATGCCGAGCAGTGCCCGCATTAACCTGCGGGGGGATCCTCGCGAGGGGCGCGAGGCAGCACTGCCGAACCGAACAGAGGAGGGGTAGGAGTGAAGCGCGTCACCGCAGTTTTAACGGCCCTGGCGGGGCTGGGGGGCATGTTGTGCCTGGCGAACAGCGCGGCGGGGCAAGCGCCTGTCGCCGGCGCCGCCGGTGCTCCGGCCGCCAGTAGTCCCCGATCGACCGTGGCCGTGTTCAATATGGCCGCCGTCATGAAGGACTACGACAAGGTCAAGTACCACCTGTACAAGCTGAACAAGCTCAAGCACGAGCGCTCGGCGAATCTCATCGCTTTGCGGGGCGAACTCATTCGCCTCGAATCGGTCATCCGCACCGCTACGGATCAACCGTCCAAGGAAAAGCTTTCCGAGGAGTTCAAAGTCAAGCAGCGAAAGTACCAGGACGAAGATAGCGCCGTGAACAAGGTGCTCAACGAAGAAGCGAGCAAGATGATTTCGAGCCTTTACGACGAGATCAAGATGGTAGTCGACAAGACGGCGGAGATGAACTCGTACGACATCGTGTTCGCCTATCCGGACGCGGTGTCGCCGACGGACATGGCCAACCCGTCGTTTAAGGAATTGAAGCTGAAGCCGCCGGCGGCCCAACCGTTCTACGTGTCCAAGAAAGTGGACATCACCTCGGTGGTGATCGTGACGTTGAACAAGTGGTATCCGCCGAAGGACGAGCAGGGTCGGCCCGTGGATATGAAGTCGCTGCCGCAGTTGGAGACGCCGGCGACCGGCGCTTCGACGACCGGCGGCCCGGGAGCACCGGCGGCGCCGATGGTGCCCACGGGGGTACCGATGTCCGGGGTTCGCCCGGCCGGCCGCTAAGCTCCGACCGGCGGCCCAGTAGTCAAACGCGACTGAGCCGGGCCCAGGCCCGGAAGGCGGGAATCGTGCGGGTGATCGGATACAGGTCGCAGCGGACACTTGCCGCCCCGGCGGAATTGCCGGGCGTCGGGTTCATCACGGGCACTCGGGTTCGGGTCCGGTTCGTACCGGCCCCCGCCAACTCCGGGATCGTGTTCCGCCGCGTCGACCTGTCCGGTTCACCCGCCGTACCTGCTTCCGTTTCGCAAGTTTCCGGTACCGATCGCCGGGTGACCCTCGGTCCGCCACACGCCGGCATCACGCTCACCGAACACCTCATGGCCGCTTTGGCTGGCCTCCGCATCGACAACTGCCTGGTGGAACTGGACGGCGTGGAACCGCCGGGGTTGGACGGCTCCGCGGCCGGCTTCGTGGAACTGTTCGCCCGCGCCGGCATCGTTTGCCAGAACGCATCGCGGCCCATTTGGTCCGTGGATCGACCGCTCGTCGTGGAAGAGGGCGGCGCGACCCTCGCCTTGCACCCGGCCGAAGGGCCGACGCTCCGCGTCTCTTATTTGCTCGACTACGGTTGGAACGCGGCCATCCCGCGGCAAACGTACAGCGTGCAGGCCACGCCCGAGAACTTCATGGCGGAAATCGCGCGGTGCCGCACGTTCGTCACCGAGGTGGAAGCGAAAGCTTTGCGGGCCAAGGGCGTCGCGCCGCACCTGAGCGAATCGGAGGTACTGGTATTCGGCGCTCGCGGCCCAATCCGCAATCGCCTGCGCTTCGCGGACGAACCGGCCCGCCACAAGGTGCTCGACCTGCTCGGCGACATCGCCATGTGCGGCTTCGACCTCGCCGGCCACCTGGTCGCGTACCGCTCCGGGCACGCGCTGAATGCCGAACTGGCCCGTCGGCTCGTGGCCGCGGCCCAACCATTGCGCGCCGCAGCTTGATACAGCGGAAGAAGGACTAACCACAGAGGCACAGAGACACAGAGAAGAATGAGAGAGAAGAATGAAAAGATTTTTCTGGTTCCTCTCTGTGTCTCTGTGCCTCTGTGGTTAGATTCAAAGTTTGTTTGAGGGTGGAATGACGCGAATGCGGCTGGCAGTAATCGGCGTCGGGCACCTGGGGCAGCACCACGCGCGCATCCTTTCCGGCTTGCCGGACGTGGACCTGGTCGGCGTGGTCGATGCCAACGCGCTGCAAGCCCGCGACGTGGCCGCCCGCCTCGGCACCACCGCTTACGATCGCTTCGAACCGCTCCTCGATCGCGTGGATGCCGCGACCGTCGTCACCCCGACTCTCTTTCACCACCACGTCGCCTCGGCGTTCCTGAAAGCCTCTGTGCCGGTGCTCGTGGAGAAGCCGGTGTGCCGCACGCTGGCCGAGGCCAACGACCTCATCGATCTCGCGGAGAAAGCCGGCGTTCCCTTGCAGGTCGGCCACATCGAACGCTTCAACCCCGCCTTTGAAGAACTGGCGCGGCGGCCCATTCGCCCCAAGTTTGTCGAAGCCGAACGCCACGGCCCCTTCACCGGCCGCAGCACCGACATCGGCGCCGTCCTCGACTTGATGATCCACGACCTCGATCTGTTGCTCGCCTTGATCGGCGGGCCGGTGCGGCACGTGTCGGCGGTCGGCGTCGCCGTGTTCGGCGGCCACGAAGACATGGTGAATGCCCGCCTCGAGTTCGAGAACGGCTGCATTGCCCACGTCACGGCCAGCCGCATCAGCCAGCGGCCGAAGCGGCGCTTGCGCATCTGGGCGCCGGAAGGCTATGCGGGCATCGATTTCGTCTGCCGCAAGCTGACGCTGGTGCAACCGGGGGAGGAGGTCCGCCGCCACGGCATCCGCGTCGACCGGATGGACGCCGCCGCGCGAGCCCGCATCAAGGAAGAACTGTTCGGCCGCTACCTCGACGTGCTCCACCTCGACGGCGATCGCAAGCATGACCAGTTGACGTCGGAGCTGCGCCACTTCGTGGATTGCGTGCGATTGGGGCGGCGGCCGCGGGTGCCGGGCGAAGACGGCCGCGACGCACTGGAACTGGCCGAACGCGTGCTCCAAGCCGTTCGCGAACACCAGTGGGAAGGAACGCCGGATGGGCCGATCGGCCCCGGTCAATTCCCGCGGCCGAGCGGTTGGCTCTTCTTGCCGCCCATGATTCCCCGCAGCGAAGCGGCTTGAATATCGTCAGCCGGAATGCTTCGCCTTCTTGAGTTCATCCCGGAGGCGGGCGATCTCGGCATCGGCGGCCGCTGCGCGGGCCACGGCTTCACGCTCGGCCTTGCGCGATTCCTGCACCTCGGCCCGCGACGCCGCTAGTTGATCGTCCTTCGCCTTCAGTTGCGACTGCATTTCACCAGGCAGAGGCAGCCGTTTCCCTTGATACCAGAAGCGGACCCAGCGGTCCACGATGGCCGCTTCCAGTTCCAAATCGGGTATGGCCAGCCGTCCCGCGTCGTTCGGCTTCACCGCGACATAGCGGCCGCGCTCCAATTGCAACACGGTTAGCTTCTGCTTCTCGGGTTCGAAGATCAAGTAATACGGCACCTTCAAATCGCTCTCGTACTTCTTGCGATTGTCTTCGTAATCCTTGCGCGGATTGCTCGGCGCCGCGTATTCCAGAACGAGCGTGGGGCGGGCCTGCTGAAGCGGCGTGTTGAATGATCGCAGCGGAGCTAGCGGCGTCGGCCAGAGGACGACCATGCTGTCGGGAACCACGCCGGCCGGGCGGCTCTCATCTTCGCCCGCCACCGGATAGAGAACCAGCAATTCACTGAAGACCTGGAACTCGGGGCGGATTGCCGCGACGAGTTCGAGGCTTTCAACCGTAATGGCGCATTGCGTGGATTGGTCCGTCGATTCCATGAAGTGCTCCAGGGGCAACGACTGGAGGTAGCGGTCGGCGGCGCGGTCGTAGGCCAACCGCGTGCGGTCCCGATTGAGTTCGACGACAGTTGACATGGGTACACCTAGAAAAGCCATCCATCCGTTCATTGTCTGGGCGAATTAGTCGCACTTCAAGTCTCAGCCGAACGCGACGCGGGCCACCAGCGCGAGGATGATCAGCGCGAGGATCGTCACGATAACTATCCCCACGACCGTGCCGGTGCTCCAGGAACGCCATCCTCCCAGGGCGAGCTTTTCGCCGGCTCCCTCCTGCACGGACTCAGTCGCGTCCGTTGCGGCCAACGTCTCCATGTCGGCGGGTTGCAAAATCGTCCCGGACAGTTTCTTCGCGTATTCCTCGCTGGCAAGCCGATCCGTCGCGAAGTAGGTCAACGGCTTCAAGGCCTCCGCGAGATCGAGCGCCGTGTCGAAGCGCTGGTCCGGATTCTTCGCCATCAACCGGTCCACGATTTGAACCAATTCCCGCGGCGCGTCGGGGCGGAGCGATTCGAGCGGCGGCGGCAGGTGATCGACGTGGCGAATGATTTTGTCCAGAGCCGTGCCGTCCGGGAACGGCGGCTTGCCCGAGAGCATGAAGTAGAACGTCGCCCCCAGGCTGTACAAATCCGCCCGGCCGTCCACCACACGCGAGTTCTTCGCCTGCTCCGGGGCCATGTAATCGGGCGTGCCGACCACGGTGCCGTCGCGGGTCAGGCCGCGCTCTTCGTCGTCGTAACCGATCATCCGCACCAGGCCCATGTCGAGCACTTTCACCCAGGCCGGTTCCTTAGCCGCCGGGATGTGCCGCGAGCCGCCGACCATTATGTTCGACGGCTTGACGTCGCGGTGGACGAAGCCGAGCTCGTGGGCATGGTGCAAGCCGAGAGCCGCCTGGCGAGCGTATTCGCACGCCTCCGAAATGGGCAGTACACCGTAGCGCTGGACAATGCGCGACAGATCGAGGCCGTCGATGAATTCCATTTCGATGAAGTAACGGCCGTCGGTGCTGCCGGCGCTGGCGACGTGGATAATGTTGGGATGCGAGAGCGTGAGGGCGGTCTGAACTTCACGTTCGTAGCGGCCGCGGGCCGTCGGCTTGGCGAGCAAGTGTTCGCGGACGACTTTCAGGGCCACTTCGCGGCCATCGTGCTTGTGAAGGGCGCGAAAAACTTTGCCCATCCCCCCTTCGCCGAGTTTGTCCTGCACTACGTAGGGCCCAATCAACAAGTCTGCGGAGCGGCCATTGACGACTTTGCGCAGCTGGTATGCCGTGATGCGTTCGCGCTCGATGAGGGCCTGCATCTGTTCTTGCGAACCTCCGGCGATGCCTTTCAGTTCTTCCTCGAGGGAAGCGATTTCTTCGGGCGAGTAAAGACCGCTATCGCGAAGTGAGTTGATCAGGTCCATAGTCATTGGTCAATGGTCCATAGTCATTGGTGATTGTCCACAGTTATTGGTCCGGACAATGAACTATGGACCAATGACTATTGACCAATGACTAACGGCATGGCCTTGAGAACCTTCTCGATGGCGGCGTCGTTCAGTTCGCCGGCCCGAAAGGCGAAGTTGGCCACCACCTTTTCCTTGACGAACAGCATGACGGTGACGTCGGCATCCTTGTTGAGTTTGTATGCCGGCGGGCCGTCCGGGTCTTCATATGCCCCGACGGGAACGCCCTTGAGCCCTTTGTCTTGCGCCCATTTCGCGAGCGAATCGAGGTCCGCGGTTGCGGTCGTGTGCGTGAGCCAGGTCTTGTAGCCAGGGTCGTTCCTGGCAGGTCGGGCGGCCTCCAGCTTGGCCATCAATTTGGCGAGCGGATCGGAAAGCGATTTCGCGAAGACGACGGCCGCCGGCTTGCCGCCCTCGTGCTGTTCGCAGATGTAGCACGTCTGTTGGCCGCGCTGCGGTCCGGTGGCAATGAGGAAACTGTACGGGCTCGGCCGCTTGCCAACCGGCACGCCGGAAACGCAGGGCTCGGGTGCAACTGCAAGCGTGAATGCGAGTGTGAATGCGAACATGGTGTACCGTTCTTCCGAGCCGCGACCGTCAGGGAGCGGTCGGTACTGATTTCGCTCCCTGACGGTCGCGGCTCGATTTAGAGGATTTTCACTTCGCGATGGCGGCCCGGGAGCCGAGCTTGCCGGCCTTGGCGGCGAAACCGTTTTTCAAGCGGTCGAAGTCCTTGGCGTCCGCCTTGACCCAACAACGGTGGGCTAGCTTCAAGTAGCGGTCGGCTTCCTCGGTGCGGCCGAGCCGTTCGCATAGCGCCCACAGGCCGAGCGCGCCGCGAACGCTGCCGGTGTCGTGAGCCAGTGCCTCGAGAAACGCTTCCTCGGCCTCGGCGGCGTTGCCGCACTCCAAGGCCCCCGTGCCCCACTGCTCCATCGTCACGGCGCCGTTCCCCCATTGATGCTGGAAGTAGTCGTTCTTGACGGCATTGACGCACTTCTTGAGCAGCTTCAGGCCGGCGTCGCCGTTGCCGGTCTGGCACAAGTAGCGGCCTTGCACTTCCCAGAGGCGGCGTTCATTCGCGCTGGCGCGCTTGCCTTGCTTCACCTGGCGAAGCACGTCGATCTCGGCGCCGGCCCGCTCGGTGTCGCCCTTCTCCAGGAAAAGCAGAGCCGCGTGGTAGGCCCCATTCGCCTTGTCGGACTTGCGGAACTGCTCGACGAGCTTCCGCGCCCCATCCCAGTCGCCTTCGCCCAAAGCCATGCGGAACCACTCCGGCCGGAACGAATACTTGTACTTCGCGTCGCACTCGCGCTTAATGGCCTCAGCCTCGGCGAAGCGGCCGTCGTGCACCAGTGCCCGCGTCAGCGTTTCCATGTGATGCACGAACTGGTAATCCTCGGTCGTCGTGACGCCCTGGTAAGCCTGATAGCTCTTGTGGAGTTGCACGGCCCGCGCCGACCAGTCCGTGGTCGGGCCCCATTTGCCGATCCGCATCGCCAGGTGGGCCTGCATGTGCAGCGCGTGCGGAATGCCTGGCGACGATTTGATGTACCCTTCGGCGTACGGCCAACCAAGCGCCGGCCGCTTGATGTTCTCGTAAAAGTGCACCAGTTCGTGATTGGCGCCTGGATGCACGGGGTTCACGCGGAGCAGGGCTTTATAAAACGGAATCTTGCCGTTCGGCCCCTCCGCGAGTTGCGCCCGCCAGTACCATCCTTCCTGGTCGTCGTCGTAAAGGGTGAGTAGTTCGTCGAGCGTAGCCGCGGCGGCCTTGCGGCGTTGATCCGGGGCGGTGTTCGGCCACATCCCTTTTTCCTGCAGCCGCGAGCGGATCAAGAGTTGCTCGCGGTCGCTGGCCCGGGGCATCAGCTTGCGAGCCATCTCCAGTGAGTAATCGATGGGCGAACGAGTCCTGCGTTCGGGAAGCGATGCGATTCCCGGGCCGCCGAGCACGGCTTGCAGCCCGCCGAGTTTCGGCGCCGCCGCCCCGCGCCCCCACTTTTCGAAGGACCGCGACAGCATCAACCAGGCGTAGGCACATTCGGGATCGTGGCGAAGGGCCGTTTCGAAGCGGCGAACGGCTTCGATGTAAACGTACGAATAGTACATGCCGAGGCCCTGATCGACGAAGGCCTGACACTCGGGATTGGCGGTGCCGACGCCGTAGTGGAGCAGGCAGGCGCCGGGCATCGGCTTGGCCGGGGCGAGGTTCGACAGCGGCATCTTGGCGGCGGCCGGCGTCTCGGCGGGTTTCTGCGTTGGCGCCGGAGTTTCTTCGGCTCGGGCGATGGCCGGGCCTACGAGCAATAGAGCGGCCAGGAAGCGCGTCATGGCGGGTCGACTCGCGGAGGAACGATAAGGAAACTTTACCCCGCGACGCCCCTCCGCGGTAGGGGGAAATGGCAACGGGGAACGCGAATCTCGCGCTCCCCGTCAGGTCGCGGCGAAACATTCGTCACGCGTACTTCGCAATTAACTTGGCGATCTCCGCCTCAGGCAGGACGCCGATCTCCTGGTGAACGGGCGTGTCGCTTCCCTTGAAGAACAGCACTCGCGGGATCGTCATCACGTCGTACTTCACGGCGACTTGCGGGTTCTCGTCCACGTTCAGTTTGCCGACCTTCACCTTGCCAGCGAACTGGTCGGCGATCTTGTCGATGATCGGAGTCAATT
>DATNBQ010000330.1:0-2851 GCA_035571955.1 Urbifossiella sp. | reverse complement strand
CGACCTGCCGGCGTACTTCAGCTTCCACGCCATGAACCGCCTCCTCGGCAACGTCGACCTGCGGCCCGACGGCAACCACGGCTACTACCGCCGCCCTGACGGCCACTGGGCGCCGATCCCGTGGGACCTCGACATGATGTTCGTCCCCCGTCACCACCAACCTGGCCACATCGACGCGATCCGGTGCCTGGAGCATCCGGTGATCGCGCGGGAGTACCGGAACCGTGCGCGGGAAATCCTCGACCTGTTCGCCGCCGACAGCTCCGCGCGCGGCGGACAGGTCGGGCAACTGGCAGCAGACCTCGGCGCGGCGTTGACGCCGAAGAAATATGACGTCGATTGGCCCCGGCTGGATGAGGCGCGCTGGAACTTCCACCCGCGGATCAACCCGAAGGGCGCGTACTTTCTCAATCCCGCGAATGCCGGTTACTTCGGCGGGCCGTTCCGGCGGACCCTCGCGACCGCCGACTTCGCCGGCTTCCAAAAGTACATCGTCGATTTCTGCACGGACTCGCGGCCGGTAAAGAACTACGCCGTGAACGACGGCGACCAGCGCGGCTACGGCTGGGGCTATCTCGCCCTGGAGGCCAGGGACGAAAAGATTCCCTCTCGGCCGACTGTCGGACGACCCGGCAACAATCTCCGCTTCGAAGCATCGGCGTTTGCGTCGCCCGCTGGTGCCAGGCCAGCGTTCTTGGAATGGAGGGTCGCACCCGTCGGCCAGCGCGGCCGCTACGAACTCGACGAACTCTGGCGAAGGAATGTGGAATCCGGCCGCTCGGTGGAGATTCCGAGGGATGTCATCAAGGCACCGGGCGAGTACCGCGTCCGCGCTCGTTGGCGCGACGCCACCGGCCGGTGCGGGCACTGGAGCGCACCGGTCGCAGTGAATGTGAAATGACCAATGTCGAACTTGGCCAATGAAATAGTCCGCTGCGAGCGCCGTCGATGGGATGGGAGAACAATCATGTCGCGAGCGACCCGCAGGGGATTCACTCTTTACGAATTGCTCGTCATCCTTGCCATCCTAGCGATCCTGGCGGGCTTACTGTTGCCTTCCATTCGCCGTGTGCGGGAGGCGCCCATCCGCATGCAATGCATGAGCAATCTGAAGCAACTGATGTGGGCATTGCACACTTATGAATCCATGGAGATGCCGGCTCCCGATTCGCGCCCGCGGGGGCACTTCCCATCCGGTTGTTCCGGGCCCGGCTCAACCGCTGAAGAACGCCTCAGTTGGATCGTCGCGGTGCTGCCCTATCTGGAGGAGCAAGACCGCTATCGGCAATTCGATCTCAAGCAGGGATACGCGGGGAACCAATCGCCGGGGCGAGCCCGAATCCGAGCGCTCCTTTGTCCCAGTCAGTATTCGGCGGAAAGGGATTGGGTGACATCGTACGTCGCGTTATCCGGGATCGGGCTCGATGCCGCCGAGCGGTCGGCGGGCGCGTCGGGCAATGGCTTCATGGGCTACGACCGCCTCACCACTTTCAAGATGATCGAAGACGGTACGTCGAACACGATCGCCCTGATGGAGGTGCGCAGCGACATTGGCCCGTGGGCCCGCGGCGGACCGTCGACCGTTCGCTGGTCGGTGGCCGGATCGCTCGGCAATGACCCGACGCCCTTCGAGGTGCATTCTGGGGTCGCTCTCGTTGCGATGGCCGACGGCGCCTGCCTTTCTCTTCGCGCTTCGAAAGGCTCCAACTTCGCGGCCGGGATCACCATTGCCGGCGGGGATAAGTTCGAGCCCGAACAGTGAGCTTCGCCGTGCGATCCGCAACGTTGACGTCGATCTTGCGCTGGCTCGCGGCGGCCTTGGTTCTACGAGTGCTGGCCACGATTCTTGCCAATTATCCCGATTACTTCCCGGCCAACTTCGAGTCGCTCTTCTTGCGGGGCCGAGAGAGGACGTTTATCGGCACTTACAAGGTCGCGTTCTACTTCCACATTGGCGCCGCGCCGTTCGTGCTCGTGTTCGGTTTGATCCTCCTCAGCGATTCCGTGCGCCAGCGATTCGGTACTCGGCACCGGTGGTTGGGATGGCTTTATGTTGTCATTCTTCTGTTCCTTGTGCTTCCGAGCGGCATGGTGATGGCGCGGCATGCGTTCGGCGGTTGGCCGGCGGGGCTCAGCTTCTTTGCGCTCGCCATCGCGACGGCCGGCTGTGCGATCGCCGGCGTCATCGCGGCGCGGCAACGCCGCTTCGCCGCCCACGGCCGGTGGATGATCCGCTCGTACCTGCTGATTTGCTCCGCGGTCGTTCTCCGCCTGATCTCCGGCACGGCGGGCCTCATCGGCGTTCCCGACCCCGAGACCGCGTATATCCTCGCGGCGTGGTGCAGTTGGCTCCTACCGCTGATTGCGTTTGAAGTCTTGATCGGGTGGCGACGCTTACCGGAAGTGCCAACGATTCTTGGTGTTTCAACAGGTGGATGTCGGGCACAGCCCGACCTACACGGTGCCTCGTAGGTCGGGCTGTGCCCGACGATCTTCGACTCCAAGGATTGTTGGCGCATGAGGGTTACCGCGGAAAAAAGTTAGCATCGCTTGACGCGGTTGCCGGGCCTCGCTATTTCCCCGATCTCGCGAGAATCCGAGAGTGGGGGCGGTCATGCGCCGGGCAGCGGGGGCGTGGGCGATGCTGGCGTGCGCGGCCATGGCGGGTTGCCTTGGTTCGGCCGGGCCCCGCGCGCTGTTGCGCACCGCGGAAGCCGGCAAAAACGCCTCGTACAGCGTCGGCGGCTTCGGCAACGCCTTCGGCAACTCGCTGGCCCCGGACGATCTCCCCGGTCTTTCAGTCGAGTCGATCCTTTACGAACGCCCCCTCGGCGACTCGCTGCTCGATCGC
>DATNBQ010000329.1:0-4132 GCA_035571955.1 Urbifossiella sp. | reverse complement strand
CCCGAGGTGCGGATGAACGCCGCGGTGTGGCGGTACCACCCGCGGATGAAGACGTTCGAGATCTTCGCCGAGGGGACGTCGAACCCGTGGGGCATGGACTGGCGGAACACCGACGGCCAGTTCATCCTCTGCTGTTGCGTGATTCCGCACCTGTTTCACATCGTGCCCGGCGGCATTTATAAACGCCAGGCGGGGGCCAGCTTCAACCCGTACGCCTACGGCTACCTGAACGAAATCTGCGACCACACGTTTCACAAGGAAAGCGGCTGGGCCCACGCCGGGCTCATCTCGCTCGACACGCCGCACATCCCGGAGAAATACCGCAACAGCGTGATCTTCGGCTCGATCCACGGTTGCTCGATCAAGCGGAACGTCCTCAAGCCAAATGGCAGCACCTTCACGGCCAGCCGCGCCGACGACTTCCTGCAGAGCGGCGACAAGAACTTCCGCCCCATCAACATGAAATGGGGCCCGCTGGGGGACATTTACCTCATCGATTGGCACGACCAGAACCCCTGCCATCAAACGAACCCCGACGACTGGGATTATGTAAAAGGGCGCGTGTACCGGATTCAATTGAAGGGCACGCAACCGAAGAAGGCGGAGGACTTGGGGAAGAAGTCCGATGTGGAGTTGGCAAAGATGGCGGTTTCAGGAGAGCCTTACCATGCCCGAATGGCGTTGAAACTCCTCTGGGAACGGGAGCGTGGGAAGCTCGGCCACGATGTTCAACAAGGGAAATGGATTACCGATGATTCGGCTAGAGTTGCCTTCTCTATTCGGGTCGGTTTGGGTCAACTAGATCGTGGAGAAGCAGCTCTCGACAAGCTGATCCAATGGTGTGAGAAGGAGACTAACCCTTCCATTCGGCGAGAGCTTGCTTCAACCGCTATCTGGATGGCGAAAGAATACGACATCACTCCAATGCTCCACGCGCTCCTGTCGCACAAGGAAGACGCGACCGACCCCGTGATCCCGCAACTCGTCTGGCTCGCGTATGAAAAAAACCTGGCGAGGCGGCGACGTACGTCGCCGGAGCCGAAAACGAAGACTCCGGCACCTGACGGTGCCGGCTCGCCCGTGCGGTCAGTGGCGGCCGAACTCACGTGGCTTGCCGAGCAGGCGCCGAACAATCCGTTCGTGCGCGATTCCATCGTGCCCAAGGTCATGCGGCGGCTCGTTGCCACCGGCAAAGCCGACGATCTTCAACTTTGCCTCGGGTTCGTCGCGAAACTGAAAGACACGCCGAGCCGCGAACGCGCCCTCGGCGGCCTGGCCACTGCCCTGACCGGGCAAACGGTGAACGCTCCCGCGGGCTGGAAGTCGCTCGAATCCGAGCTGCGCAAGGAGCCAAAACTCATCCATCTCGTGGACCGGCTGGCGGTCAGCTTTCGCGATCCCGCCGCCGTCAAGCGCGCGATTCTCATGGCCGCCGATCCCGACCTCCGGCGTGAGGTGCGCATCGAGGCCGTGCGGCAAATCGGCTTGCTCAAGCCGGCCGAGGGCTTGCCCGTGCTGCTGAAGATGGCGGCCTCCGAACACGTGAACACGGTCCGGGCCGAGGCCGTGCGGGCGCTGGCCGCGTTCACCGATCCGCGAATTCCCACCGCCCTGCTCGCTTCGTGGAAAGACCTGCCCAAGGAACTCCGCGGCGAAGTCGTCAATACTTTGTCTTCGCGCAAAGAATGGGCGCGGGCGCTGCTCCAGGCAATGGCCGCGAAGAAGATCGATCGCACCGCCGTCACGGATAACACGATTCTCCGCATCCAGGCGTTCCGCGACGGCGAACTGAACAAGCTGATCGAGAAAGCCTGGGGCCGCACGCGGCCGACGCCGAAGGAACTGGCCGCGACCATCGACAAGACGCGGGCCTCGCTGGCCGCGGCGCCCGGTTCGTTTGCCCGCGGCAAGATCGTCTTCGAGAATACTTGCGGCAAATGCCACAAGTTCGACGGCAAAGGCCCGGACGTCGGCCCGGCCCTCGACGGCGCCGCCCGCGACATCGAATACATTCTCGTCAACGTCATCGACCCCAACCGCGTGATCGGGGCGCCGTACTTCTTGCGCATTGCCCGGCTCCAAGACGGCACCGTGCAGCAGGGCGTCCTCGCCGAGGAGGACGACAAGTTCGTCAGCCTGAAGCAAGAAAACGGCGTCGTGAAGAAGATCGCCAGGGCGGACTTGGAGGGGCCGCTACAGACCGTCGAGAAGTCGCTGATGCCCGAGGGGCTGGGTTACAACCTGAGCCCGCAGGACTTCCGCGACCTCGTTCGTTATGCGATGGCCAACCCGTTCCTGACGAACGTCAGCGTGAACGGCAAGAAGCAGGCCGTCGGCGTGCCGGGGCGAATTGTCGTTTCCCAATCGAAGCAGGGAACCACCATCGAAGCGGAATTCGAGTCGCCGGAGGACATGAAGACGAAACTCTTGATCGGTTCCTCGGCGGACTTCGAAGTGCGGATCGACGGCAAACCGATCGGCAGCGGCAAGGGGACTGGCAAGGACGTCCAACCGGATCAGGCCGCGTTCGACGTGGCGTTCACCAAGGGGAAGCACACCGTGGCGATACTCGTGAAGGGAAGCGGTTTGCTCTATGCGCGCTTCGCCGACCCCGACCGCAAGCTCCGCTATCCGGAGTGACCCACGTGGCTGTCGCGGCCCGGCAGCGGATACTTACCCATCAATAAGTACGATTCCTCTTCCAGGCCCAGCGTCCGGTAGGTCGCCCGGGCCTTCGCGTTCTCTCGTTCGACGTACAGGCGAATGCCGATGACGCCGGGGTCGGCGGCCGCCTCGGCTTCCAGATGCCGATAGATCGCGCGAAAGACGCCTTGCCGCCGGGCCTCTTCCTTCACGTACACGCTCTGTATCCACCAGTACCAGCCGTTGCGCCAATCGCTCCATTCGTAGGTGATGGCGGACTGGCCGACGATGATTCCTTCGCTTTCGGCGACGACGTAGAAGCCCTTGGCCGGGTCGGCGAAGGCGGCGCGAACGCCGGCCCGCAGCACCGACGGGTCGAGGCGCTTCCCCTCGCTCTCCCAGGCCAGGGCGGCATTGAACGCGACCAGTGTGTCTTCATCCGAGGCCGTCGCGCGGCGAATGCTGAGGCTCATGGCTGTTTTTCTCTCGCACCCGGCTTAAGATAACGCGACTCGATTCCGCAAACTTCCGGCACGCCGCACATGGACCTGCGCCAGTACATCCGCGACATTCCCGATTTTCCGAAAGCCGGCGTCGTCTTCAAGGACATCACGCCGTTGCTGGCCGATCCGGCGGCATTCGGGTTCGCTTGCGCCCGGTTGGCGGCCCACTTCGCGACGCGGCCGATCGACGCGATCGCCGCCGCCGAGGCCCGCGGCTTCCTGTTCGCCGCCCCGCTCGCGCTCGAACTTCGCAAGCCGCTCGTCCCGCTCCGCAAGCCGGGCAAGCTCCCGTACCGCACCCACAGTTTCAAATACGACCTGGAATACGGTTCGGCCGAACTGCACATGCACGTGGATGGCGTCAAGACCGGTGCGCGAGTGCTGTTAGTGGACGACGTGCTGGCGACGGGCGGCACCATGGCCGCGGCCTGCAAACTGATCGAGCAGGCCGGCGGCAGCGTCGTCGGCTGTGCGTTTCTTCTTGAACTCGGCTTCTTGAAGGGCCGTACCCTTCTACAGGGGTACGAATCGTACAGCCTCGTTACCTATTAGCATTAGCGCCGTCGAGGAATTGCTGGGCGATGTCGACGCCGACGAGTTCGGACCAGGCGGCGAGCAACTTCTGGTAAACGGGGCCGGGCCAAGGATAGCGGCGCGATTGCTTACCCGAAGCGAACTCGCGAACACCGGCCAGGCAGAAGCCCGTCCCCGCGAGCAGCACTTCCTTGATCGCGTCTTCGTTCTCGGCTACGGAGTCCAGCGGCCGCCGGCGAAACGGAATGCCGATCGCAGCGCAGAGCTCGGCCACAACGCGGACGCTGATGCTCTCCAGTACGGTGCCTTCTTCCGCGGCAATCACGCCATCATCCGCGACGGAAAGAATGGAACCGATCGCGGTATCGCCGGGGCCGCTCCCGTTCATTAGGACCGCGACGGCGCCCGGTTTGTAAAACGGCGATTCCGGGTCGCGGAGACGCTGCTCGGTG
>DATNBQ010000328.1:0-2119 GCA_035571955.1 Urbifossiella sp. | reverse complement strand
CGCGGGTTAATTGCTTTCTTAATGTTGATGTGTGCGGTTCAAATCTGGCGCGTCCGTCGTGGGCTTGCTTTTCCGCGCTCCCCGCTGGGTCGCAGCTAATCTTACTTCACGATTTCCAGCTTCGCCTCCGCGACGATTGGCGTGGTGGGGGTCATGAGCGTCGCTCGTATGGTTAGCGGCATGTTGAACGGGCCGCAATCGCGGTCGAAGGTCACCGCCAGTTCGCCACTACTGCGGTCGGCGGGAATCGTGGTCGGGGCAATGCGCACGCCCTTCCAGTGCTCGGGAACCGCGGCGCTGACGAGAACTGGTCCCGCGAGTTCGCGGGCGCGAATTACCTTCACCGGCACCCGGACGGTCTTTCCCGGTTCGCACAACACCGTCCGCTTGTCCACGGATACGTCGAGCCGGCCGGGGCCGACCACCACGATCATCTGCTGGTTCTGTCCCACGTCGCTGAAGCTGACGGAATGCTCGGTGCCCTCGGCGTCCTTCACCTTGCCAACGGCCATGATGCAGACGCGGCAGGTTCGGCCGAGTTCCATCCACGGCGGCAACGTGGCCGGGTACTCGAAGGTGCTTTGCCCCGCGGGCACGATCAGCTTCGGTCCGGTCACGCCTTGCAGATGCCGCGCTTGCCGGTCGGCGAGGCGAACTTCAATCGGGCCGGTGAACCCAGCTTCGCGCTCGATTCGGTACTTGCGGCGATAGATTTCGCCGCGCGGCGCCGATGTCATCACGTACTCGTCCACGATCTTGAACGGCGTCGCCAGGCCGACCGTGAGATAGAAGACGCTCGATTCGGGCAGCAGGGAGTTGCCGGCCGTGACAGCGGCGGCGCGCATGGCCTTGGGAATCAGGCTTCCAGCGCCGAGCAGTGCGGCATGGGGATTGCCGACGCTCGCGGCTCCGAGAATGGCGATCGGCACGTTCGCCAGCCTGGCATCCTTTCCGGCCTGGAGGGTTAACGTCCCCGATGTTTGGTTCGCGGCAATGGTGATCGGTTTGCAAGTCACGCCCGGCGGCAAATTGGCGGCAGTAACTTCTACGGGTCCCGCGAAGGTGCCGACGCGCTCGAGGTTCACGCGGACAGTGACGGACTTGCCGCGAAGCAGGGAGAGAGCATCGGGAGTCGATTCGCGCGGTTGCCGATTCGCAGCGGGGACGGTGAGTTTGAATCCCGGTGCCGCGAGGAAGGCATCGGCGATACGGAGCCGATAGACGAAGTTCGGGCCGCCGCGGCTCCGGAACCGCTCGGTCACGCGGACCGTGTAGGCGCCATCGGCCGGCGGCTGGAATGCGAACGACGGATCCTGGGTCGGATCGCCGGCTTCGCCGCGAACGACTTCCTTGCCGCCGGCGTCCCATACAGCCACCAGGCCGCACAGCGGCGAACCGAACCGCCGTGCCTGCAAATCGAACGAATACTTGACGCCTTTCTTCAGTGCGATCTGCCACTCGCTGGCTTTGCCCTGCTTGCTCACTCGGCCATTCAGTGCGACCGGGGCCACGGCGGTTTTTGAAGGATCGAACGCGTCCTTCAAGCCATCGGCCGGAACTTTGAGCGGGAATTCATAGGCCGGCACTGCGGCCGTGGTGATGGTGAGGCGGTAAACGTAGGCCTGGCCGCCCTGGGCCTTGGCGTCCGTCACGCGGATGCGGTAGCGCCCATTCGCCGGCGCCGTGAAGCGCACCGACTCGTCCGCGCCGGGCACGGGGTACGTCATCGTTTCGGCGAGCACGCGGCCGTTCGCATCGAGCACATCGAGCTTCGGCGCGAGCGGCGAATGCAGCGACTTCGCCACGAGCAGCGCCGTGACGGTTTGCCCGGCGTTCGCTTCGAATTCCCACAGGTCGATGTCGTCGCGCGGGAAGATGCGGCCGTTGGCCGTAATCGGCAGGCGGACGGCCTGCGGAATCGCATCGCCATCGGCTTCGGCCTCGATCGCCTCGGGAAGCTCGCCGACGACGAAGACGAGCCCGCCGGCGCCGCCCTGGGAAGTAGCAAGCCAGCCGCGTCGCGGCCCCAGTGGGGCATCGGCGGCGATCGCCACCTGGCCGCGCATGTCCGCCGGGTAATCCTCTTGTTGCTGCGATTCCGGCAGCGGCAAGATCGGCC
>DATNBQ010000327.1:0-6181 GCA_035571955.1 Urbifossiella sp. | reverse complement strand
GGGATGCGCTGGAGCGAAGCAGGAGCCCATGCCGTCTGTCACGTTCGCGCGTTGTACCGCAGCGAACCTGGCCAATGGGAAGCATTCTGGCAATTGGCTGCTTGAGGATGTCCGTTCAGCAACTTATGTGACGCTTACCCCGAACTTGAGCGTCATTCCCTTCAACCGGGCCACCGTCTCGGCCATCAAAGCGTCTTCCTCGGCTTCGTCCTTGGCGATGTACGTCGCGCTGAAGCGCAAATAAGCGCCCGCATCGTCCCACGGCACGCAGCAAACGCTCTGCTCGTGGATCAGATACTGGCTCGCTTCCTCGGCATTGGCGAAACTTCGACCGGCGGCGCCAGTCGGCGCCTTGGCATAGAGGAAATAGGTGCCGCCGGGCATCGCGCAGCGGAAACCGACTTGCTGCAAGGCCGCGACCAGTTTCTCCAACCGCCGCTGGTACTTCGCTCGAATCGCGACGGGAATCGCCGGGGTCCGCAGAGCCGCCGCCGCCGCGTTCTGGATCGCCATGAACTGCCCGCTATCGGAGTTGTCCTTCACATCGGCGTAGGCCTGCACGATCTTCGGGTGGCCGCCGACGAAGCCGAGCCGCCAGCCGATCATGTTGAACCCCTTGGACATCGAGTGCACCTCGACGCCGACTTCCTTGGCGCCGTCCACCTGCAGGAAACTGAGCGGTTCGCCGCGGTAACTGAGCAGAATATGCGCGGCGTCCTGCACGATGATGACTTGATGTTTGTGGGCGAAATCGATGACCTTCTTGAAGAATTCGCGGGTGGCGACGGCCCCGGTCGGCGAGTTCGGATAGTTGATGACCAGCAATTTGGCTCGCTTTTTGACATCCGCGGGAAGGCCGTCCAGGTCCGGGTAGTAGCCATTCCGTTCGAGGAGCGGCAGCTTCACGACTTCGCCGCCGAGGTAGCGCGTCCAGGTTCCGGCGACGGGGTAGCCGGGAACGGTCATGAGCGTGATGTCGCCGGGATTGATGAAGCAGGCCGGCAACATGGCGTAGGCGGGCTTCGAGCCGATGCAGTGACACACCTCTGTCACCGGATCGAGGGCGACGCCGAACTGGCGGTGCATGAACTCGGCGGCGGCTTCCTTGTAGTTCTGGATGCCGTTGTCGGCGTAGCCGCGATTCTCGACTTTGTTCGCTTCGCGGGCCAGGGCCGCTCGCACGCTTTCGTCGGCCATGTCGTCGTTTTCGCCGATGCCGAAATCGAGCAACTTCCGTTCGGGGTGCTCGGCCAGGGCCTTGCGCTTGGCCCGCTTGATCTTCTCGAACTTGTAAATCTCGGTGCCTTTGCCGTAATTAGCTCCGCCGATGCGGTCGGCGAACAACGACTGAAACCAGGGATCGGCGGGCATGGCGAACCGGCTCCTCGCGGTGGAAATCGGGAGAGTTGTTGTACGAATGCAATGGCCACCTGTTTAGCCGCGACCCAACGGGGAGCGCGGGACTTCGCGCTCCCCGTTGGGTCGCGGCTAAACACACGCTGCGTACACTGAAAACATGATGCCTTTGCCCATTCCCGTTTCGGCGGCCATCCTGGCTGGTGGGCTCGGCACCCGGCTGCGGGGCGTCGTCGCCGACCGGCCCAAGGTGCTGGCGCCCGTCGCCGGGCGGCCGTTCCTCGCGCATCTTCTCGATCAATTGCGCCGCGGCGGCATTCGCCAGACCACTCTCCTGACGGGGTACGCCGCCGATCAGGTTCAGGCCGCCATTGGTTCCACGTTTGCCGACATGGCCATCGCATACTCGGTCGAACATCAACCACTCGGCACCGGCGGCGCCCTTCGCCACGCCTTGGCGCGCCTCACCGAGCGGACCATTCTTCTGCTCAATGGCGACTCCTATTGCGAAATAGACATTTCCGGTCTGCTCGCCTGCCACAAAACGACCGGTGAGCAAGTCACTCTGACGCTGGCCCGAGTCGCCGACAGTTCGCGCTACGGCCGCGTTCACTGCGGCGATGACCGGCGGTTGGTTGGCTTCGAGGAAAAGAATAGCGCCCGCGAAGCGGGCTGGATTAACGCCGGAGTCTACGTGGTCGACCGCGAGATCATCGAACGCATCCCGGCCGGTCGTGCCGTCTCACTCGAACGCGAGATCCTCCCCGAGCTCGTCGCGGCCGGGGTGGCGTTCGGCTTCCCGGGCGGCCGCTTCATCGACATCGGCACGCCGGAATCGTACGCCGAGGCCGAGGCGTTTTTCGCTTCGCATTGACACGTCTGCTGACGCCGGGATAGCCTGAGCGACCGAACCGAGAATGCACGGATGCTGGACGACGTCGATCTGCTGGTCTGCGGCGCGGGGCCGGTGGGCTGCGTCGTGGCCGAACGCGCCGCCGCCGTTCTCGGCTGGAAAGTGCTGGTCGTCGACCGCCGCCCCCACATCGCCGGCAACTGCTACGATTCGATCCATAAAAGCGGCGTCCTGATCCACAACTACGGTCCACACTACTTCCGCACCAACAACGAATCTCTCCGAAAGTATCTGGGCCGCTTCACCGACTGGATTCCGGCCAATTATGAGGTCCGCAGCTTCGTCCGCGGCAAGCTCCTTCCATTCCCGATCAACATCGCGACGCTGGAACAGTTCTTCGGACGGCCGCTCGATGCCGGTTCCGCGGAGCGGTTGCTGCACCAACTTCGAATTCCAATCGCGCAGCCGCGCACTTCCGAGGAAGTGGTCTTGAGCCGCGCCGGCCGCGAACTGTACGACGCCTTCTACAAGAATTACACCATCAAGCAATGGGGATGCGCGGCAGGCGAATTGGCGCCGGAAGTGTGTGGCCGGGTGCCGGTGCGATTGAACCGCGACTGTCGTTATGTCGACCACCGCTATCAAGTGATGCCGCGGCTCGGCTTCACGGCACTCTTCGCGAAGATGCTGCAACACCGGAAGATCCGCGTACTGCTCGATTGCGATTTCGGCGAAGTGCGTCAATTGATACGCCCGCGCCATGCAACGGTATATAGCGGCCCGATCGACGAATACTTCGGCTGCCGGCTCGGCAAACTCCCATATCGTTCTCTCAAGTTCGACTTCGTCGCTCACAATGCCGAGTATGTCCAACCGTGCGTCCAGATCAATTATCCCAACGATTTTGAATACACGCGCTCGGTGGAAATCAAACATGCGACGCGGCAGCGGCATACGTCGACTGTTATCAGTTATGAGATTCCGGCCGCCGCGGGCGAACCGTTTTATCCGATACTCCGAACAGAGAACCGAACCTTGTATGAGCGCTATCGGGAACTGGCCGAGCGCGAAACGCGGCAGCGCGGCGTCCACTTTTGCGGCCGCCTCGCGCAGTACCGTTACTTCAACACCGATGAAGTGATCGAGGAGGCGTTGCAGTGCTTTCAGAGAATTCGCCGCGGCGCCGCTGTTTCGTCGTCGCCGATGGCGGCAGCTTGACAACCTGGGCCGGTCGAGAAATCGTAATGGCGCAAGCGCGCGGCGAGCAAGTTCACGTCCTGAATTGCGGCGAAAAGCGCCTGACCATACCAAATGTGCAGTGCCGCCAGCTCGGCGACATTCGTTTACCCAAGACCGCAGCCATCGCGAGCATCGAGGAGCAAGGCCCGGCGGATCGCGCCGACCGCGTTCGCCAAACGCTGGAACTGTTGCACCGCGATTATGCCTTCGACGCGATTGACTTCGGAGTTCTCGGCGGGTCGGGCTTTCGCTGCCTCCAGGCCAAGCGAGCGGGGCTCGCGTTCGAGAATGTCGAACTGATTGTTCACCTCGATCAGTGCAGTCAGCGAATGCGAGAACAGAATCGCTCCTGGCCGGCCAATATCGCTGATCTCATCATCGATTATATCGAGAAGGATTCGTTTGAATCCGCGGATAGCCAGGCGACTGAGTGCGAGGAGGTACTTCACTTCATCCGCAATCTCAATTGGCATATCCACACTGACATATCAGTTGACAAACGCCCATCCGTCGCTCATCCTTTGGTCACCGTTGGCATCGCGCATTTTAACCTGGGCGCCTATTTGCCCGCGACTCTCGAGAGCCTCGAACGCCAATCTTATCGCAATATCGAAGTCATTGTCATTGACGATGGCTCAACGGATCCAGCATCGCTTGCCGCCATTGATGAAGCGGAGGAGCGGCATCCAACATTCCGGTTTATACGTCAAGCGAACGCCGGCATCGGCGCGACCCGTAATCGCTGCCTGGAAGAGGCACGCGGCGAATACTTAATCCCCATGGACGCCGACAACATTGCTCGCCCGAACATGGTCGAACGCTTCGTCGCCGCGATCGAGCGCAACCCGGCCTGCGCCGCGATGACCTGCTATTTCCTGGCGTTCGACGAATGCGATTCCGCGGCGCCGGATCGCTTCCATTACGCCGGCCGGCCGATCGGCGGCCCGCATGCCCTCTCCTGCATTCGGAACATTTACGGCGACGCCAATGGCATCTTCCGCACCGCCATCTTTCGCGAACTGGGCGGCTACGAAACCGATCGCGGCACTTCCTGCGAAGACTGGGAAGCATACGTGAAATTGGTGCACGCCGGCCACCGCATCGGCGTCGTCCCCGATTACCTCTTTTATTACCGGCATCGCGATGCCGGCTTCTCGCGATCGACGAACTGGTTCGCCAACCATCAGCGAGTGCTGCGGCAATTCACGCACATGGAACGATTGCCGCCCGGAGAGTCCGCAGTCTTGTGGACCGCGCTGCTCGGCTTCCAGCAGCAGGCGATGCAACTGGCCGAGAAGCAAAAGGCCCGACGCTATCGAATCGCCGACGCGGTGCAGCGATGGGCCAGCGCCCCGCGACGCCTTTACGCCGCATTCTTGAACAGGCCGCGCCCTTCCATCCGGTAACCCTTGAGCAATTCGCGGATGCCGTCGTCGAGCGAACGCCGGGCTTCGAAACCGACGCCGCGAAGCTTGGCACTCGACACCACGTAATTGCGCTTGTCGGGATCCTGACCGATCGGGGCGAAGTGAATGTAGAAGTTCGGCACGTGCCGCTTCACGCGGAGGGCCAGTTCCTCCTTGGAAACATTGGCGGTATCGAGACCGAGATTGTAAACGTTGCCGAGCATGCGGCCGCGCTCGGCGATGGCATGCATCATGCAATCGGCGACGTCGCGGACGTGCACGAAGTTCCGCTTGAAATCCTTTTCGAACAGCACGAGGTAGCCTTCCTTCACCGCGGCATGGACGAAGTGGTTCACGAGCAAATCGAGGCGCATCCGCGGCGAGAAGCCGAAGACCGTGGCGAGCCGCAGCGCGATTGCATTTGGCGAATCGAGTAGCACTCGCTCCGCATCGACCTTGGTGCGGCCGTACAGCGAGATTGGTTCGAGCGGCGTTTCCTCGGTGCAGTACGATTCGCCGGTGGTCGCACCGTAGCCACTGTTGGTATTGGGAAAGATGACGAGCTGTTGCGGAGAACGCAGGCGATTGAGGAGCCGCACGGCGCCGAGGTTGACGGACTCGGCGAGCGCCGGATCGCGTTCGCACGCCGACGCCCCGACGATCGCCGCCAGGTGAATCACCACATCCGCGCTTTTGAGGGCGGCCCGCAGCGCCGGTTCGTCGCGGACATCGCCCTTGATGAAATCGAAGTCCGGGTTGGCGCAGAGATGGTAAAGCCCTTGCTGGCCGGCGCCGTACATAAGGTTGTCGAAGGCCGTGACGCGGAAGCCGGCATCGAGGAGGTGTTCGCAGAGGATGCTGCCGAGGTAGCCGAGCCCACCGGTAACGAGAACGCGTTCGCCCATGCCGCGGCACTCCGAGAGAAGAAAATCGGTGGCGGAGTGTAAAGCGGAGCGGCGACGGAGGTCAAGTTGGCTTTAGCCGCGACCCAACGGGGGGTGTAGTACATGGTTAGCAGATCAACTCGTCGTTCTGATATACTCCAGCTACAAAACCACCTTCCCCAATCGCCCCAACCTCAATCTGGTGCCACGGATGGCATTCACAAAATCCTCAGCGACCTCCGTCGATGAAGTTCGACCCTACCTTCACGGCGTCGCCAAATATCTCGTCGAACAGGTCTGGGTGTACTGCGCCCCAAAAACTGGGCGCTCTGATGAGTGGGGATACCCTATAGCTGAGGAGGTATCCCGTCATGGCGAAGCCGAGGAAGTTCAGCCCCGAATTCAAGGCGAAGGTCTCCCTGGCCGCTCTGCGTGGCGATCGG
>DATNBQ010000326.1:0-7352 GCA_035571955.1 Urbifossiella sp. | reverse complement strand
TCGCTCCACCGAACTCCGGCAAATAGCGGGCGATCGGCTCGTCCAGTTTCACTTTCCCTTCGTCCACCAGGATCATAAGCGCGGTCGCCGTGATCGGCTTGGACATTGACGCGATCCAGAAAAGCGCGTCCGTTTTCATGGGCGTCTTGGCGGCGAGATCCGAGTAGCCGACGGTGCCCAGATCAAGCACTTTGTCCTTGTCGGCGACGAGTACGACGGCGCCGGCGAGGTTCCCGGCATCGACGTACGGTCGCACGACGGAAGCAATGCTTGCGGAGCTATCCGCGCGGAGCCGGGGTAAGGCAAGTACCGCGGGGACCGCGGCGAGGAAGGCGCGGCGATTCATGGCCAACTCCAGGGCGCGAAGCGGAGTGGCCATTTTAGTCGCGAAAGCCGCCGGCGGCTTCACGACTGGACTTGCTGCTTACCGAGAGGTTGCGGGAGTCTCGAAAGCCGCTTGCGGCTTCGCGATCAGGAAATGCGGCTGAGGAGCAATTCTTCGGCGGCGTGCCAGCGCTCTTCGGTTAAGTAGGTGCCGGCGGCGATTTCGCGGCGAATGCGGGCCACCAGGCCGTGACGGATGCCGTCCGGGCCCGGCTGTTCGTCAGGGGCGATTGGACGGCGAACGAACGGCAGTTCTCGCGCGGCGGCCGGTTCCACCAGCGTGATCCGCCATTGCCGACACTGTCGCGGGGAGTTGTCATGCATGGTTCCGCGTCTCCCTGCCGTCCGCGATACGGTTCGTCCGTACACTAGTGCGATCGGCCGCTGCCATTCTACGCAATTGGTATCGTCGCAAACCCAAAAACCCGTCATGCAATTTCCCGACCGACGGCGGCGAATTTCCATTCCGGCGTCTTAGTAGGTGCGTTACTCGGAACGCGCTCAGCGGGCGAATGACGCGGGCCAACCGGCGGACTTTTTCCCCTCGGTTGTGCCGAAACCCCTCAAGCCGCCCCCCAGCACTTCAAAGTTCTGGTCGTTCGGGATTCCCATTTCAATAGCGGCGTCGAGACGGAGATCGCGCTCATTCCGGGCGAACGCGAGAAAAACCGCTCTCATTTCACAATATCCAGCGCCGAGCGGCGGCGCAATCCGAACAGCTTATCTTTGGCGAGCGGGAACACGCGAACGGCCGGCATGCCCGGCACTGTCGCTACAGAATGCCCCGACCACTCGGTTTACCCGGCTGGAAGAGTCTACCGGCGGGACCGCAGATCTTCCAGTCCCGAGGGATCCAATGCAGACCAAAAAACCTATCGTTCTCTGTCGCCATAGCGATACGAGAAGTAAGAGATTGAAGCGATGAAGGCCGCAGCCAGGGTTATGAATGCCTGTAAGCGAAGTACCACAACGCCAGGTATTGCGTTCTCGTATCTCGATTTTAAGCCAAGCAGGAGGAAGAGGCAGACAATCCAGCCGATGGAACAACCGAGAAGCGAGACGAGGAACGCTCGCCGCGTTGCCCCTCGAGTCGAGTTGGTCGGATTCACAGGTCATGCCTCAGATTGGCGCCGAGCGTTGAGTTAATTACCCAGCGTGTGAATCGTGTTGTGGATGGTGCCGACGATGGCCCGGCCGTCGCTTCCCTTCAATCGGTACTCGATGGCCATTCCCCAGGTCGGGCCCAGTGCGGGAATGTCCAGGCGCACCGTTTTGCCATCCGCGGCCAGAACGGCCTTCGCCACGGGAATGGCATGCTCGTCGATGTGCTTCGAGCCGTAATTCTGAGACCGCTTCAGGCCCCAGACCTTGATCGAGTAGTTCTTCACGTCGGCGACACTCGCCGGATCGAGTGGATCGGTGAACGCGATCTCAACTCCCGTGGCGGTCGCCTTGAGGCTAATGGGAACGTCGGCAGGCTTGCCGGTATAGCGGACGCGATAGAAGCCGCCGGGCTGCGTGCGGTTGCCGGCCCAGGCGAACATGCCGCAGGTATAAAGTTGCCCGTCCTTGGGGTGGAAGCGGCCGCGCATGATCCCCGTTGGGAATGGCGGCAGCGGCAATGCGCAAACCCCGCCTTGCGCCTGGCCGTTCACCTTCTCGTGCGGCACCACGTAAATCTTGCCATGCCCATACGAGATGTTCAGCAGCGAACCGCGCAGCGGCCCCCACTTGTCGCTCGTGACCCAGAGCAGTTCCGCGGGCGAACGGTCGAACTCATTGGTGATCCAGCACAGCGGTGGCTTCATCGCGCTGTCGGAGGTATCCGTGATGTCCGTGAATCCCCATAAATTGCCGTAGAAACCGCCATTTTCCACGAGATTGATGCGGTTCTTCGGCGTCCAGAATCCTTCCTGGTCCGTGACGAAGAAGGTGCCGTCCGGATTGAGGCAGACGCCGTTGGCGGCGCGAAACCCCGTCGCGAGAACCTCCGTCCGCGACCCGTCGCGGCTGACTTTCAAAAGCGTGCCGTGGTGCGGCACCAGCGCCGGCAAGGCATGGCGGCCGCTCTTGGCGTAGTAAAAGTTACCCTCG
Organism: Urbifossiella sp.; assembly: GCA_035571955.1. GTDB lineage: Bacteria > Planctomycetota > Planctomycetia > Gemmatales > Gemmataceae > Urbifossiella. The sequence continues at coordinate 4,874 of DATNBQ010000326.1, read as the reverse complement.
GCATCCGTCTGTAAACCCATCGCGAACTCGTGGAAGTGCTCCGTCACCTGGTGGTCGTTGTTGAAGCATTCGTAGAAGTCCGTTTCGCCGTCGCCGTTGAGATCGTGCAGTTTTGCGATCTGATCGCGGCAGCAAACGAAAATCGCCCCGTCGCGAATCTTCAAGCCGAGCGGCTGAAAGAGACCCGAGGCAATCCGCTGCCAGGTCAATCCATCGGCGAGACGATGGAGGCCGCTGACCAGCCATACGTCGCCGTCCCACGAGCAGACCGCCATGCGGTCGCCGTCCGGGAAGAAGTCGAATCCGGTGAGGCGAAGCTGGGCGTTCCATGGATTGCGTTCCGGGAGCGCGAAGGTATCGACGGCAAACGGGCCGTCGTCGAGAGACGAACTCTTTTTTGCTGGATTCAACGGGGAATGATACCCCCCACCCGTCGCCTCGCTGCGCGAGGCGACGACCTCCCCCACAAGGGGGGAGGCGATAGAAGGCTTTACACCTCCCCCCTTGTGGGGGAGGTCGCCATCGAGCGCAGCGAGATGGCGGGTGGGGGGTTGGCTTGAATCGAATCCATGCCTTGGGAGGCCAATGGCGACCGGCATTTTGAGTCGTTCGGGCCAGCGTTTCGGGCCGCCGTGCGTCAGCGGTTCCAGCGGCCGCGGCAAGGGGCTCGTCATGAATGCTTTCAAATCCGTTGCGGTCCCCTTCATCATCAGCAGCTTCAAGCGCAGCGGCGTTCGTGCGGCCGGAATGCGAAGCACCGTGAAGCCGTCGCTTTCGACGAGTGACATCGGCTTGTCACTGCGGATCGCCGCGGCGATGCCAATCGGCGCGACGCGCATCGCCAGGTCGCGCGACGACTTGCCGATCTCCAGGGTGCGCGTGAAGGCGATCTTCGTCGGGTCGTTCGGGTTGCTTTCGGTTCCTTCCAGTTCGAGGATGGCCGCGTCGCCGACCCTGTAGGCGATGACGGTCTGATCGCCGAAGTGGTAAAGGCCCCGATATCTGGCCCAGTCGCGGGGCAGCGGGCCGTACGGTCGCTTATCCCGGCCGAGGAAGCGCGGGTCCTGGAAGAGGCCCGTCGCCGGATTCGCCCAACCGGGGCCGACCGGGTTGGCGGCTTGAATCGAGCCGGCCAATTTCGGGTAAATCTGGTGCTGGCCGTTGAAGTGAATACCCTTCCAGTCGATGAATCCCGCGCCGGTCCAGGCGGCGGCCAGGCGAAGTGTGTCGGTGTCGAAGAGGCTCCAGCGATGGCCGCGCGAGATGCCGCCCGGGCCGGAATCGAGCCGCACCGCGATTCCCTTGTAAGCGAAATTCGGCCCCGGCCCGCCCACTTCGAACGTGTTCATCAAACTGGGGCCGTAATCCATCGCCACCCACGGCTCGACGTTGGCCGCCGCCGGGCCGAAACTATTTCCCTTCGGCAACTTTCCCAGGTAAGCATCGTCGGTCTTCACATGTTGCGAAGGGTTGTGCGGCTTGAGATAGACCTCGCGCAGGTAGTGGATCACGTCGTACTTTTGCCGCGGCACCATCCACGGTTGCGGGGCCATTTGCCCGTAGCCGCGCGTCAATGTCTGGTACAGGCTGTACGGATCGCTGCCATTTTTGAAGGCATGTGTCGCGAAGCGCGGCGACGTCGGCAGCGATCCCGTCTGTTCCTTGGTGCCGTGGCAGTTGGCGCAAACCCGCGTGTAGATCGCTTCGCCGCGGCGCAGACTCTTGGCATCCCACGAGCGAATCAGCCCAGCGTGATCGATCTGCTTTTCGTACTCGGGAATGACGAGCGCCGTGACCGCGGGGCGAAGCTCCTTGGCCCGTGCCGGTCCGCCCTCCGCGACTTCCAATACGTACTTCGCGAGGTCGAGAAACTGCTGCCGATCAGAAAGAGTGTTCATGAGCCCCTCCGGCATCAGCGATTGCTTGCTGACGGTTCGCTTGTCGATGTCGCTTTTGCGAATGACGAGCCGCTTGCCGTTGGCGGCCGGGTCGACGAGCGTGAGCGTTTCGACGGTCTCCGCGGCCAGCAAGCCGGCAATCGTCCGCTCGTCCGAGGTGAGGACGACGACCGTTTCGTACCCTTTTTTGAGCACTTTCGAGGGGGCAAGGATCGATTCAACGAGATGCTCGGCGGTGGCGTCTTTGCCGGCTTGGCTAAGGTCCGGGCCGAGTTGCGTGCCGGTCTCGGCGTCGTGGCACTTGGCGCAGCCGAGGAACGGCTGGAAGAAGAGGACGGCGCCGCGGCCGGCGTCGCCATGCTGCTTGGCGGCCTCGGCCAGATTCGAAAGCGGTTCCTTGGCGAGTTGCTGCGCAAGCGGTTCCGCTGCCGATGCAACGGAACTTATGGAGGTGAGGAGAAAGGCGGTCAAAAGCATTTTCGGCATGACGCGACCCTGGGGAGTATCGAGGGCCGCTCAAATGCCGCGGGCCTTGAAGTCCGGAAGCGGTTGGCCCTGCAAGCGCGCCAGGTCGGCCTTCACCATGCGCTCGACGAGTTGCTCGAATGTCACCTCCGGCTTCCAGCCGAGCTTGGTGCGGGCCTTGGTCGGGTCGCCGATGAGCAGATCGACTTCCGCTGGACGGACCAGCGACGGATCGGTGACGACGTACTTCTCCCAGTTCAGGCCGGCGGCCTGAAAGGCCAGTTCCACCAATCGCTTGACGGTGTGCGTTTCACCCGTAGCGACGACATAATCGTCCGGCTTCGGTTGCTGGAGCATGAGCCACATGGCCCGCACGTAGTCGCCGGCAAACCCCCAGTCGCGTTTGGAATCGAGGTTGCCGAGGCGGAGTTCTTTGGCCAGGCCGAGCTTGATGCGGGCGACGCCGTCGGTGACTTTACGAGTGACGAATTCGCGGCCGCGGCGCTCGCTCTCGTGGTTAAACAAAATGCCGCTGCAGCAATACATGTTGTAGCTTTCGCGGTAATTCACGGTGATCCAGTGGCCGTACACCTTCGCCACGCCGTAGGGACTCCGCGGATAAAACGGCGTGCTTTCCTTCTGCGGCACCTCGACCACCTTGCCGAACATCTCGCTCGATGAAGCCTGGTAAAAGCGAATCGTATCCCGGCCTAGCAGTCGAATGGCTTCGAGCACCCTCGTGACGCCGATGGCCGTGAACTCGCTAGTCAGGACCGGCTGCTTCCAACTCGTGGGGACGAAACTCTGCGCCGCCAGGTTGTACACTTCCTGCGGCTGGGTCGCCTTCATCACTTCGATGATGGAAAGCTGATCGAGCAGGTCCGCCTGGTGGAGGTGGATTTTGCCGGAGAGGTGGTTGATGCGTTCGAAGGTCTCGGTGCTGGCGCGGCGAACGATGCCGTGCACTTCGTACCCTTCTTCGAGCAGAAGCTCGGCGAGGTAGCTGCCGTCTTGCCCGGTGATGCCGGTGATGAGTGCCCGCTTCATGGCCGCCTTGGGATAGAGTGCGTCGCGATAGAAATGATCTATTCCCAAGAGCAACCGCTGACGAGCCTGGCGAGCCGGGAGCGTGAGCGACCGGAGTCTTCATCGCTCCCGGCTCGCCAGGCTTAACCTCAGTAATCCCCGGGAACCGCTTCGCCGCCATTCTTCGTCACCATGGCCGCGAAGCTTTGCACTGACACGGACTGGTTGACGAATCGCACCGAGCCATCGCCGAGAAGCACGTTGATCCCGGACGTGTGGAACGAATACGGGGCGCTGCTCCCTTCGGTCCCGAAAGGCCCGGCATTGTAAAGCGGGTAATCGAAGCCATTCGTGCAATTCACGGCGCAGGGGCCTGGAAGCGCCGTGCCGTCCGCCGTGGACGTATAGAAGTCCAGGTCAGAAGCCGGCCGCGCCCAGCCGCCGCCATTGACGTGCTGGGCCGGCGGCGCGCCGTACGCCTTGCCGAGCCGGTAAATCTGCGGCCGCCCCGCCGATTCAACAATGGCGATAGTGTTCGACAGCCCATCCACCACCTCGGCGAACCGATTGCCCGGCGACTTGTTCTTCTCCAGAATCCCGGCCTGATAGCGGCCCGTCGGATTGACGTTGGTGGCCACTTGCGACACGCCGGTCGATGCCGCGTAATCGGTGACGGCCACGATGTTCCAGACGCCGGTCTGCGGATCGCCATCGAAGCGGCCAGGATCGGGCGACGACGGGCACTGGAGAATCTTGATCCGCTGCGTCGTGGTCGGCAGGTTCGTCGCCGAGCTCCACGTCGTCGTCGTGTCGTAGTGCTTCTGCAAATTGTCTTGTTCGAGGAACGGTAGCGTCGGGACCGTCCAGCTGATTCGGGGCAGCGGCGTCATGCCGGCCGGGCGAATGCTGCTGGGCAAGTAGCCGAGCGCGCTCTCGTGGTTGTGCAGCGCCAGGCCAAGCTGCTTGAGGTTGTTGGAGCAGCTGGCTCTGGCCGCGGCATCGCGGACCTTCTGCACCGCGGGCAGCAATAGGCCGATCAGGATCGCGATAATCGCGATCACGACCAGCAGCTCGATCAGAGTAAAGGCCTTCTTCCGGTTCATGATCATCCCTCCTCATGGGTTTTAACTAAATAGATCAACTTAGTCGTGAATTAGGTTATCGACGAGGCGAGCCTCGATCCAGATTAAATTAAGTAAATCGATGCATTTAGTGCAACTTACTGATCTGATTGGCTTTAGATATAGCGCTAGACATCAGACTGCACTGAGCTTTCGGGAGTGTAATGAATTGGGAAGTCAGGGATCCTGGCAGGGATCGTGCTTAATGCAACGCCCCTATTTTTGCGCGAACCAAACGTCAATGGCCATTGACCCTACTTGCAGCGGTCCCTACACTGCGAAAGGATGCTGCGGGTGTAACTCAGTGGTAGAGTACCTCGTTGCCAACGAGGTTGTCGTGGGTTCAAGTCCCATCACCCGCTCT
>DATNBQ010000325.1:0-14737 GCA_035571955.1 Urbifossiella sp. | reverse complement strand
TTATAAATTGGACAAGGATGACATACTCGACTGGAAATCGGTGTGCAACTCCAAGAATGGTTGCTCCCTGTTGACCAATGCGTGACGGCTCAGTCTGTATGATTTTTACAGTAGTGATAAGATTCCGATTCCGGTAAAGGGTTATAGGAACTACATTCCCAAATAACTAGGAAATGCGATGTACGCAACCATGCCTTTGTTATTCATTTGCGGCGGCGCGACGTTTTGTCTATTCGCCACGCCGGAGGCAGTGTTTGGTGATAGTGCATGTGCGGGCGTTGCGGGTGCAGTAGTCCCCCAGCCAAATGCGCCTGCGGTAAAATCAGAAAAGACTGCCTCAGAGCAGCGACCGAAATGCCAACTGAAACTGCTCAGTGCCGAGGTGCGAGTCAAACGCGAGAAGGGTCATCGATCGCTTCTCGAAAAGGACCCCGGCTACCGCGTTCCTCGACGAGTGCCGACAGAAGTAGAGGCTACCAACCCGATTATTTTTCGTGATTATTTCGCGGTGGTCATCTTCGAGAATTCGACTAGGCCTCCTCTCGAATTGTACGGGCTGCGAAAGCGCGGTAACGAGGATGCTGCCGACCCTCGCAGCGCATTCATTCTGGAGATCGAGATTCGGGATGCAACCAATCGTGTGGTAAAGGCAAAGCCCACTGGATTGATTTCGATTGCGCCGCCACGATTTCCATCGGCGAAAGAACTTTCATCCCAAGAGCACCATACTGTTATAGCATTTCAACCAAAACAAAAGCGTGGAAATCGAATGTTCCATTCTAGGTAATTTATTGCTCGACGACCTTACTCACGGGAAGTATAGTATAAGGGCGTCTCTTTCATATGCGGCGGCACCTTCAGTTGAAAAGCAAACGATCCAATCGGCTCCTCTGGTACTGACCATCACCAAAGATCAGATACTGCAAGCTAAAGCCTTCTATCTGGGAAAGCACAATAAGAAGAAATGAACGATGATAACTTGCCGAGCTTCTCCATCGGCGTAACACCTTGATTAACAGCCATCATGCTTGTGCCGCCGCAATAGGCTAAAACCCTGAGCGCACCTCATTCCGCCGGCACAGATTCCCCAATCCGATCCACCATTCATCCCCGCTTCACACGCCTCCCGGTTGCTGGTGACGACCCAGATGCCATTCGCGTGCCGCAGCGCCCCAGCACTATCCGGTCCACGGATTGCGTTATCTTGCGGTAGATCTCATAACATTACCGTCTATCAATAAGCGCAATTCTTTACGCGAAGATGTCGAGTGGTTGGCCGGTGCTGAGCGGCTTCGTCAAGCCGTCGCGGGTGACGCGCGATTCGTACGGCACGTCGAGCGCGTGGAAGATGGTCGCGCTCAGTTCCTGCGGGCGGACCGGTTTATCCTTCACGTATGCGCCGATCTTGTCCGATTCGCCGTAGACCATGCCGCCCTTGACGCCGCCGCCGGCGAGGATGGCCGGGTAGCAATGCGGCCAGTGCTGGCGGCCGGGGTTCACGCCGGGAATGATCCGCGGCGTGCGGCCGAACTCGCCCAGCACCACCACGAGCGTGTTGTCCAACATGCCGCGTTCCCGCAAGTCGGTGATCAGTGCCGACAATGCGACATCGAGGCGGGGAAGGCAGAAGCCCATGCCGTACGAGCCGTCGCCGAAGGCGTTCCCCATGCCCATATTGCTGCCGTGCATGTCCCAACTGGAACTGGGCGGTCCGCCGAGTTTGTCCGTCGGGGATTTGCCAGTCCAGCCGTTGACGGTGACGAAGCCGACGCCGGCCTCGACGAGGCGGCGGGCGAGCAGGAAGTTTTGGCCGAGCGGGTTGCGGCCATAGCGGTCGCGGAGGCGCGGATCTTCTCGGTCGATTTCGAAGGCTCGGCGGGTCTCGACGGCGGCGGCGACCTCGAAGCCACGCCGCTGCACGCCGCGCCAGCCCTCCTGGCTCGTGCCGGGACTTTGATCCAGTTCGTCGAGTAGTTGCCGGCGGCCAGCCAGGCGTTCCGGCGTTTCCTGCGAGAACAGCGCGTCCGGCGGACGGAAGTTCGGCATCGCCGGGTGGTTGTCCGCCGAGCCGACGAAGAGCGGAGCGTACGGCGCCCCGAGGTTGCCCCCCGTTGCCAGGTTCGGAGCGCAGAAGACCGGGTCGCCGACGCACTTGATCAGCCACACGTACGAAGCCAGGGCCCGCTGGCTCGGCCGCACCTTCGCCAGAATCGAACCGAGATACGGCGAATCAGCCGGGGCGCTCGCTTGTCCGCTCAGGCTGTTGTGCATGGCGTCGAAGTGATTGCTGATGTTGCCGGGATGCGTCATCGAGCGGATCAAGCAAATGTGCTTGGTGAGCTTCGCGAGGTTGGTGTGCAGTTCGCTGATGCGCATGCCGGGAACGGCGGTGGCGATCGGCTTGTAAGGCCCGCGAATCTCGGCCGGAGCGGCGGGCTTCAAGTCCCAGGTATCGAGGTGGCTGGGCCCGCCGCAGAGCAGAATGAAGATGCACGACTTGTCGTGGCGGGCGCGGGTGGAACTGGCCGGGTTGCTGATGCGCGCGGCGACGGCGCCGGGGATTCCAAGACCGAGGGCGCCGGCCCCGGCCGCTTGCAGCAACTGTCGCCGATTCAAGCTATGGGTGGACATGGCGGACCCGTGGCAGGGTGTGGGGTGGGAATCACCTGAGGATACCACACCGGCGAGCCGCCGCGAAGCGCAAACAGGGAGTTCGCCGCGACAGGGTGTAGCAAGATTCGCTGGGGGTGTTGGATGCTTTTTGGGTGGCACCGGCTTCCAGCCGGTGTGTCTTTACTCGCACCGGCTGGAAGCCGGTGCCACCCAAGAATCGCCCGAGATTATCTACTCCTCCCAGAGATTATTGCTGCACCCCCGCGACAGGGTGCCAACGATTCCTGGTGTTCCAACAGGTGGGGTGTCGGGCACAGCCCGACCTACAAGGCGCCTCGGAGGGCGGGCTGTGCCCGACGATCTTCGACTCCAAGAATCGTTGGCGCACCCACGACAGATAAAAACATCGGCAGGATTAAACCCCGAATTCCTCTTCGATCTGTTGCCAGCCGGGCATGCCGACAATTTCCTCGAAGGCGTCGAGCGTCACTGCATTGGCGGCCGCCATCGGCTTGCCGGCCCTCAGCGCCGCGAGGGCCCGCTCTGTTGCTTTCGCCACCTGGAATAGGACCGTAGTTGGGAAAAGGATCATCGGGAACCCGTAGCCGTGGATTTCTTCGGGCGGCAGCCAGGGAAGTTGGCCGCCGCCCTCCATGAGCGTGGTGGCGAGCGGCGTTCCTTTAAGTGCCTTGCCGACGCGTTTGAGTTCCGCGGCGCTTCGCAGCCCCTCCACGTAGATCCCATCGGCGCCGGCATCGCGATACTCTTGCGCCCGACGGATTGCTTCGGCAACGCCGGCGGCGCTCCGCGCGTCGGTGCGGGCCAGGATAAACGTGTCCGCATTCTTGCGCGCGGCCAGCGCCGCCCGCACTTTCCCGACCATCTCCTTGGTCGGCACGACCCGCTTGCTTCCCATTTGCCCGCAACTGACCGGCGCCGCTTGATCCTCGATGAAGATCCCGGAGACCCCGAGCTCCTCGTAGCCGCGGACAGTCCGGGTAACGTTCTTGGCGTCGCCGAAGCCATCGCCGCCGTCCACAATCACGGGAAGTTGAGAAGCGGCGATCACCTGGCGAATCGCTTCATTCTCTTCATAGAAGTGGATGAGGTCGATATCCGGATAGGCCCAGCGAACTCCGGCGAGGGCGAAACCGCCGACCTGGTAAGCGCGAAAGCCGGCCCGCGCGATGAGGCGAGCGGTGAGCGCGTCGTGGGCCGCGGGAAGAAGGAGGGGGTGCCCCTCGTCGAGGAGCGCCCGCCAGGTGGGGCGTGAGGCCGGCGAAAGGGCGAGGCCTTCGGGCTGCGTCAAGTGATGACCCTCACTTCGATTTGCGTTTGGAGCGAGAGGGCGGCGGGCTCGCCGTGCTTCGCTTGTTGGCCGGGGTGCCGCCGACTGCCCCGCCGGAAGACCCGGAGACCGCCTCGGGCATGTCGATGGTTTCGGCGATCACCGGGGCCTCGCGTTCACTTACGGCCATGGCTTCTTCGAGATTGGCGTTGGAAGGTCCGCCCCCGCCAATGTTGGTCCCGGCCAGCCCGCCGACTTCGGTACCGCCGCCCGGAGTTCCCGCGGCGTGGGTGTCGTTGAGAACGCCGCCGAGGTTGCGGCCGGGCACGCGCTGCGGCGTTCCCGTCTCGTTATTGGATTGATGCCCGGGCTTGCCGAGCCACTCGTCCGGGCGTCCGTCGTTGAGATTCACGTCTGGCCCGGCGTGCGCGCTGTCCGCGCAAGCAACGCAATAGCGCGTGTAGGGCAAGGCATCGAGCCGCTCCGCCGGAATGGCGTTGCCGCAATCTTCGCAGGTACCGAACTGCCCGGATTCGATTCGATCGAGCGCGTCGGCGATCTCATCGTGGAGATAGATTTCGTTTTCGAGGAGCGTGGCGCCGAGTTCCTGTGTCAGCGATGCGGTGGAAAGGTCGCCGAGGTGGAGCGGGGTGTTGGAGATGCCGCCGCCGGCTTCGCCGCCGAGCGGCGTCCGCGCCTGATCCTCGGCCCGCGATGCCGTTCCTTCGACGCGCTGCAACATCGCCGTGAGGCGGTCCCGGTAACGATTCAGGTCGCTATCGTTCATGGTGGTCTCCGACGGCGCAAGCATGAAGTTCGTTGTTGTCGGCGGCGGCACGATCCGACAGGCGGGTGAAGGCGCGCGGGAGGCGGCCGTGGCTTCGAGACCCCGGTTCCGACTTCGAGCCGATGCCGCCCGACTCGGGAAGCACGAAGCGATCCGCGAGGCCGGCGATGCTCGCCATCAGGTTGGGGAAGAGGGTCCAGGCATCCACGGCCAGTTTGAAGGGAAGCCCGAGGACCACTTCGGCGTCGCCGCGCGAGCAAGCTTCCAGGATGCGCCGCGCCGCCGATTCCGCGCTCATCGATAGGCCCGGCAAACTGCCGCCCAGGGCAAACCAGGCGAATTCGTCCTGGTGTCGGCCTTTGAAGCGGGCGTTTAAGTGGCTGCCGGTGCGCATCAGTCCCGGACAAACCGTCGTCACTGCGATTCCGTGCCGAGCGACTTCCTCGCGGAGCCCGTTCGAGAAACCCACCAGCGCGAACTTGCCCACGGTGTAAGGAAGCAAGTGCGGGACCGCGATCTTGCCGCCGATCGAGGCGATGTTCACGATCCGGCCGCAGCCGCGGGCCTTCATTTCGGGAAGCACTTCCAGCGACGTGTACAGGCTGGCCCAGAAGTGGATGCGCAGCGATTCGTCGTAATCCTCTTCGCGCATCGCTTCCATCGGGCCGACCTGGATGATGCCGGCATTGTTCACGAGCACGTCGATGGGGCCGTTCTGCCGGCGGGCGACGGCGAGGAACTCGCGAACGCGGTTGCGGTCCGCGACGTCGCATTCGATGGCGGCGACGCGGGCGCCCCGTTCCTGGAGTTCCGCCATGGCCCTGGCGAGTTCGTGGGAATCCCGCGAGCAAATGGAGAGGCGGGCCCCGGCCGCGGCAAATTGACGCGCCAGCACCAGACCCAGGCCGCGCGAGCCGCCCGTAATAACGACGTGGCGATCGCGGAACGCGTACGACGGCCGCAGCGCCCGGTAGGCCAGATACGCCCCGACCCCAGCGGCGCTCAGAAGAAGTCCCCGGTTCACGTCACCCTCCTCACGGGCTTGCCACCTCGAGGGAAGCAGTTCCGATGCCGGGGCGGTTAAACCGTGGCCGGGCTGTACCGGCGCTGGCGAGCCAGGAAGAGGTAAAGCAGGGCGCCGATGAAATGCAGGAAGAAAACGACCAGGAACCAGAGAATCTTGTTCGTCGTATCGAGGTTGCTCACGAGCACGTCGATGAGCATCCAGATCCAGAAAACGGTGGCCGCGATGGCCAGAATCCAGAGGACGATCATTAGCCCGATTGCGCCGCCGACAACCGCACCGCCGTTCTGCTGGGCAAGAATCGCCAACGCGGACATGATTTGCCCTCCCCTTTGGGCAATTCAGTCCCAGCACGGCGCGTGCCAGTCCATGCCTCCCGTCGCGGGATTAGATCTTACCTTCGAGCCCCAGTTGGTGGAAGTAGTGCGTGACCTTGTCCTGATTGGCCAGCAGCCAGTCGATGGAGGGTTCATTCCGCATCGCCTTGCGGATGGCCTTGGCCGTGGCCTCGCGGTTGACGTTGAACAGCGCGGCATGGTCCACTTCGGCGGACGGCACGTCGAGAATGCTGGGATCGAGCCAGACGGAATAAACGATGCCGAGGTCGTTGGCCTCCTCCTTGGGAATGTCGCCGGCGCGGACCGCATCGAGAACGCCGTTGGCGATGCCGGCCTGCACGCTTCCCATCAGGATGCCCGTGTAGCGCTGATCCTTCACGGTGACCTTGGAAACCATGAGGGTCGCCGGGCGAACCTGCACGTCGCTATTGAGAATGGCCCAGACGCGCGTGTGCCCCTTGACCTGATCGCCGAGTAGCTGGGCGATGGCATAACCGATCGGCCCATCGAGTTCGCCGATGGCCACTTCCGGCTCGGCACAGAGATAATCCTTGTCGCCTTCGACCAGGGCTTCGCCGGTCCGCATCACGATTCGTTCGGCCATGGCTTGCTCTCCCGAGAATCGATGCCGATTCTCGGTTCAAGTTATGGATTCTTTAACTTGAAACCTCGAACTCGTCTGAGACTGCGCGAACGATTCTTGAAGATCACACTGAATTGGGTGTCGGGCACGGCCCGACCTACGGGGCAGTTTGTAGGTCGGGCTGTGCCCGACATTCCTAGAGTCTAAGAATTGTTGGCATACCGTCAGGTGAGATCGGCCTTGATGGGCCGGTCGCGGCCGACGGCGGCGAGGGATGCTCGGAGCGAGCGGAGCAACAAGCCGGCATCCATTCCGAGCGCGATGGCATTGAACCCCGCGGCGAGACGTTCCTGGACGTTGGCGTCGCTGGTGGCGACGAGTCCGCACCATTTGCCGGCGGCCCGGATCGCGTCCTTCATGCGGAGAATGTCCGCGGCGACGCCGGGCCCTTCCCACTGGCCGCGATGCCCCGCCGTCGCCGAATAGTCCGCCGGGCCGAACCAAAACAGATCGACGCCCGGCTCAGCGAGCATGGCCGGCAAGTTCTCCCTGGCCCGCACCGTTTCGATAATCGGGACCACGAAGACGTGCTCGTTCGCTTCGGCGGCGTGCTCCGCCAGGGCGTGTCCCCACGCCGTGGCGCGTTCGGCCCCCAGGCCGCGAATGCCTTCCGTGGGATAGCGCGCGAACCGCACGCCATCGCGCACCTGCTCCGCGGTTTCCACCCAGGGAATCACGATGCCATCGGCGCCGATGTCGAGGGCGCGCTTGACGAGGCCGGCGTTCAACTCGGCAATGCGAACGAGGGCGACAGTGTTGCTGCGGACGGTCGCCCGAAGGTGTTCGGCAACTTCCTTCCAGTCGAGGTGGCCGTGTTCCGCGTCGATCACGACGAAGTCGAGGCCGAGGGCGACGGCCATCTCGGTGATGGCAGGTGAATCGAGGGTGACCCAGAGCCCGAACGCCGGCCGCCCCGCGGCCAGGGAGGAACGCAGCGCTCGGCAGGCGGATGGTTTCATAAGACGTGCGATTTAAACGGGGGCCAGGATTTCCAGCACTTCCACGGCGGGCTGGTCGCCGGTGTAGATCACGCCGAGCCGGCCATAGGAGTGCGTGCCGGCAGTTGTTCCAAACCAGTCGGCCATGGCCGCGTTCAACTTCACCTTGAGGAACGCGGTCGGTTCGATGCGGCGGAGCATGTCGTGCTGGATCAGGATGCGGCCGAGCGGCGTCTTGCCTTCCCCGATGGCCCGGCGGACTGGTTCCGGGCAGACGCCGAGATCGATGCGGACCAGGCCGAACTGCACGATCTTGCCGCTTTCGGAAAGGGCGAGCAGGATTTTGCGAGCGTATTCGTCGCCGTTGCGGCGGCACGCCATCACCTTCACGTCCACGGCGCCGCCGTGAAAGTCTTCGACCGTCACGGTCATGTGGTGGTTGTGGACGAGGAGCCGATGATACGGCTCGGGCAAATGTTCGGCGGGAATCACGGACGCGGCGGGTTGTGCCTGGGCGTCCGGAAAGAGAGCGTAGAGGAGTTCGAACGTCGGATTCGTGGAGAGCACGCGAAAGGCCTCGCAAGCGGCGGGAGGGCGGCAGGCAGGCTGTTCAGGATACCACGCCGCGCCGCCGCGCTTACAGTGGAAATTCGGGGAATCAGGAGCCGTAGCCGCCGCTATTGACGGACCCCGCGGTGCTCGCGCAACCGGCGGCGAACAGACCGACGAACAGGGCGAACAGGAGCCAGGGAATTCGCTTCATGGAATAACTCGCAATAATAAATGAGGGCGAGCCCGCCCGATAGCGACCGCCGCCGCCGCCGTCAATTGGAGTCGGCACGCTTGGCAGCTTGCAGCTTGGCGCTCTGCCGCGTAGAACCTCACCATGCAGCTCTACATCATTCGCCACGCCGATGCCGGCGACCGCAAGGCGTGGACCGCGGACGACGCCGAACGGCCGCTGTCGCCGCTCGGCCACCAACATGCCAAGGCGCTCGGCGAAGCGCTCAAGCGCCGCGGCACGGTTCTCAACGCCGTCGTTTCGAGTTCGCTGGTGCGGGCGCATCAAACCGCGGAGGATGTGCTGGCGGCATGGCCCCCGTCGGTCGGCGTCACCATCTCGGACCTGCTCGCGCCGGAAGAGTTGCGGCGGAAGAAGCTAGCCAAGCACCTCGCCAGTCTCGCCGTCGAGTCCGCCGCCATTGTCGGCCACGACCCGGACCTGTCGGCGTTTCTCGGCTGGCTCCTCGGCATCGATCCCGAGCATGTACCGCTGGAAAAAGGCGGCGTCGCATGCGTCCACTTCGAAGAGGAACCGGGCAAAGGCGACGGCACGCTGGACTGGCTCATCACGCCCGCCTGGTACATGAGCGGCCCGTGAACCGCGCTCCCCATTGGGTCGCGGCTAATCGAGCGTATTGATCGTCGCCACCTCCGCGGGTAATCTGGGGCCATGAACGCCGCATCGCGCCGTGAGTTTCTCCTTCGCGCCACGAGCGGGCTTGGCGGCATCGCCCTGGCCGCGATGCTTGCCGACGATGCCCGCGCGAAGGGAATCAATCCGCTCGCCGCTAGGAAGCCGCACTTCGCGCCGAAAGCCAAGCGCGTCATCTTCATGTTCATGGTCGGCGGGCCGAGCCAGATCGATCTGTTCGATCGCAAGCCGGCCCTGGAAAAATGGGCCGGCAAGCCGCTGCCGGAAACCACCGGCCGACCCAAAAGCCAGTTCACCTCCGGCAAGGAACTCCTCCTGCCCAGCACGCGGAAGTGGAAGAAGCATGGCCAAAGCGGCATCGAGCTTTCCGACCTGTTGCCGCACCTGGCCCAGCGCGCCGATGACATCTGCTTCCTGCGGTCGTGCTGGTGCACCAACACGGTGCATGCTCCGGCGATGTACGAACTGCACAGCGGCCGCACGCTGATGGGTTTCCCGAGCCTGGGCAGCTGGGTAACCTACGGGCTCGGCAGCGTGTCGGAGAACCTGCCGGCGTACTGCGTGATGCCGCAACCGGAAGGCGTGCCGGAAGGCGGGGCGCCGTGCTGGTCGAATGCATTTTTGCCGGCGATTTACCAGGGCACGCTGCTGCGCCGCGGCCCCAGCCCGATCTTGAATTTGAAGCCGCCAGCCGACGTCAGCCCCGAACAGAATCGCCGCTCGTTTGAACTCGCGAAGAAGCTGAACGAACTCAGCGCCGCCCCCGGCGATCAGGAACTCGAGGCTCGCATCGCCAGCTACGAACTGGCCTTCCGCATGCAGCAGCACGCCCCGGAAGCCGTCGACTTGTCCAAGGAAACCGCCGCGACGAAAACCGCGTACGGCCTGGACGATTCGAAAACCGCGGACTTCGGCACGCGGCTGCTCCTGGCCCGGCGTTTAGTCGAACGCGGCGTCCGATTCGTCCAGGTCTATTCCGGCGGCGGTCCGCTCGTCACGCAATGGGATGCCCACGACGATGTGAACGCCAACCACGAAAAGATGTGCGGCCACGTCGATAAGCCAATCGCGGCGCTACTCGCCGATTTGAAGCAGCGCGACTTATTGAACGATACGCTGGTGGTGTGGTGCAGCGAGTTCGGGCGGACGCCGAATTCGCAAGGCGGCAAGGGCCGCGACCACAACCCGCTCGGCTACACGATGTGGCTTGCCGGCGGCGGCGCCAGGGGCGGCCAGGCCATCGGCGCCACGGATGAATTCGGACTCAAGGCCATCGACAAACGCATCTCCGTCAACGACTTCCACGCCACGATTCTGCACCTGCTCGGCCTCGACCATGAGAAGCTGACCTATCTGAATAATGGCCGGGACGAGCGCCTCACCGATGTCGCCGGCCGCGTGATTGACGCGGCGATTGCGTGAATCGAATGTCACTGGCGGTCTGGTAACCGATGCAAAGCGGAACAGCCAACGCCGCGAGGAATCATCCTTCCTTCACCTGCAGGCTGCGGATGCGGATTGACCCAAATTCGGCGCGGATTCCGAAGGTGCTCTTTTCGCCCTTCACCGCCGCCGACCGCACCACTGTTCCGTTGACGGTGAACGAGACCTTTCCATCCTTCACCGCGATCTCGATCGGGTTCCATTCTCCGACCTTCATGTTCTTGACGTTCGCCTTCGAAAGATCGAACTTCTGACCGCGGTAGAAGAGATCGTTGTTGCACTTCTCGTCCGGATAGAACTCGAACTTGATGACGGCGTCCTTGGAGAACTCGCGAACGGTCTCGATGCGAACGTCGCCTTTGACGGCGGGATCGATGACCAGTTCGCCGTCCTTGACCTTGAAGCGTCCCTTGAAGGCCTCGGTTTTGCCGTCGAGGGAATCCTTTTTGCCGAGCGGCTTCCAGCCGGTCAGATCCTTGCCGTTGAAGAGGAGCTCGAAGCCGGCGTCCGGTTTGGCATCGTCGGCGAAGGCGAGCGGCGACAGTGCGAGAAGCGCGAGGAGCATACGCATGGGAGGATCTCGATGAGGTGGGAAGCTGAGTATAACCGAGATGTAGCCGGCCGCAAGCGGTTAAAGCCGACGTCGGGCACAGCCCGACCTACTAGTCGATCGATCGGTCATTGTCGCGACTTTAACTAGCACCGGCTGGAAGCGTGCCACCCAAGAATCGTCGACTAGACAGCGGAAGGAAGTTTCTCCATGACCTCGCGGAACCGCTGCAGATCGTCCGCAAGCTGCCGACGAGGATCCTCGCCGAACAGTTTGGCCACGGCCGTCCCCAGTCGACCAACCGGCGGGTCGTACTTCAATTCGACCCGAACCTCGGTTCCCTCGGAAAGTTGCTGGAAATGAACGGAACCCGCTGTATCGACATCCGAACCGGGCAGCGATTTCCACGCGATCAGTTGGTTGGGCTTTTCTTCGATGATCTCAGCATTCCACTCAACCTTCAGGCGAAGCGGTCCCTTGGCCCTCCACCGAGATCGCCCGTCTGTCGTCGTGTCAACATCGATTAGATGAGTCATGAACCTCGGCAGGTTTTCAAAGTCTCGCCAAAACCGATACACCTCGGCGACCGACTTCTTTACGACGATGGAAGCGTCCACACGGGTTCCGTGATCGGCAGCGACGGCGGAATTGTCAGCAGTGGAATCCGCCGTACTGACCGCCAGAGCTTGTGACACCGGGCAGTGGCCGGTCGCGGCGCGGTAAATCAGAAACCCGCCGAGCAACGTGGTCAGGATGCCGCCCCGCTTAAGTCCATAACCGGTTAAGGCCATGCCCGCCACCAGGGAAGCCCACCGCTCGGGACTGCTGACGTTGGTGAGAAGTGGTGGCAGTCGATCGATCCTTCGGCCGACGGACGGGCCAGCGATCGATTTCGCGGCGACGGTGAGAAGAGTAGAAGCCATTGCATCTCCTTGGGGCGAACGAATCGTGATGCAATGGGAATGCCGAAAATGGCGAGTCTTCTGCCGGTTATTTCCCCATCGAGTGCCCTTCGCGCGGTGAATCTTCGGAAGGGTTGACGCCCTTGTCTCGGCTTGAATTCCCGGGGCGGTTGTTATCGATATGAGCTTTCTCAACGGGTTGGCCGGACATCTTCTCGTCTTCGCGCTCGCGGTTCTCCTCGCCTTGCTTTGTGGTATCGATCATGATTTTCTCCCAAATGAGGCGACAAGCTGAGAACCCGCAAGCATTGTGCCATGCGGCCGGTATGCGCAGGCGGTAGCGGTTGCGCCGCCATCGAACCGGCCCGCATTGATTCCCGCGCGTTTTCCCGACATCGCGCGATTGACTCGCTGGCGAAAATAATCGTTCTATCCCGGGAGTACTGCTCCATGTTCACTGCTGCGTTCCTCGGCTGCTCACTCGTCGCGCCAATCGAGCCGGTGCTCACGGCGAAGAGAGACGGCACGCCGGGAGACCCGATTAACCTCTGTCTGACGGGCACGCGCGACGAACTTATCCGTGCGTTCTATGCGGCGGGGTGGGTATCTGCCGACCCAGTAACCGCCAGATCCGCAATGCGTATCGGTGTCAGCGTGGTACTCAACCGACCGTATCCGTCCGCCCCGGTCAGCGATCTCTATTTGTTCGGGCGTACGCAGGACATCGCCTTCGAGCGGTCGGTCAACGGTTCGGCCCGCAGTCGCCACCACGTCCGGTTTTGGCAAGCCGGTTGCGATTCCACCGCTCGCCCGGTCTGGCTGGGATCGGGAACGTTCGATGCCCGGGTCGGGCGCAGTCCAGCAACCGGCCGATTGACTCACAGAATCGCGTCGGCCGTGGACGCCGAACGCGACACGATTTTGGCGGACCTCACGCGGGCCGGCGGACTTACCGACGCGAGCGTGGCGCCGCGAAGCGCGCCTTTTTCGGCCAGGAACGGCGAAGGGGACTGTTACTTCACGGACGGGGGCGTTGGGACCGGCAGGTTTGTCGAGTGCGCGATCGGCGGCGGATGCTCGGTCCGAACCTGCCGGAGGCGTCGCTAGCCGTGAAGCGACAACTCAGCCGACGACGGCGCGAATCTTCCACCCCCGCCGATTCTCGTAGTCATACGATAGCGCTCGGCTTCGCGGACTCCGCTTCGCGGCTAATCGTTTGGCAGACTCCGCACTCACATACCGACCGCGGCGTATCAATGGCAGGATTCGCGGTTCCGCAAGGAGTCGATGCCATGACGTGGATCAAGCAAATTCCCTACGAAGAAGCGGACGACGACCTGAAGCGAGTGTACGAGTCGCTGCGGGCCATGTACCCTGTCGAGTACGCCGGGCCACCGGTGGCATCGCTGATTCGTGCGGATGGCGTCAGCGATAGCATCGTGGCCGCCCATAGCCTCATCCCCGAGGCAATGCACCACATGATGTCCGGGCTGGCGGTCTTGCTCCGTCCTGGCCTCGGGTTGACGCGTCGGCAACAGGAGATGATCGCCGCCGTCGTCTCGGTGGAGAATAGCTGCTTCTACTGAATAGAAAGCCACATCGAGTTCCTGCGCCGGGCCAGCCTGGACGACGAACTCGCCGCCGAGTTACGGCGGGACTACACGAAGGCGAAGCTTTCCGACGCCGACCGGGCCATGATCGACTTCAGCGTCAAGCTCACGAAGGCCGCGTACAAGACGACGCCCGACGACGTGGCCGGGTTGCGGGCGGTCGGCTTCGACGACACGGGGATTCTCCAGATCACGCTGATTGCGGCGTGGTTCAATTACATCAACCGGGTGGCGGACGCACTCGGCGTCGGCAAACCCACGACCTGACGGTAACGAGCAACGCCAACTGCCCTATTCGAAGCGAATGATCGTGAACGAATGGGCCGCGAATGTTCGCGGCGCGGCGCCGTCCTTCAGGCCGTGCGTCACTGAGTTTCCTTCCGCACGACGGCTTCGAGCTTCTCCGCGCTATTCTTGCCATCGAGCGGCCCGGCGAGTTCGATGATCTTGGCGATCGGTTGGGCCGGCGTGAAGCCTGCCAGGCGAATCGTGGCCGTTACGGGCTTGTCGCTCGGGTTGACGACTTGAAGCTGGAGCCGGGCGCCATCCTCGCTCCGTTTTTTGGCGGCGACATCCAGGCCATCGGCGGCAACCACCTCGCACTTCACGACCTGCGGCAAGTAATTTCGCGATAGCATTTGCGTCACATAGCCCGGCGGCTGCAGCCAAACCTTCGACGGGTTTCAGAAACAGCAAGCCTTGGTCCCAGCCGTTGTCATTCTGCTTGTCGGGCTGCAGGCCGTTGGCCGACGTGACGATGGGGACGCGGCGATCGCGTTCGATGATATTGGTCGCGAGGGCGTTCCCCAGGGCGCGGCGCATGGCGTGGTTGCCGGCGTTGTACTCGAAGACGACGACCTTGTGCTCTGCCCCGTCCGCCAGCTTGCCGAGCGCGTCGATGTACTCAATGACGCTG
The DNA here is from genome assembly GCA_035571955.1 of Urbifossiella sp. Classification (GTDB taxonomy): domain Bacteria; phylum Planctomycetota; class Planctomycetia; order Gemmatales; family Gemmataceae; genus Urbifossiella. The sequence continues at coordinate 250 of DATNBQ010000325.1, read as the reverse complement.
GCCATCGCCCGCCTCTCGCCGCTGACGGGGACTTTGTCGCGAACGCGGGCGCGCCGTTTGCGTCTGTTGTCGTGAGGGGGAGGCCATGTTCAACCGATGGCTCGCAGAGGTATTCGCCTCGCCCGACTGGCTCACCTTGCTAGCCATCGTCGGCCGGACCGTTCTCCTTTACCTTTTTGTCGTACTCGCTCTGCGCTTGCTCGGCACCCGCGAGTTGGGCGAGCGATCGGCTTACGACCTTGTCCTGATT
>DATNBQ010000324.1:0-6907 GCA_035571955.1 Urbifossiella sp. | reverse complement strand
GAGGCCGAGCGCGAACTCGGAATCTGGCGGACCAAAATCGAACGGACCGAAGGCGAGGTCCGTTACTACGCCAACCTCGCCGCCCTCAGCACCTTGACCATCACGCTGACGGAAAAGGAGATTCGCGCGGCCGTCGGCGTCACCGAGAACGAACGCGTGCAGGCCGGCGTCGAAGTGGAGGACGTGGACAAGGCTTACCAGACTTTGCTCAAGGAAGTGCTGGACGCCAAGGGGCGGGTGTCGAAATCGGAGTTGAAGCAACTGTCCGCGGGGCAGTTCAACGCGACGCTGCACTTCGAAGTGTCGCCGCAATCGAGCGGACCGATCCGCGACCGCCTTCAACAACTCGGCCGCGTCGCCCGCCTGGAGATCGATCGCCAGCAGCATGCCGAGGGGGGCATCGTTCAGAAGGACGCGAAGATCACCCGCGGCGACACCATCTTCCAGGTGCAACTGTACAACGTAGCCAACATCGCGCCGCGCGAAGTCGCCACGCTGACCGTGGCGGTACCCAACGTGGCCGAGGCTTACAACGCCCTCCGCGATGCCGCCGCCAAGGCATCCGCTCGCGTTCAGGTTTCCCACCTGAACGAACAGGACAAGCAGAACGTCACGGCGCAACTCGATTTCGACGTGAAGCGAACGGCCGAGAGCGCGATCCGGGCGGCCGTCGCCGCCGCCGGGGAAGCCACTTCGCGGCAAGTCGTTCGCGCCCCGGAGAGCGACTCCGTCACCGATACCAAGGTCCTGTACCGGATCGCCTTGTTCGACCTGGCCCGGATGAAGCCGCGCGACTCCGTGACGCAGCAAATCGCGGTCGCCAACGTCGCCGCCTCGTTCCAGACCATCCGCGATACGGTAACAGCGTCGCAAGGGCGGATTGCTTCATCCCAACTCGAAGAGAACGACAAGAACAACGTGAGCGCGTCGCTCGATTTTGAGGTGCGGCGAACGGAGGAAGCGGCGGTGAAGGCGGCACTGGACGCCGCCGGCGAGACCGTATCGCGGCAACTGGCCCACGCCCCGCCCACCGAGGCCGCCACGGATGCCAAGGTGTTCTATCGCTTGAAGCTGCTTCCCGCGAACCGCCTGAAGCCGCGCGAAACGACCACGCTCGGCCTCGAAGTCGCCGACGTGGACGCCACCCTGTCGCTGTTCAAAGCGGAGTTGAAAGAGGCCAAGGGGCGGCAGATCGACGCCAAATCCGGCCGCGAGCGAAGCGGCAAATCGACGGCCCGGCTGATTTACGAAGTGCCGCTTGCCGCGGCGGCCAGCCTCGTCGAGAGGTTCAAGAGTGCCGGCTCGCTCCGCGTGCTCAATACTGCACACGATTCCCAGGCCCCGGAAGGAAACTCGGCTACGGCCCGCATCGACGTGACCATCGCCAGCGCCGAGGGGATCGTGGCTTCGGACGACGGTCTGTGGCCGCCCGTTAAGAAAGGGCTTTCGTACAGTGCATCGGTGCTCTTGACGAGCATGACCTGGGTGGTATTCGGGCTGTGCGTGGTGCTGCCGTGGGCGGTGCTGGCCTATGCGGCTTACCGCGTGGTCCGCCGCGTCAATCGCAGGAGTACGGCAGCGCCGATCACGACGACGTGATGTGTTTGGTGGCACAGGCATTCTTGGCTGTGCAGGCGATAAGAGTGCGTATCAGAATTACCCCCCACCCGCCATCTCGCTTTGCTCGATGGCGACCTCCCCCACAAGGGGGGAGGTGAAAGAGCCTGGTTTGATACACCTCCCCCATTGTGGGGGAGGTCGTCGCATCGCGCAAGCGATGCGGCGGGTGGGGGGTGACTTTAATTTTGAAACGCACTCTAAGTCTAAGAACACAGGCAAGAATGCCTGTGCCACCTGAAACTACCTTCCCTTCGCGCGGTCAATCAGCGGCCGCTTCACGGCCTCCGGCAGGAACTTCGAGAGGTCGCCGCCGAGGGCCGCGATCTGCCGCAACAGCGAACTGCTCACGTGCGAGAACTCCTCGCTGGCCATCAAGAACACCGTTTCAATCCCGGAATCCAGGTTCAAGTTCATCAGCGACATGGCGAACTCGTTCTCCATGTCGCTGGTGGTGCGGAGTCCGCGGAGCATGACCGCGGCGCCGAGCGAACGGACGAACTGCACGGCCAGCCCCGTGAACGCCTGGATCTCCACGTTGCCGAACTCGGCAGTGACGGCGTTCAGCAAACGGACGCGTTCCTCGATGTCGAAGAGCGGCGCCTTGTCCGGGTTGATGCCAACGCCGACGACGAGCTTATCGTAAAGCTGGCTGCCGCGCGAAATGATGTCCAGGTGCCCGAGGTGGACCGGGTCGAAGGTGCCGGTGTACACGGCGACGCGCGGGTTGAGCGTGCGGTCGGGCATGTCGATCAATTCCTCACTGTGCCGGCGGCGTCCAGAAATCGATCGAGGTCGTCGAAGTTGTTGTAAGCGTGCGGGCTGACGCGGATGCGGCCGGCGCGATTGTTCACGATCACTCCCGCCGCCCGGCATGCCTTCATGATCGCTTCCGGCGGAACCCTCGGCTTCACCAGCGACACGATCCCGGATTTCTCGTTCGCCGTGCGGCTACTGAACACTTCCATTCCCGCCGCCGCGGCCTTGTCGCACAAATAATCCGTCAACTCCAGTATCCGGCCTTCGATGTTTCCGATGCCGGCATTCAGCAGCAATTCGAGGCTGGCGGCGAGGGCGGCGACGCCCGGCACATTGTACGCCCCGCCTTCCCAGCGGCCCGCGTGCGGTTTCAACGTGAAGTCGATGGTGCTGTACGCGAACGGCCGGACCGTGCTGTTGGCGCCGACGCCGATCGGATGCAGGCGTTCGACCCAGTCGCGGCGAATGTAGCCGAGGCCGGCCCCCTCGGGCCCGAGCAGCCACTTGTGCCCGTCCGCTGCCAGGGCGTCGATCGGCGTCTTTTGCACATCCAGCGAAAAGGCGCCGAGCGACTGAATGGCATCGACGAAGAAGAAGATGCCGCGCTTCTTGCAGAGTTCGCCCAGGGCGTCCAGGTCGTTTCGGTAGCCGCTGGCGAACTCAACCGCCGACACGGCGAGCACGCGGGTGCGCGCATCGATGGCATTCCGCAGGTCGTCGATGTTCACGCGATTGCCGCGGCTGGGAACGCTGCGAACGGCCACCCCACGGTGTTGCAGGTTCAGCCACGGATACTGGTTGGCCGGGTATTCCTCGGCGGGCACCACGACATTGTCGCCGTTTTGCCATGGGAACCCTTCGGCAATGACGCTGACGCCGTATGTGGTGTTGGGAATGAAGAAGACATCGTCCGGATGCGGGGCGTTGATGAGCTGGGTGGCGAGTTGCCGGGCGTGGCGGATGCGGCCGAGCCAGTCGCGAACGGCGGCGATGCCGTTGTTGGCAAAGCTCGCCGCGTATTCGTGCAGCGCCGCGACGGCCACGTCCGGCAACGGCGCCACCGCCGCGTGATCCAGGAACGACCACTGCCGGGTCACCGGGAAGTGATCGCGAAATGCCGACCAATCCATGCTGTCAATAATACCCACAATTAGCCGCGACCCGAAGGGGAGCGCAGAAGTTATTCGCGTAACTCCTCTGTAACGACCCCCGCGGAAAGCCGTGCGATCCATCGCTCTTTCCCGTCTGAATAGGTATCATCGGAAGTGCCCGGTGAGCCCAACTATTCCAGGCGGAGGCAGAGCATGTACGGGAAGAAACTGCTGTGGTGCGTGCCGGTCGCCGGGGCGATCGGGGCGGGCGTGGGCGTGGACCGCTACCTGGCGGCCGAGGCCGGCGCCGGCAAACAAGACCTCAAGCCCGCCGTCTCGCTGCCGATGAGCCGCGTCGTGCTCTTCAACAGCGGCGTCGGTTACTTTTCGCGCAGCGGCGAAGTCGAAGGCGACGCCCGCGTCGACCTCACCTTCCAGGAAACCGACGTCAACGACTTGCTCAAGAGCATGGTCCTCGAGGACTTCAACAACGGCCGCATCTCGGCGGTCAGTTATGATTCGCGCGAACCCATTTCGCGAACGCTGGCCAGCTTCGCCATCGATCTGAACAACAATCCGACTTACTCGGGGATTCTGTCGCAAGCGCGCGGCGAACGCATCGAGGTCACGATTCAGCCGACGGCGCAAAATCAGCCGGGCAAACTGGTCGGCGCCATCGTCGGCATCGAGAAGCAGAAACCGGCCAGCGCCAAGGACAGCGAAGTCGAAGTGCTGAATATGTGGTGCGCCGAGGGGCTGCGCAGCGTCAAGCTTCCGGAGATTCAGCAACTGCGCTTCTCGAACCCGGTGATCGAGAGCGAATTCCGCCGGGCGCTCGAAGTTCTGGCGCTGAATCACGACAGCCAGAAGAAGGCGGTTTCGCTGCACTTCACCGGCGACGGCAAACGCAAGGTCCAGGTCGGCTACGTCGTCGAGGCCCCGATCTGGAAGACCAGCTATCGCCTGATGCTCGACGCCGAGAACAAGGGGAAGCCGTACTTGCAGGGGTGGGCGATCGTCGAAAACCCGACGGATGAAGACTGGACGGGCGTGAAGATGGCGCTCATCAGCGGCCGGCCGATTTCGTTCAAGATGGACCTGTACAACCCGCTGTTCGTGCCGCGGCCGACGGTGGAACCGGAGTTGTTCGCGTCGCTGCGGCCGCCGACTTACGATGGCGGCTTCAACCGCAAGCAAGTTGAACTTGCCGAGGTGGCCGAGGATCGCGCGAGCAGTGTGCGTCTCCGGGCCGAACTCAAGGATGCCGAGAAGGCCAAGGCTGGGAAGCCGATGGCCGCCGCAGCCTTTGGCTACCGCGGCGCCGCCGGGATGCAACCGAACAGCGGCGCCTTCGGTCGCCAGGTCGATCGCGGCCTCGCCCAGAAGATCGCCACCGGCGCCGTCGGCAGCGCTGCCACCGGCGGCCAGCTCGGCGACTTCTTCCAGTACGCCATCGACCACCCGGTGTCACTGGCCCGCCAGAAGAGTGCTCTCTTGCCGATCATCGGCAAGGAGATCGAGGGGACTCGCGTCAGCATTTACAATCCGGCGGTGCAGCCGAAGCATCCACTGCTCGGGCTCCGCTTCAAGAACACCAGCGGTCTGCATCTCGCCCAGGGGCCGATCTCGGTGTTCGAAGGGAGCACTTATGCCGGCGACACCCGGGTTCTCGACGTGCAGCCCAATGAGGAACGCCTCGTGAGCTATGCCATCGATCTCGGCACCGAGGTCGATCCGCAGAACGGCCCCGGTTCCTCGCGCATCACCAGCGTCAAGGCGGTGAAAGGGATCGTCACGACGATGACCAAGATTCGCGCGGAGAAGAAGTACCGGATCGCCAATCGCAGCCAGCAGGACCGCATGCTCATCATCGAACATCCGAACCGCACCAACCAACAGTTCAAGCTGGTCGAGACCGATAAGCCGGTCGAGGACACCAAGACTGTCTACCGCTTTCAGACCAGCGTAAAGGCCGGGGAAGAGAAGGCATTCGTGGTGAACGAGGAGCGCGATCTGGCCGCGACGATTTCGCTGACGAATTCCTCGGACGATCAGATTCGCTACTTTATCTCGCTGAACCAGGCTTCGGCGGAGCTCAAGGAGAAACTGGGCGAGGCGCTGAAGCGAAAGGGGCAGTGGGATCATGAGCGCCGCGAGCTGGCACAGATTGTTGCCGACCTGAACCGCCTCAACCAGGACCAGGATCGCATTCGCAAGAACCTGGCCAACACGCCCAAGGAAGCGGAAGTGTACCAGACTTATCTGAAGAAGCTTTCGGACCAGGAAAAGGAGATCGACGGGCTGACGGCGAAGCAGAAGAAGCTGATGGGCGCGGAGTTCGCCGCCAAGAAGGGCTACGAGGATTACCTGGCCAACCTGTCCGATTGATTGGTTGATACTCGCCCACCCGTTGCCACGGGTGGGCGTTTCCGCGCGCGGATTCCCAGAATCTTTCGCCTTGCCCCTGTTCAATGGCTGCCGCCGGGCATAAATCGAACCAACGTGCGTCACTGTCGTCGTTTCGTCAACTGTTGGCAGGAGTGCGACGCGGCGGTGTTAGCGGAGACCGGGCGATGGCGATCACCAAGGAAAAGAAGACCGAACTCATCTCGCAGTTCCGCCGGGACGACCGCGACAGCGGCTCCCCGGAAGTGCAGGTCGCCTTGCTCACGGCCCGAATTAACTACCTGACCGAGCACATGCGGACCCACAAGAAGGACTTTTCGAGCCGGCGCGGCCTCCTCAAACTCGTGAGCCAACGCGCCGATCTCCTCAAGTACCTCCGGGAAACGAACCGGGAACTCTATCTGTCGATCATCGGCAAACTCGGGCTGCGCAAGTAGTATCAGCCTCGTTCCCGCGAATCCGCTCGCGCCTTCCTGCCGGCCCCTGCAAGAACAGGGTTAACGGAAAGGATCACCTCCGTGCCGGTTGCACCCGCTTCCGTCGAGATTCCATTCGGATCGAGCACCCTCGTGTTGGAAACCGGTAAGCTCGCCAAGCAGGCCCACGGGGCCGTTTTGGTGCGCTATGCCGGCACCGTCGTCCTGGTCGCCGCCGTCGAAGGGAACACCATTCCCGGCCGCGACTTCTTCCCGCTCCAGGTCGAATACCGCGAGCGAACCTACGCCTCCGGCAAGTTCCCCGGCGGATTCATCAAACGCGAAACCCGACCTAGCACCAAGGAAACGCTCACCTCCCGGCTCATTGACCGCCCCACGCGGCCACTCTTCCCGGTCGGCTACGTCAACGAAGTGCAGATCCACGTCACGGTCATTTCCGCCGACCGCGACAACGACGCCGACGTCCTCGGCCTGATCGGCGCGAGCGCCGCCCTGCACGTTTCGCACATCCCGTTTTTGAAGCCTTATGGGGCAGTCCGGCTCGGCCGCGTCAATGGCCACCTCGTCGTGCTGCCCACGTTCGCGCAAATGGAGGAA
>DATNBQ010000323.1:0-6217 GCA_035571955.1 Urbifossiella sp. | reverse complement strand
CTCCCCTTCGGGTCGCGGCGAATCGAATCATCAACCAATAGCCGCGACCACGGCGTCCCCCATTTGTGTCGTCGTGCCGGTGCCGCCCAGGTCCGGCGTTTTCACTTTCCCTTCCGCCAGCACCTTGGCCACCGCGTCGCGGAGCGCCTGGCCGCTCTTCTCCAAACCCAGGTGCTGCAGCAACAGCGACGCCGACAGCACCGCGGCCAGCGGGTTGGCGATGCCCTTGCCCGTGATGTCCGGGGCGCTGCCGTGCACCGGCTCGAACATGCTCGGGAACTTGCGAGTCGGGTTGATATTGGCGCTCGACGCCAGGCCGATGCTGCCGGTGACCGCGGCACTCAGATCGGTCAGGATGTCGCCGAAGAGATTGCTGGCGACGACCACGTCGAACGATTCCGGCTTGCGAACGAAATCCATCGCGGCGGCGTCCACCAGCAGCGAACTGCTGTTCACATCGGGATAATCTTTTCTCACCTCTGCGAACACCTGATCCCAGAGCCCCATGCTGAAGACCTGGGCGTTGGACTTGGTAATGCTGGTGAGTTTCTTCCGGGGCCGCTTGCGGGCGGCGTCGAAGGCGGCGCGGAGAATGCGGTCGCAGCCGCGGCGCGTGAACACGCCGGTTTGCACGGCGATTTCGTGCTCCGTGGCCGCATAAAGCTGCCCGCCGACCGGGGCGTATTCGCCTTCCGTATTCTCGCGGAACATGAGCATGTCGATGTCGCCGGGCTTCTTGCCGGAGAGCGGGCAAGGGACGCCGGCGAACAGGTAAGCGGGCCGCAGGTTCACGTACTGATCGAACTTCCGCCGCATCGGCAACAGAAGTTGGTGCACGGGGATGGTGTCGGGAACCGTGGGGTCGCCGACCGCGCCGAAGAGAATAGCATCGTGGTCGCGGAGCGTGTCCCAGCCATCGGCGGGCATCATGAAGCCATGCGCCTTGTAGTAAGCCGAGGACCACGGCAGCTTGTTCCAGGCGAGTTCGACCTTGTCGCATTTACGGGCGGCGGCGTCCGCGCCGTGGATGGCCTGGTCGATGACTTCCGGCCCGATGCCGTCCCCGCCGATCACTGCAATCCGAAGAACCGCCATTGAATGCATCCTCGTGAATGGTTATCAGGCTGGCAAAGCCGCCACGCGTCGCACGAGCCTACCGATCCGGATTCCGGGATTGCCGGAATGTTGCCGGGCGGGGTTGTCCGCCGCGGCCGACAAGGGAACGATAGATAAGTGGAGAAGTTCAGGTTAGGTGCCCCTTGGGGCGGGTCAAGATGACGCGGTTCACCCGGAACGCCTGGTTTGCCCGCATCCGCCGAAGCGCGGCGGCGTACTCGCTTGCGCTTCTCGCCGCGGCCGCCGGCTGCAAGAAGGACGGCGGTAGCAATCTCGCCAAAAACGATCCACTATTCGGCCGCATTCCAAAGCAGAACATCCCGCTGCCCGAGCGCGGCACGGCCGGCGACCCCAAGGAGCGTGACCCGCTGCTCGGTTCGCCGACGAGCGGCTCGCGCGCTCACGCCGGGCCGGGCTACACCGACGATCCAGCCCGCTGGAAGAATGGTCTCTACGTTCCGGACGCGAGCGGCACGCCGGCCGCCCTCGCCAGTCGGCCGTTTCCCGACAGCGACGAATTGAAGATGGACGGCGTCGGCCTCACACCGGCCGGCGGCGTGGTTCCCGCGACAGCGGCGGCAACCAAACCGACCCCGATTGTCAGCGATGCCTCCGCGAGCCAACTCGCGGCCTTCGGCGTGAAGCGCGGCGACTACTCCATCGCCCGCGAAAATGGCTCGGTGGTCGTGCGGGTCAATTACCGCAAGGACGGGGATGGCCCCGTGCATAGTTACACGGGGCAAGGCAGCACCGAAGCGGCCGCCGTTCAGCAAGTCATCGATCAACTCAAAAGCGCGAAGTGAGCGTCTTCGGTGGCACAGGCATTCTTTCCTGTGCTCTCGGCGCACAGACAAGAATGTCTGCGCCACTAGAAAGGCATTCCGCGCTACTTGATCGGCAACTCGTACACGATGGCGCCGAGCAGGTCGCCCTTCTTGACGCGGTGGCAAGCGGCGCACTCGTTCATGACGGCCGGGACGATCGTGGCCGCCCGGAACACCGGCTTGCCGTCCTTCTCGGCGACTTCCTCGAAATACTGCTTGCCGTCCTTCATCGCGGCGATCGCCTTCTTCTCGAACTCGGTGGCGGGCAGGTTGGCCTTGCGCTTCGGCTTGCCGGTCGCGTCGACGAGCTTGGCCTCGTGCCAGCCGTTCTTCTTCATGACGGCGAAGATTTCCTTGGCGGCGACGGCCGCCGGCACTTCCCCCTGCTGGCCGACGTAAACTTCGGTGATCTTAACGACGGCGGTCTTGTACAGGTCGTCGAGCATCTTGACCTGTTCGCGGGCGCGGTCGACGGCGGCCTTCTCGGGCTTGGCGGCGTCGGCGGCCTGGCCGCGCGGCGACATCCCCGACGTCAGAATGCCCATTGCAAACAGGGCGAACCCGAAACTGCAGAAGCGGAGTTGACGCATGGCGTCCTCGTGGAGTTGGAGAAGAGACCGGCCGCGATCCGCACGGGTCGAACCGGTTAGAAAAAGTGTAATGAAGTGAAATTGGAGTTCAAGGTCCTATTTTGAGATTCTCGACTTCAACTCGGCCCGCCAGGGTCGCAGCGACTTCAATCGCTGGCTCGTCTTGCTCTTCCGTCCAGGTCCGGTAAACTTTCTGGTAGCCTACCTCATTCGGCCTCGGAACTGGGGCTCCCACCGCTTACGGAGCGTTCTTCTATGTCTGTTCGTCTCGTGATGGCCGCGCTCGGTCTGATGATGGCCGGCGCGGCGCTGGCCGCCGACAAGGTCGCCCCCGGCGATTGGCCGCAGTGGCGCGGCCCCAACCGCGACGGCAAGTCGACCGAAAAGGGGCTGCTGCAAGCTTGGCCCAAGGACGGCCCGCCCAAGTTGTGGACTGCCGAAGGCCTGGGCGTGGGCTTCGGAACGCCTTCCGTCGCCGCCGGCAAAATCTTCGGCATGGGATCGCGCGGCAACAAGGACGGCGTCTGGGCCATTAACGAAGCCGACGGCAAGGAACTCTGGTTCACGCCGCTCGACGACAATCGCAATCCAAACCAGATGATCGGCTCCGGCTGCGCCCCGACCTACGCCGACGGCAAGTTGTACGTCGTGACCAACAAGAACGGCGTGATTGCCAAGCTCGATGCGGCGACCGGCAAAGTCGACTGGCAAAAGAGCTACGTCAAGGATTTCGGCGCCGGCACACCGAGCTGGGGGTTCAACGACTCGGTGCTCATCGACGGCGACAAGGTCATCTGCGCTCCCTGCGGCAAGAAGGGGGCCGTCGCCGCTCTCAAGGTTGCGGATGGCTCGGTGATTTGGGCGACGCCAGAGAAGCCCGGCGGCGGCGCCGGCTACTCTTCCCCCGTGAAGGCCGTCGTCGATGGCGTGCCGATGTACGTCGTCCTTCTCGGCAAAGGGACAGGCGTCGTCGGCGTTCATGCCGACACCGGCAAACTGCTCTGGAATTACGCCAAGGTCACCTCGGGCGTGGCCGCCATCCCCACGGTCATCGTGCAGGGGAATTCGGTGTGGTGTTCCTGCGGCTACCCCGACGGCGGCTCTGGCCTCGTGAAGCTCATTGCCAAGGGGAAGGGCGAGTTCACTGTCGAAGAAGTGGTCTACTATTCCAGCAAGGAATTACAGAACCAACATGGCGGCATGATCCTGTTGGATGGCTACGTTTACTTCGGCAACCGGCACGGCCAGGGGCATCCCGCTTGCGTCGATTTCAAGACGGGCGACGTGATGTGGAAGGAGAAGCAGGGGGCGGCGGGCGGGGGGGGCTCGGCTGCCGTCACTTTCGCCGACGGCCGACTCTACTACCGCTACCAGAACGGCGTGATGGTGCTGATCGACCCGAATCCGAAGGGCATGAAGGTCATTTCTTCCTTCAAGCTGCCGCCGCCGAACGACCCAAAGAAGTACAGCCAGAGCTGGCCGCACCCGGTGATCGCCAACGGCAAGCTCTACATTCGCGACCAGAACCTTCTGCACTGCTTCAACGTGAAGGGCAAGTCGATCTGATAAACCCTCGCGGCACGGCTCTCCGGGTCGTTGAACCAGCGGATCGGGCAACATTTTCCCCGGGGCGTTGCCCTGGGGGATTTGCGCCATTCTCATCGCCGGCGGTTCGGGAATCCGTGCCGCCTCACTTCACCATTATGTTATTCCTTGCTCTGGAAACCTCGTGCGACGAGACGGCGGCGGCCGTGTTCACCGACGAACTCGCCGTGGTGTCCAGCGTGGTCGCATCGCAGACGGAGCTGCATGCCCGCTTCGGCGGCGTCGTGCCGGAGATCGCTTCGCGCGCCCATTTGCGCAACTTGCTGCCGGTCATCGATGAGGCCATCGGCCGCGCCGGAATCGCCCTGGCGGACATCGGCTGCATCGCCGTGCACCACACGCCGGGGCTGGTCGGAGCGCTTTTGATTGGCGTCTCCGCGGCCAAGATGCTCAGCCTGGCGCTCGGCGTGCCACTGATCGGCGTCAACCACGTCGCCAGCCACATTTTTGCCTGCCGGCTGGCCGCGGAGGGCGACATCTACCCCTGCATCGGCCTGGTCGTCAGCGGCGGCCACACCGCGCTCTTCCACTGCGACACCGCATTGTCGCTGCAATTGCTGGGCGGCACCCGCGACGATGCCGCCGGCGAGGCCTTCGACAAGGTGGCGGCCATCCTCGGCCTCGGCTTCCCCGGCGGCCCGGCCGTCGAACGCGAGGCGGCCCTCGGCAACCCCCGGGCCCATGCATTCCCCCGGTCGTTCCGCGACGACGCTCGCCTCGAATTCAGCTTCAGCGGCCTGAAAACGGCAGTTCTCTATTCGTGCCACGGGCAAGATGTTTCGAAGGCGGTGCCGCCGCCGGCCGGGCCGAAGCGCGCCGACCTGGCCGCCAGCTTTCAGGCCGCCGTCATCGATGTGTTGACCGTGAAGTGCAAGCAGGCGCTGCGGCAGACCGGATTAAAACGCCTGGCTGTCGGCGGCGGTGTCACCGCCAATAAAGCCCTTCGCGCGGCACTGCAAGAGATGTGCGAAAAGGAGTGCGCGGAGCTGTTTATCCCGCCGATGAACCTCTGTACGGACAACGCGGCAATGGCGGCGCTGGCGGTCGAGAAGTGGAAGCGCGGCGAATTTGCCGGCCCCGAACTCGATGCCGAACCGAACTTCTTGTGATCGAGCGGGAATACGGCCGTGATCTACTTTGGATCTTGGTGGCACAGGCATTCTTGCCTGTGCGAGCTTTTTGCACAGGCAAGAATGCCTGTGCCACCAGACTGGTGATCGCGCGGGAACCCTTCGCACCAGCCAGTCCATATCCTTCCGGTATGCAAGCCGTACTGCGCGCGTCGGGGATCCTCGTTGGGCACAGCTTTCAGCGGCACTGGCAGGTGCGGCAGATGGGCTGGGTCGCGCTCGGGTTGCTCGTATTGGTGGTTATCTGGGATGCGGCCATCACGCTCAGCCCGGCCGGTTGGGGGCTGGAGAACCGCCGCATTCGCCGCAGCCAGCTCACGTACCGGGAGTACGGCGAAGCGATGTTGCCGCCGGGCCGCTACGGCGATCTCGAAAGCAACGACAAGCATTCCAAGCGGCCGATGCATCCGGTCGAGACTCCTTCGCCGCTCGAACCGCTCCGCGACAGCCTGACGAGTCTCGTGCTCTCCGTGCCGCACGCCGTGATGCAATCGCGGAAGTTCCTGGACGACTGGTCGTTCGCGCACTTCGTTCGCACGGCGATCATGGGAGCCTATCTCGGCTTCGTGTTGCCGATGTTCACATTGGCATATGCCAGCGGGGCGATCGGCGCCGAGCGCGAGAGCCGCTCGCTGATCTGGCTCATGACGCGGCCGATGCCGCGCTCGGCCATTTATCTGGCGAAGTTCGTGGGAACCTTGCCGTGGTGCTTGCTGTTCAGCGGCGGCGGGTTCGCGGCACTCTGCGTGGCCGGCGGCGAGCCGGGCCGCATCGCCGTACGCCTGTTCTGGCCCGCGGCGCTCGCCGCTACGGTTGCGTTCGCCGCCCTCTTCCACCTCATCGGTTCGCTCTTTCGCCGCCCCGTGATCGTTGGCCTCGTCTACGTCTTCTTCTTCGAGTTCCTGGTGGGGGCACTGCCCGGCAGCCTGAAGTTACTCAGTCTCAGCTTCTA
>DATNBQ010000322.1:0-2575 GCA_035571955.1 Urbifossiella sp. | reverse complement strand
GATCGAGCCCACCCAAATAGGCGCGATGCGTCAACACGGGAAGCAGGGCCGTCCAGTTCCAACCGGGCCGATGATCCGTGGTTTCGTCCCACAGAATTCGGGCTTCGGCAGTCGTATGGCGAACGATCGCAGCGACCGCCTCCTCCTGTTCGCCGGTTAAGCCGAGAGCGAGCGGTTCGATGCGGAGACCAAGGCCTTGTGTGATGGGTCGGCCCTGGCCGTCGCCCAAGGCGATGGCGACCAGGGCCATCACGGCCGCGACGGAACCGAAGCCGGCGCAGCGGCCGCGCTCCAGGAGTTTCCAGAAGGCGAAGGCGGCCGGCGCCGCCAGCAAACTCGCCGCGAACAATGTCAGCCGTTCCACTGCATCGGGAACTTGCAAGCCGGCGGCGAGAAGCCGCGTCGTGGCGAGCGTGAGGATGCTCGATGTCAGCAATAGCGCGGTCCCGCAGCGATGGCCGGAACGCCACATTGCAATCAGCCCGCCGACGCCGGCGGCTGCCAGCACCATGCCGCGCGGCGAGCCAGCCAGAGCCAGATAATCCCGTGGCGAACCGAGCACCGCTTGCCACGTCGGCAGGGCCAGATTGTCCAGAAGCGACGTGTGCCGCAGGAACCAGTAGCGGGTCCAATCGGAGAGCCACCACAGGTTCGGGGCGAGGCCGGCGGCGACGATGCCGAGCAAACCGAGGTTCCAGGCGAGTTCGCGGCGCGGCGCATAGACGAGGTAGTAGCCGACGATGACCGGAACGAGGCCGATCCAGATAATCGGGTTGGCGAACCAGCCGGCGACGGCCGACCCGGCCAGCACGAGCCAGCTATCGGCCCCGAACCAGCGGGCATAGCGGACCATCCAGGCCAGGAAGACGAGGCCGCTGAGGCCGGCGGCGAGGGAATCGAGTTCGCCTTCTTCGATGAGCTTTCGCACAGGCGGCGACCAGCCGATGAAGATGCCGAGCCCGCCGGCGAGCACCGCGGCGCCGGCCGGCAAGCCGATGCCGCGCCCCGCCAGCACGAACGCCAATGGGATGCACAGAAGCCCGGCGAACAGGCCGGTTTTGTAAGCCGCGGGGTTGAAGCCGCCGCCCCCCACAGTCAGGAACAATTCCGCGGGTCGGCAGCCGCCATCGAAGACCGGCGTCTTTGGATAACCGGCTTGAAAATTCGGATCGTAACAGGTCGTTTCGCCGTTCCTGTGGAAGCATTCCGAGCCGAGGGCGCCGTGGTAAAGGTGCAGCGGATGGCGGCCGGAAAGGATCGGGCGATCGTCTTGCAGGGCGGACACGTCGCGTTCGGCATCGAAGAGGGCGAGCGCGAAACCGGCCTGGGCGACGACGAGCCCCGCCGCCGCGATGAGCCAGAGCGGACGATGGCGGAACCCATCCATGGGCATCTCGTCCATGAAGCGGCGACCCTGAAGCGACGGAGCGAACCGGCGAATGCTAGCCGGAATGGCGGCCCCGGGGCAAGCCGAAGGTTGTTCCGATTCAACATCTGGACGATGGCTTGCAATCCATGCGATATTTGCAATGATAGGTCGCTTTGGGAAGGTTCGTTATCCAAGTTGGCGGCCGGGTCGCGTGACTGGCTGGGAGACGAAGAAGACGAATAGGCTGCCGTCACAATAGCAATGACAAGGCACCAGTGACCACAACCGCCACAAGGGCACAAGGGGGAGGTTATAGGTGATTGCTAGTTCGAAATTGCTTTCCTGGCGCTCAAAAATCGCTCAGGCCAGAATCTCTTTCACAACCTTGCCGTGCACGTCCGTCAAGCGGTAGTCGCGGCCCTGGAAGCGGAACGTCAACTTGGTGTGGTCGAAGCCAAGTTGATTCAGCACCGTCGCTTGTAAATCGTGGACGTGGATTGGGTTCTCGATGATGTTGTAACCGATGTCGTCGGTCTTGCCGATGGTCAGGCCCTTCTTGATGCCGCCGCCAGCCAGCCACATCGTAAACGCTTCCGGATGGTGGTCGCGGCCGATCGTTTCGCGGCTTTCGCCCATCGGCGTGCGGCCGAATTCTCCGCCCCAAATCACCAGGGTGCTGTCGAGCAAGCCCGTCCGCTTCAAATCCTTGACGAGGGCCGCGCACGGCTGATCGACTTCCTTGCAAATCTGGTCGAGCGTTTTGCCGAGGTCGAGCGAGCCGCCGTGGTGGTCCCAGTCGGTGTGGTAAAGCTGGATGAAGCGGACGCCGCGCTCGACCAGTCGCCGGGCCATCAGGCAGTTGGCGGCGAACGACGGCCGCCCCGGCTTCACGCCGTACATGTCGAGGACTTTCAGCGGTTCCTTGGACAAATCCATCAATTCCGGAGCGGCCGACTGCATGCGGTAGGCCATTTCGTAAGCCGCCATGCGAGTTTCGATCTCGGGGTCGCCGGTCGCTTGCAGATGCAAGCTGTTGAGGTCCTTGACGGCATCGGTGAATTCGCCCTGGCGTTTCTTGGTAAAGCCGGCCGGCGCGGCGAGATCGAGGATGGGGCTGGCGCCGCGGAGGAACGGCACCCCCTGGTAAACGCTGGGGAGGAAGCCAGAGGAATAAAGCGCGGCGCCGCCGCGCGGGCCGCGCGGGCC
>DATNBQ010000321.1:0-2885 GCA_035571955.1 Urbifossiella sp. | reverse complement strand
TACTGGGCGCGGGAAGTGGCCGGCTGGTTGCTCGTCGCGATCGGGCTGGTCATTTTTTACCAGTCGTACGATCAGCTGATGCGGCGGCGCATCTTCGAAGCAATGCCGCTGGCCTTCATCGGCTTCATCGTCTTTCGCGGCGGAATCCATCTGTTAAAGGTCGCGGTTGCGGCGCAAGCCGCCCGCGGGTTGGGCGAATCGCCGGCCGGGCCGGCCAAGCGCGTTCGCCCCGTGGCCCGGCCGGTCGGACCGACTTTGCCGAAGGCCGTGCTCCCCGGGCCCCAGCACGCTCCGAGCCGCGCCGCGGAGTGACATCCTCATGTCTCTCTGGGTCCACCCCGGCATCCGCGCCGTCGCCTTCGATGCCGTCGGCACCCTGCTCTTCCCGAACCCATCCGCGACGGAAATCTACCGGGCATTGGCCGAGCGCCAAGGAGTAACGCTTGCCGGCGACGACGTGCGGCGCCGCTTCGTCGAGGCTTATCGCATTGAGGAAGAGGCCGATCGCGCGAACCGCTGGATCACTTCCGAACAACGCGAACGGCAGCGCTGGTACACCATCGTGACGACCACGCTGCATCAACTTCCCGATCCCGAGGCGGCGTTCGAGGAGCTATTCGAGCACTTCGCGTTGCCGTCGGCGTGGCAACTCCACGAGGAGGCTGCAGCCGCATTCGCAGCACTCCAATCGCGGGGAATCGTCCTCGCCCTCGGCACCAATTACGACGCGCGCATTAATCGTGTCGTCGTGGGAATGCCGGGCCTGGAACCGCTGGCGGAACGGGTCGTTGTCAGTGCCGCGGTCGGATTTCGTAAGCCGGCCGCAGAGTTCTTCCAGGAAGTGGTACGCGTCCTCGGTTGCCGTTCGGATGAAGTGCTGTTCGTCGGTGACGACTTGCAGAACGACTATGACGGCGCCCAGGCGGCGGGGCTGGAGTCGGTGCTCTTCGATCCGGCCATCCGCTCGAACCTGCCGCGGCGAATTGCAAGACTGAGTGAGTTGACCGCATGAATTTCTTGGTGGCACAGGGATTCTTGCCCCTGCGGGACAGCACAGGCAAGAATGCCTGTGCCACCAAAGTTAGCGGCTTTCACCCATTAACTGGGCAATGGCCCGAGCGTCGGGGTCGCTCGATTCTTCCAGTTCAAGGATCACGCGCTGGCGGCGCTCGGCCGGGTGGTTCTGGTTCAACTTGGCCTTGGCATCGAACCGGTCGATGGGAATGCGGAAGCCGACGACCGCCTTCGCCAACTTGCGGATGAACTCAGAATTGGGGTCGAACGTCCAGGGCTTGGGCATCGCGGCTTCGTAAACCGCCGTCAGGTCCGCGAGCAAGCGAATCAACTCTTCCTCGTCGGTCATCAATTCGCAGGTTCCATAAGCGTGGACAGCGGCGTAATTCCAGGTGGGAACGGTGTTGTCGGCCTGATACCAAGTGGGCGAGATGTAGGCATGCGGGCCGGAAAAGATTGCCAGAGCGCGGCGTCCATCGAGAAGGTCGGCATGCGGGTTGGCCCGCGCCAGGTGGCCGCGCAGCATTCCGTTTTCACCGGCCGATTCGTCGAATAGCAAGGGAACGTGGCTCGCCACCGGTTCGCCGTTATCGCTGGTAACGAGCAGCGCAAAGCTGTGCCGCCGGATAAACTCGACGGCGGCGCGGCGATCCGTCATTTGAAAATGGGGCGGAACATACATGGAAAGCCTTGTCGTTCACTTGACGCGGCCGAGGCCGAACTGATCGCCGGCGGTGACCGGTACGCCGTCACGGAAGTGAATCTCGACCATCTTCTCGCTGTGCACCGGGCCGCCGCTTTCATCCGCGAGCGTTGCCACGATCTTCTTGGTCGCCGTGTCGATCACTTCGCCGGTCGAGGGGTATGCGAACTTGCCATCGAGGCTGAACGTCACCCAGCCCGGCTGTTCGCGAAGCGCGATGCTTTGCACGTACTTCGGCGGCATCGCGGTTGCGTCGAAAATGTGGACGCGCTGATTGAAGGCATCGACCACCCAGATTTCCTTTTCGTTCGGCGTCATGCCGATGCCGTGGCTGGGGCAACCGTGCCGCTTGACGGGGCCTTTCTTGAAGCCGGGCACGACGATGCGGTGCAGTTTCTTGCCGCTCTTCAAGTCGCCGATCTCGAAGCCGAGTAGTTCGTTGACGTTGACGAACGCGAGCGTCTGGGCGCCATTGACGGTGAACGGCCGAATCGCCGCCGCGAACGGCCCGACCTTGTCGACGATCTTGTAGCTCTGAGTATCGGCAACGAACAGCCAGGGCGATTTCAGCCCGGCCAGGTAAACGCGCTTGCCATCCAGGCCGCAGACGGTGTTGTGCGCGCCGCTCTTCGTTTCGATATCAGCGAGCACCTTCCCCGATAAGGCGTCAACGACGTTCCACGTATCTTTTTCGAATGACGGGACGAAAAGTGTTTTGCCGTCCGGCGGGGATGCCAGGCGATCGCATCCGTTCGGCAGCTTCTTGCTCCACTCGGTCTTCGCACTGACGAGGTCGACGCAGTACAGAGTTTCCGGTGTGGTGAAGTGGAGCTTCTTGGTGGCGGGGCTGGCCACCACGCCCTTGATGTTCCGCGGCTTGCGCGCGCGGCTGGCATCGGTGGAAATCCGCTTCACGAACTTGTGGCCATCGTCGATGTTGAAGACGAGGATTCCGGCGCCGCCGAACTCGAGGTAATCGCGGATGCCGGGGCAAACGGCGTACAGGGATCGTTCGGTGCGCGGCTCGGCGGCGGCCAGGGGAGCAGTGAGCGATGCGGCCAAAAACGTGCGGCGATCCATGAAACCTCCTGGGAGTTTCAAGTTCCAAATTCCAGGTTATATTGCTTCCGGGCCGCGTTCCCCGGTGCGGATGCGGATGCAATCTTCC
>DATNBQ010000320.1:0-7776 GCA_035571955.1 Urbifossiella sp. | reverse complement strand
GCCCATGAATCAAGGCACTTGGTGATGATGCGCTCGGCGGCGGAAAAAAATAAAGCGGCCTCCATTTTTAAAAGCCCGCAAACAATCGCGAATCGACGATCAGCATGGCCCCTGGTAGGCCGTCATCGCGCGACGCAGTTTTTTTGTCGGCGCCGCGGTCGGGTCGTTGAGCAATGCCTTGAGCGTTCCCTTGCCCTGGTTGTAGTCCTTCCCATCCAGGTCCACGACGGCAACGGGGACCTTCCTCGGCCGCGGGAACCTCTTGCGGGCGTTCGCGTCGGCGGTGAAGTTGGCCCGCCAGGCCGACGAAAGTATCCCCAGCGGCTTGCGCTTCCACGATCTCCGGCACTCCCACGCCTCATGCCTTATCGCGTCCGGTTCGAGCATCAAAGCCGTTTCCCGCCGCCTGGGGCATTCCGACATCACCGTAACGCTCAAGGTGTACGCCCACTGCCTGCCCGACGACGACGCGAAGCTGGCGGCGAGCACGGATGGGCTCTTCAAGGCGGTCGGAGGAGATTGGCTACAGAATGGCTATAAAACGGGCTTTCCGGCGACCGCGACCACGAAACGAAGAAGCCCGCAAGCTTCTATTCTTGCGGGGTTTAAGTTGAGGGTGACTGACGGGACTTGAACCCGCGACTTCCAGATCCACAATCTGGCGCTCTAACCAACTGAGCTACAGCCACCATTTTTGGCGAACATGCTCTTTTTAGTGCCACCTCCTCGGTTCAGCAAGTAGGTGATGGTCCAAGTGACAGAGCGCCATCATGACGCACGGCGCCGCACGGGAGGTTCGGAAAATCCTTGTCGGTAAGTGGCAATCGCGGTCACGCGATTTTCCGATCGGGCAGGCGGAGCGTTGGCCGCGACTGCACGGCCGATTCGTCCAGTTCCAAGCCGATCAGATCGGTGATGTCGAGCATGCCGACCGGGCGGCCGTCGCCGTCGACCACCGGAAGTTCGCTGATCTTCCGATTGCGAAGGATTTCGACCGCGTCGGTCATGCGCGTGGCCGGGCCGATGACCGCGGGGTGCCGGGTCATGACGTTGGCGATTGGGGCATCGAGTGCCGCGTCGGCGCGCTCCTCGAAGAGGCGGGCCAGATCGCTATCGGTGAAGAGGCCGGCGAGGCGACCGGCGGCGTCGACGAGCATGATCGCCCCAGTGCGGCGGCCGCGATGACGCACCTGGGCGAACACCGTGCGGACGGTTTCCGTCGCCGGTGCGATGCGCAGTTCGTCGCCTTTGCGCATCGCTTCGTGCACGGGGGCCAGTTTGCGGCCGAGGCTGCCGGCGGGGTGGAACCGCGCGAAATCCTCCGCCGTGAACTGCCGTTCTTCCAGCAGCGTGAACGCTAGCGCGTCGCCGAGCGCGAGCATCACCGTCGTGCTGCTGCTCGGGGCGAGAGCCAGCGGACAAGCTTCGGTAATCGGCCCGTAAACGATGGCGGCATCGGCGGCGCGGGCGAGCGTGCTGGCGCCATTGCCGGTGATGGCGGCGATTTCCGAGGCCAACCGCCGCAAGGGGCCGAGCAAGCGGACAATCTCCTCCGATTCGCCGCTGTGCGAAAAGAGGAGGGCCACATCGTCCGGATGGACCATGCCGAGGTCGCCGTGGACGGCGCGGGTGGCGTCGAGGATGTAAGCGCGAGTGCCGGTGGAATTGAATGTGCCGGCAAGCTTCTGCCCCACATCCGCGGACTTGCCGATGCCGGTGATCGCGACCCGGCCCCGGCAACCGGCAAGCAGATCGACCATCCGCTCGAACGATCCGTCCAGACGTTCGGCCGCCGTTTGCACCGCGGCGGCTTCTATTTGAAGCACGCGGCGAGCATAGGCCAGGCGGTCGAACGGTGGCACGTTCATTGGCACGTCCCTGTGCCGGTTAAAGCCGGAGAATATGCGAAGACGGTGTATAGCCCGGCTGGCCTGGAAATGCAAGCGGAAGCACTCCGATGAAGCACCTACACCGGCTGGAGGCCGGCGCCACCCAAGCACCCGATCGAAAAGCAAGAACCGCGAGCCTTGGCCCGCGGTTCGTGGGGAGTGTGCTGCTCAGCTTTTAGAAGAACAGGCCGACGCCGAAGTTGAACCCGTGAATCAAGCGGAAGTACTGGGTGTTGTACACCGGGTCGATGGCGCCGAGGTTGAAGCCGACCGGGTCCTGCATGTTGCGGGTGTTGAAGAAGGTCATGGCCTGGTAGCCGAGCCGCACCTGAACGCCTTCGATCGGGTACCACCAGAGGTTGACGGCGGCGTTGGCATTCGGCACGAGGGTGAATTCGTTCACTCCATTCTTCGATTCGGTGGAGCGGTCGAGGAGTTCGTACTTGGTGCGTTCCTTGACGACGCCGAGGAGCATGGCCCCGGTGAGGTCGAGGCTCAAGGAGAACCGATCGGCGAGGAAGATTTCGTGGCCGATGCCGGCGAACGGACCGTACATGCGTTGCGAGAGGGTGTTCGAGTACTCGGCGGCATCCTGCGGGTTCGAGGAGCCGTCCGTCGAGTACGAACGAGTGATCCACTGGAAGCGTTCGAATAACCAGGCGAATCGACCGCCGGCCGTGCCGTAGATGCGGCTGTATTCCGTTTGATAGAGCGGCATGCGGCCGCCGATGTCCGCTTGCTGGAAGCGCTGGGTAAATCGGATGTCCATGGTGCTGGCGCCGTCCCAGATGCCGTAGGTATTGGAGCCGCCGGCGTTGGAACTGCCGACGGGCGGGTCGTAAGCGGTCTTGCTGCCGGGCCCGGCGAACTTGGGCGAGAAGTTAAAGACGCCGGAGACGAGGAAGGTATCGGTGAGGTTGGGGAGGCTGCGCGCGAACGGCGAGGCGAGGGTCGCCCCGGCCTGGTAGTGAGCATCGAAGAGCTGCAAGTAGTTGACGTACAGCTGGAAGCCGTCATCGAACTTGTAGCCGAGCTCGAGGCGGAAGCCGGGCTGGAACGAGGTTCGCCCCAGCTGATTCGTGGTGAGGGCCGGCTGCCCGCTGCCCAGGTACATACCCGGCAAGCCGGTAATGACACCCGTGGAATCGACGATGCCGCGATAAGCGATCGTCTGATTGCCGATGGCTCGGGTTTGGGTGAGGAATACGAACTCCGCCGAGGTATAGAACCCGGCATCGCCGGCGTGCCCGGTCGGAATCGGGATCACCGGGTCGGAGTTGAGAGGCGGGTCGATGCCGGTATTGGCCTGCGCCCGCGCGGTGAACGGCAGTTCGAAATAGGGCGCTTGAGCGCCGGAAGCCGGAGCCTGGGCACGGCTGAAGCTGGCCCCGGCCGCCACGGCCGCGACCGCGAGCAAGGCCCCGTTGAAGAACCGCTGGCGCATAACCCGCATCCCCCTTCACGGCGTGGACGACTGACCCGCGGCGGGCTCCCCAACCCGGCCGGCGGACCGCGGCCATCGTTGTTCCGACGGCCGTTCCCCTGCTTCACGCTCTGAGCGGAAGTGGCGGCGAACGATAGCGGACGCACCGGCCCGGTCAAGCGCTTTTGCCCCACAAAATCGATTCTTCACCAAGAAATATGAACTTTTCCAGGCCCGCCCCGGCAACCTGGGCCGCTGCCCGCGCTGTGGAGAAACGACGGCGTTTCCATCGCAGTGCGAATCTGGAGCAATCGCGCAAATCCGGCAATTATTTTGCACCGTTTCATGGTTGCTTTGCCCATTTGTCTCTATACCCTAAGAAAGAGTTCGAGGTCCCGACCCCTTACGCCAAGAGGTATCCACGATGAAATTGCTGAATCGAATCGTCGCAGTCGCCGCCAGTTTCGCACTCGTGTTCGCCCTCGGGTGCGGCAAGACCGAACCCACCAAGGCGCCGACGAGCAACAAGACGAGGACCGAGACGCATTCGGAATCCACCAAGGTAGATTCCACGAAGACGGAAGCCACGAAGACAAGCACCAAGACCGAACCGACTCATGCGGCGGAGCCGACCAAGGCGCCGACCAAGGTCGAAGCCACCAAGGCCTCGACCAAGGTGGAATCCACCAAGAAGGGTGGTTGATCGCATCGGCAACATCGCGAACCTCGCCAGCGAGCCCCGGAAACCCCGGGGCTCGCTCATTTCCGCTATATTGAAGCCCACCCGTGGCCACGGGTGGGCTTGCAGGAGTTTGTCCCCGTGTTGAACGCATCCCTGCGCGACGCTGTTCTGCGCATCTTGCCCCGCGTCAAGACGCCCGCCCAGTATACCGGCGGCGAACTCAACTCCGTCGCCAAGGACCATCGCCGCGTTCGCGGCAAGCTCTGCCTCGCCTTTCCGGACGCCTACACACTCGGCATGAGCCACCACGGCCTCCAGGTGCTGTACACCATTCTCAACGCCGATCCGCAGTGGGCCTGCGAACGCGCCTTCTGCCCCTGGCTCGATTTCGAAGCGGAACTGCGCAAGAACCGCCTCCCGCTCTACAGCCTTGAGACGTTCACCCCGCTCCGCGACTTCGACCTCGTCGGCTTCAGCCTCCAGTACGAAGTCTGTTACACGAACCTGCTGACGATGCTCGACCTGGGCGGCATCCCTCACTTCTCGGAAGCGCGCACGGTCGCCGATCCGCTCATCGTGGCCGGCGGCCCCGGCGCCCAGAACCCGGAACTGCTCGCTCCATTCGTCGATCTCTTTATCATTGGCGACGGCGAGGAGAGCCTGCCGTGGGTCATGGACAAGTGGATGACCTTGAAGGAGCGGGCGCTTCGCGACGGCGACACCAGCTATCGCCGCCGCCTGGAGATGCTCGCGGAACTCGTCGCCAGCACGACCTGGGCGTATGCACCGGCCTTTTACGAATTCGATTACCTCGGCGACGGCACGATTGCTACCGTCACGCGAACTCGTTCGGAAGTGCCAACCGAAATCACCTCCTGCACAATCAACCAGGACCTCGATGCGATTCCGCTTCCCACAAAGCCAGTCGTGCCGTTCATTCAGACGCCGCACGACCGGATCGCCATCGAGATCATGCGCGGCTGTCCGTGGCAGTGCCGCTTCTGCCAGTCGACGGTCATCAAGCGGCCGTTACGCGTTCGTTCCGTCGAAACCATCGTCCAGGCCGCCCTGGAAAGCTATCGCAACACCGGCACCAACGAAATCAGCCTGCTCTCGCTTTCCAGCAGCGATTATCCGCACTTCGAGGAGCTGGTGAAGCGGATGGGCGAGGTGTTCCAGCCGCTCGGCGTGAACGTCTCGCTACCCAGCTTGCGGGTGAATCACCAGTTGCGCAGCGTGCCGCAATTGATGAACGGCTGGCGGCGGGCCGGGTTGACGCTCGCCCCGGAAGTGGCCCGCGACGACATGCGCGAACAGATTCGCAAGAAGATCAAGAACGAGGATCTGTACGAAGGGTGCCGCGAGGCGTTCAAGGCCGGCATGAGCCACGTGAAGTTATATTTCCTCTGCGGGCTGCCCGGCGAACGCACCGTCGATCTCGACGGCATCATCGACATGGCCGAGACCATCAGCGACATCGGTCGGCAGGTCAGCGGCCGCTACAAGGAAGTGATCGCCAGCGTGTCGAACTTCGTGCCGAAGCCGCACACGCCATACCAGTGGAACGGCATGCAATCGCGCGAATACTTCCGCTGGGCCGGGGAATACCTGCACCGCCGCAAGCGCAACAAGAACGTGAAGGTGAAGCAGCACGACGTCGAAACGAGCTTGTTGGAAGGGATCCTGACGCGCGGCGACCGCCGCGTCGCCCCCGTTTTGTACGAAGCGTGGAAGCGCGGCGCCCGGCTCGATGGCTGGAAGGAATGCTTCAACGCCAACCTCTGGTGGCAGACTTTTTCGGACCTGGGCATCGATGTGGACTTTTACCGCAGCCGGCAGCGGCCGATGAGCGAACGGTTGCCGTGGGACCACGTGAATGTGAAGAAGGGGCGGGCATATCTGGAGAAGGAGCAGGACCGCAGCGTGATCCAGCTGCGCGTGATGGCCGAGGCCATAGCCGGCCCCGAAGGCGGCTGCTAAGGTTCCGGCGCCCCATATAGTTCCGCGACGCGGGCCGCCTGCTGCCGTTCGTTCAACCAGTCGGTCACTTGCTTCAAATCCGCGAGCAAGGCATCGGTTTGCCGGCGTTCCTCCAAGAGTCCCGCCGCCAGGTCGCCGGGGACTGGGAGATAGGTCCGCTCGAGTTCCGCCTCGAAGCGCGCGAGCAGCGACCGCGAGAATTCCCCCCGGATCGCCGGCCACCGCACCGGCAGCACCACCAGCAATAACAGGTGCAAGGCGATCACTACTGTCAACGGCACCAGGCCGATCAAGAGCATCTGGAACAGATCGGGCACGATCTGATGCGCGAGGAAGTTCCACACAATGATGACAGCGGTGGCGACGAGCGCGATTTCGGGAAGGGTATTGGCGAGCAGGCCGAGCGTGCCGCGGAGCCAGCGCCGCCAGCCGGTGGGGTGTGCGGTGCGTTGTTCGACTTCGGCCAAGGCGTCGATAACGAAGCCGGAGGTGCGTTCGCGCCAGTCGAAGCGGCCGGCGGCCGAAGCCGGCTCGTGCATCAGGTTCGCCGGAATGCCGCGGCGATCCGCCTCGACGAGCAGCCGGTTCACGAGCGCCGCGGTCCGCTGGTCGAGAACGCGTTCGCCGGCCGCCTTCGCGCATTCGCGGATGAACGCCCCGAGGTTCCATTCCACCGGCGTTTCCAGCTTGCCGCCGAGCAACCGCCCCGTGATCGGATGCCGATCGCGAATGCGGCTGCCGGCATACTTCACCATCGTGGTCAGTTTCAAATAGGCCGCCATGAAGCCGCGGAATCGCTGCTGCCCCTCGACGCTGAAGTGGTGCTCGATCTCCGTGCGGTACGGTTCCAATGTGCCGACCATCACCTCGGTTTGCACGGCAGCTTCTTCGTTGAGAATCGCGGCCCAGGCCTCGCGAACGCTCTCGGCTTCCGAAGTGAGGTCCGGCGGCCGCGTGGCTTCGATGGCCCGCTGTAACTGAGTCAGTAACTGGCCGACGCCGCGCGCCTTCACCGCTTCGATCTCGACCCGCGTGATGCCGAGTTCCAACCAGTTCCGCAACAGGGCGAACTGTTCCCCCTCGGGCAGGTCCGCCGGCTTGCCGTTGCCCGAATCGATCCAGGCCTGGGCGTTGGTGCGAAACAGCAGCGGATTCGCGAACCCCTCGGCTTTCAAATCGCGGAGCAAATCTTCATCCGGCCGCAGCCCCGATTCGCCCGTCAGGCAGCGATCCCACTTGTTCAGTACGAAGCCGAACGCTCGCCGCTGCCGCTGCTCCTTGAAAAGTTGCCAGCCGAGCCGGTCGTGGTACTTTTCCTGCGAACCGATGTACAGCACGATGTCGGCGATGGGCAGCAAGGCGAGCAGTTTCTCGCGGTTGGCCAGGTCGTTCGAATCGAGGTCCGGCGTATCGACGATGACTTTCTGTTCGAGGGCGGGACGGTCGTGCTGCACGAGGCGGCAGAGACGCAAGGCCGGGTCGAGCCGTTCAGAACGCACCGATTGGTGGTAGTAGACGACCGGGTCGCGGGTGGTGGGGCGGGTGAACGAGGACTGAGCGATGGGTGCCCCGGCGAGGGCATTGAGCAGCGTCGATTTGCCGACGCCGGTGCCGCCCATGAGCATGATGACGAGAAGCGGTTTGTCGACGGCGAGCGCTTCGGCCTGGCGGGCGAGATCGTTGGTGCATCCTTCGAGTTCGGCCCTCTGGAGCATGGAGAGCGGGGAGCGTCGCCGCGCGTCGAGGGCAGCGCGCAATCGTTGCTCCAAGCCGCGCAACAGCGGCGCGAGCGTCCGCAATAG
>DATNBQ010000319.1:0-3169 GCA_035571955.1 Urbifossiella sp. | reverse complement strand
CATCCACCATCAGAAGAGCGACGAGGACGGCGACCCGCATAGCCCCAAGGAAAACTTCTACTGGGGCCACATGCAGTGGATTTACACGCAAGATCCGGAACGCAGCCGCATCTCGACCTTCGAAAAATACGTCCCCGATCTCATGGTCGATCCGTTCCTGCGTTGGCTGCACCGCGGCCAGCGTTGGGCGTTCGTCTACCTGGCCCATGCCCTCGCCATCGCCGCTATCGGCTTCGGCATTGGCTTCCTCGTCATGGATTCGCAAGAAGCGGCCATCCGCCTCGGCGTGCAAGTCTTCGTTTGGGGCGTGCTCGTCCGGACGGTTTATGTCTGGCACATCACCTGGTTCGTCAACTCGGCGGCGCATCGGTGGGGTTACCGCAATTACGAGACCTCGGACGGCAGCCGCAACAACTGGTGGGTGGCGCTCTTGACCAACGGGGAAGGGTGGCACAACAACCACCACGCCGCGCCGCGAGTCTGCTCCCAGGGACACCGCTGGTGGGAAGTGGACCTGACGTATACCTTCGTGCGCATGCTGGAAGTTGTCGGCCTGGCCAAGAGCGTGGTGCCGGTGAAGGTCGCAAGCTACCGGCAAAAAGATTAGCCGCGAGGCGGAGTCCGCGGAGCCGAGCGCGCCGATTACTTCCTTCCAAACAATCGCCACTTCCGCCGACTGCTGGCTTCGGCCTCGCGGAATAGAACCGCCTCGCGATGGAACTGACGGACGACGGCAAAGAGCGCAAGCGCGATGCAGGCCGACATCGAGATGACGACCGCCGGCACGTGCTGCCACGGGAATGGGTCGGGGCGAACCGCCATCAAGCGTTGCTGCAGTAGCAACGCATTCGTGACCGGCACCCACGACATCGCCGCATCCAGTTCGATTCCCGGCGCCATGCTCCAGTACGCCAAAGGCAGCACCAGGAAGAACATCGGCACCATGTAATAGTTCCCTTCCTTGGTGCTGCGGGCGAACACGCCGAGCGTGAGGCAGGAGGCCGCGAACAGCATGGCGATTGGCAAAGCCGCCAATACGCACGCCGCCAGCCCGCCCAGCGACAGCAGCGACGACTTCAAGAACAGTTGCGCCACCGCCACCGCTCCGACCATGAGCATGACGTTCCAGATCGCCGTGCAAAAGCAGAGCACCGTGACCGCGAGGAACTTCCCCGCCACGATCTCGGTGCGTTCGGCCGGGCTGATGAGCAGCGTCTCCATCGTGCCGCGTTCCTTCTCCCCCGCGGTCATGTCGATGGCCGGGTAGATCGCTCCGGTCAGCACCCACATCACGAGCAGCATCGGAATCACTTTCACGAGGACGTCGCGCAGTTCGTCGGCCATCTTCTTTTCGTTGGACTTGCCGGTCTGCGGATCGCGAATGTCGACGGGGGAATCGAAGTCCGGTGCGAGTCCGGCGCGGGCGAAGCGGGCCGTTTTCACGTCGGCGGCCCACTTGCGCAAAACGCCGGTGACGCGGCGCACGGCGAGCTTGGAATTCTCCTCGCCGTCGCGGCCGAGGATGCGGATGGCTGGCCGCTCGCCCCGTTCGAGCTTCGCCGCGAAGTCCGGATCGACGATCAGCAGCGCATCCACCTGGCGATGGGCGAGCAGCGATTCATCCTCGATTGGGACTGATTTATAAATCAACTTGCCGCCGGCCGCGTTCTCCGGATCCTCGGGCAGATACTTGTCAACGAACCGATCGTCCACGACGAGCGGCGGGAACTGCTTCATCTGCAACGCGGCCTCGGCGGCGCCGCCCGCGAGCGGCGCGATGCTTACCCCTGGCTTCGGCAACTGCTCCGCCCGCACCACCCCGACCACCAGCTTCTTGTCCTTGAGCATCGCGACGAACACTGTCCCCACGCCGATGAACAGCGGATACATGAGCAGCGGCAGGCCGAGAATGAGGAACATGGTGCGGCGATCGCGGATTTGATCCCGGGCCTCGCGATAAGCGATGAGTCGAACGATGGGCCAGCGCATGGAGGAACCCGCCGGGAAAGGAGCAAGGCGGTTATGTTACGGATGTCGGTTTGTCGCGGCGCGAACCGATGACCAGCAGGATCGCCGCGAGGATGCCGAACACGACAACCGCAGCGATCTTCGCCGCGCCGTTTTCATCGGGCTTCCAGGGCATTTCCTTCGTCCCGAACAGGTGCGAACCGATAGCGATCCCGTGGTTGAACCAGTCGGGGAGAAAGACGAAGAACGCAATGACGAGCCCGCAAAGGGTGCCGCCGGCAATGTAGCCACTGGCCAGGAGCACGCCGGAACTGGTCTCGGCTTCGGCGTCCGTCTTCGGCTTGCCGCGCAGCTTGTCGGCAAACAACCGGATCATGCCACCGACGAAGATCGGCGTCGACGCCGATAGCGACAGGTACATGCCGACGGCCACGGGCAGCGCCGAGACGCCGCACAGTTCCAGCGCCACGGCAATCAGTACGCCGGTGACGATCAGCCCCCACTGGAGCGTGCCGCCCAGGATTCCCTGGATGATGTTGGCGAAGAGCCGCGGTTGCGGGGCCAGGAATTCCTTCGGGGCCTCCTCGCCGTTATCCATCACCTTGGCCTCGCGGGCGATCGGCACGTCGGCCCGGTAAACCGGATGGCCGGCATCGTCCACCAGATAGCGGCCTTCTTTCAAATCGGGATACTGGCCAACGAGCACGTGAACGACGCGGTATTCCGTGGCGTCGTCTTCGTGCGGCTTGCCGGCGCGTTCCTTCGGGGCATCCGCCGGAATTGTCAGCACCGGGTCGTGCGGGAAGCCGCGGGTCGTGTAGTGCGTTCCGGCGGTGTTCAAGAGCAGCATGGTGATGCCGATCACGAGTGCCGAGACGACGGCCCCGATCAGGATGGCCAACTGTTGCAAGTACGGCGTCGCGCCGACGAGGAAGCCGGTCTTCAAGTCTTGCGAAGTGGTGCCGCCGTTCGACGATGCGATGCACACCACCGCGGCGACGGTGAGTGCTGTCAGCATCGCGTCGTGGCCGGTCTTGCCGAGGATCAAAAAGATCGTGCAGACCAACAGCAGCGTGGCGATCGTCATGCCGGAGATCGGGTTGGACGAACTGCCGACTTCGCCCGTCAACCGGCTCGACACCGTGACGAAAAGGAAGCCGAAGAGCAGGATCATGATCGCCCCGGCGAAGCCGTGGAGCGT
>DATNBQ010000318.1:0-9535 GCA_035571955.1 Urbifossiella sp. | reverse complement strand
GAGTTCGGCCTGGCGGGCAGCGCCTGGGACACGCACTGGGAGCACTACCCGCGCATGAAGAACGAGCTGTGCCCCGGCTTCGACAAGGCGCTGTACGGCCTCATCACCGACCTCGACGCGCGCGGCCTGCTCGACGAGACGCTGGTGGTGTGCGTGAGCGAGCACGGCCGGACGCCGAAGATCAGTTCGGCCAAGGGGGGCGGCCGCGACCACTGGAGCCAGGCTTATTCGGTGCTGTTCGCCGGCGGCGGCATCGCCCGCGGCAAGGTCGTCGGCAAGACCGATTCCATCGGCGGCACGGTTGCCGATCGCCCCATCTCGCCCAAGGACGTGCTGGCGACGATTTATCACCTTCTCGGCTACGATCTGGAAACCACGATCGCCGATCGCACCGGCCGCCCGGTCTCGATCGTCCCCACCGGCCAGGTCATCCGCGAATTGCTGGCGTAAGACCGCGCTGTCGCCCATGCGAGCAGTTCAGTGGCGCACCCTTCCACGTCGATGGCTGAGCCGTCACGTGTTGGAGCACCGTGTCGCTTCGCGAAGTTCTTTAGTTCCTCAACGAAACGAACGTCTCGGCGAAAATGCTCTTACGGCAGTGCGCGCTACTGGACTTGAACCAGTGACCCCCACAATGTCAATGTGGTACTCTAGCCAGCTGAGCTAAGCGCGCAGGCTTTTTTCTTCTTACGCCATCCCCTGCCTCCGTCAAGATCGGAACGGTCACCGCGTCACGTTGAAATACTTCGCCCGCGGGTGGTGGAACACGATCGCCGTCGTGCTCTGCTCCGGTTCGAGCTGGCACTGTTCGCTCAGCTCGATGCCGACCCGCTGCGGTTCGATCAGTTCAAAGAGTTGGCGCTGATCTTCGAGGTTCGGGCAGGCCGGGTAGCCGAAGGAATACCGGCAGCCGCGATAGTGTCCCTTGAACAGCTTGCGGACCTCCGCGGAATCGTCGCCGCCAATGCCCCACTCCTTGCGCAACTGGGCGTGGAAGTATTCCGCCAGGGCTTCCGCCGACTCCACGCCGAGGCCGTGCAGGTACAGGTAATCCTGGAACTTCCCGGCCGTGTACCATTCGTGGGCGATCTTCGTCACTTCGCGGCCCATCGTCACGGCCATGAAGGCAACGTAATCGATAGCATGGCCGTCGCGGAGAGGCTCGACGTAATCGCTGAGGCAGAGGAAGTCGCCGTGATCCTGACGCGGGAACTCGAATGCGACCCACGGCGTACTTCGATCGTCTCGATAGACCGTCAGCTTCGTATCGTCGGCGGCCGCCGGGAAGAAGCCGTAGGCAACACCAGGACGAAGGATATTCTCGGCGAGGCAGAGTTTCTTGAGGCGCTCGAGGGCCGGGCGGGCCGTGTCGCGGATTTGTTTCTCGTAAAGATCGCGCTGGACGCCCCCCTTGCGGAACTGCCACTGTGTGCTGAACAGCGTCAGTTCGTTCAGGTAGCGGAAGATTTCGTTCATGTCGAAGTCAGTGCGGACGCGCGATCCGATGAACGGCGGCGCGGGGATGTCGTTGGCGTGCGGCAGCCCGGGGGAGCGCGGCGGCAGCTTCCGTTTCACCGCATCGCGACGCGGTGCGCTTTCCACCGGCGCGCTCGTCTTCGACTCGCGGCTAAACGAGGTATCAACGATGCCCTTGATCGCGCTGCTGCCGAGATTCCCTAACTTTTTGCGGGCGGCCAATTGATCCATGATCCGCAGGCCGTCGAAGGCGTCCTCACCGTAGAACAGTTGCCCCTTGTAAATCGACCGCAGGTCGTGCTCCACATAGCGGCGATTGAGCGCCGCCCCGCCCAGAATCACCGGTGGCGCCAGATGCCGCTCGTTCAGCGTGATCAAATCCTCCTTCATCACCACCGTCGATTTCACGAGCAATCCGCTCATGCCGATCGCGTCCGCGTTCCACTTCTGCCATTCGGCAATCATCGACTCAATCGGCTGCTTGATGCCGATGTTGTAAACCTTGTAGCCGTTATTCGAAAGGATGATGTCGACCAGGTTCTTGCCAATGTCGTGGACATCGCCCTTGACCGTGGCGAGCACGATCTTCCCCTTCTCGGCCCCTTCCACTTTTTCCATGAACTGCTCGAGGTAACCCACCGCGGCCTTCATCACTTCAGCCGATTGCAGCACGAAGGGCAGTTGCATCTGCCCGGAGCCGAACAGGTCGCCGACCACCTTCATGCCGTCGAGCAGAATCTTGTTGATGATGTCGATGGGCGAATAACGATCGCGGGCCGAATCGAGGTCGACGATCAAGCTTTCGCGGCGGCCCTGGATAATCGCTTGTTTCAAGCGGTCTTCGACCGTTTCGCCGAGCGATTGACCCTTCTTCGATTCGACCTTCTTGTCCGCGTAGTGCTCGATCAGGAGTTGCAGCGGGTCCTCAATGCAGTTGCCGGCGGCGTCGAAGACGCGCTCGTCGAAGAGCAACCGCCGACAGAGTTCCTTGCCGGTTTCGTCGATGGAACTGAGCGGCATGATCTTGGCCGCGTGGAGAATCGCCGAATCGAGGCCGAATTCCAGGGCGTAGTGCAGGTAAACGCTGTTGAGCACTTGCCGCGTGTACGGGGCCAGGCCGAACGAGCAATTGGAAAGCCCGACGTGGGTGAGGGCGCCGGGCAACCCCTGCTTGATGAGGCGGATTGCTTCGAAGGTCGCCAGGGCGCTCTTGCGGGTTTGCTCCTGGCCCGTCGAAACCGGGAATACCAGCGGATCGAAGAGCAGGTTGGACGGGTGGATGCCGTATTCATTCACCACGATGTCGTAGATGCGCTTGGCGACTTCAAACTTCCATTCGGCGGTGTCGGCCTGGCCCTTTTCGTCGATTGTGAGAGCGACGAGGGCTGCGCCATATTTCTTGGCGAGTTTCGTCTTGGGGTCCAGCGTCTTGCGGCCATCTTCCAGGTTGATCGAATTGATGATCGTTTTGCCGCTGCACAACTTGAGGGCCGCCTCGATCACCGGCACCTCGGTGCTGTCGAGCATCAGCGGCTTCGTAAGCACGGCGTTGTAGCGCTTGATAGTTTCCTGCATGTCGCGGACGCCGTCGCGGCCGACGTAATCGACGCAGACATCGAGGATGTGGACGCCTTCGCGTTCCTGTTCCTGGGCCATGTGGACCAGGCCGTGCCAGTCTTCCTTTTCGAGTAGTTGCTTGAACTTGCGGGAACCGTTGGTGTTGGTCCGTTCGCCGACGAGCAGCGGCTTTTGATCGACATTTAGTTCTTGGGCCGACAACAAACTCGAAACGGCGGGGACGAATGACGGCGAGCGCGGCGACGCGCGGCGCCCATGCAGGCGATCGCAGACGGCTTTCAAATGGCGAGCCGTGGTGCCGCAGCAACCGCCGACGATGTTGACGCCGAACTCGTCGATGAACTGTTCGAGCGATTCGGCCAAGGGCTCTTCCATTAGCGGGAAATACACCTGGCCGTCCCGCGTCTCCGGCAATCCTGCGTTCGGCAAAACACTCAGCAGTTTGCGCGAGTTCTGGCTCAGGTGTCTCATGCTCGAGATCATCAAATCCGGCCCGACGCCGCAATTCATGCCGATGACTTCGATCTCGTCCAGTTCTTCCAGGGCAACAAGAGCCGTGGGGATGTCCGTTCCCGGGAGCATCTTCTGGTTCTGATCGATGACGGTGAGTTGCACCATGAGCGGCAGGCGGCGGCCGCGGCGTTTCATCTCTTCGATCGCGGTGATGGCCACGATTTTCGCTTGCAGGATGTCGAAGCAGGTTTCGATCAGCAAGGCATCGACGCCTTCTTCGATCATGATGCCGATCTGAGGTCGGTACGCCTCGGCGAGGGAATCGAAGTTGATCCAGATGGCGGGATCGGTGAGCGACGGCATCTTGGTGCCGGGGCCAATGGAGCCAACGACGAACCGTGGCCGTTCCTTGGTGCTGAAATCGGCGGCGGCCTTCTTCGCGATCCGAATGTTGGCTCGGTTGATCTCTGCCAACTTGTCCAGCATTCGAAATTCGCCGAGGCCGACGGCGTTCGCGTTGAATGTGTTCGTCTCGACGGCGTCGCAGCCGGCCTCGAAGAAGCCGCGGTGAATCTCCTCGATCCACTCCGGGTGCGTGTAAACCAGGGCGTCCGACAGGTTCATGAGCGACTTGCCGTCCGGCCCGTGGCCCCAGTCGGCGTCGGTGGGGTGGTAGCGGTGCAGACTGGTGCCCATGGCGCCGTCGAGGATGACGACGCGGTCGCGGGCCAGTTTCAAGAATGGCGATTCGCTAGGCATGAAGGGCATTATAGGCGACGCAGATTAGCCGCGACCCGAAGGGGAGCGCGAAAGTTCCGCACTAAAAAAACGCGGCCGGCCCGCTCCTTCCGTGGAGCAAGGCCGGGCCGACACGCATCGAACTCGTTCAGGCGACCCGCATCGAGGAAGGGGAAGCGTTTCCCGCCCCGGACGTCTTCTTGACACTAATCCCGGCGCTTCACTGCGGCAGGCGCGAGTAAGGCACTGACTGAGAGCCGAGCGTGCTTCCAACGACGACCCGCAGGGCACACTCCATTGGCCGAAGCGCGAACGTCGAAACTGTTTAGGGGAAGCCCGCGTCGTGCGAGCGGAACATCGAGCGAGGCCGCAATCGGGGAGAGAATGGTGACGATCGCGGCGCTCGCCTCGTCAGGGCGAGGCGAGCACTCCGGGAACGGGGCCGGGGAAGTTGGAAGGGATCATCGCGGGGAACCGCGTCGTCATAGCGAAGTCCTCGGGAGGCGAACCGTTCCAGCGAATCGGTAGGAGCAAGTTACCGGCTCGTCGGGCGAAGTCAACCGGCAAGTCAGTGTCACCGGGTTGTCACTCGGCGTGGTGCCGAATGTATTGGTTATGCGGAGTTTAGGGGCGGTCGCGGGGAGGGGAAGGGGTATTTTTCGAGCTCAGAAATGATTCCCTTTCAGCTGGAAAAATGCCGGGAGTGAGCTCCATAAAGGCCATCGGCTAAACGTTTTGCGACTCTGGACGAGCTGGGAGAGATGGGCATTCCGAAAAAAATGGAAGAGCTGACAAAAAATGCGCCATTCCCGAGAAAAACCATGAGCTGGAAATGAATGCATGAGCTCAAGATGAGAAAATGCCTCCACCTGTGCCGTTTGAGACGTCTTTCAGGAACCCGCCATTAAAGAGGAGACCTCACGAGGGGATTTCGGATCCCGACTTCAGGCCTTGGCCGGAGCCAAAACGCTGGCGGGCTTGCGGCACCACCCGTATTAATGAAGGCCTCCCAGCAGGTTTTTGTAGGTTCGCCAAAAGCACACGCCCATCTCGAACACCGCAGAGGCAAACCAATAATAGGCTCGGCTCAGCCGCGGAACAAGATGCAATCCGAACTCAGTCGAGGAGCAGTTCGCGAATGCCGGGAGCCGTGGCCAGGGCGATCCCGAGTTGATCGAAACTGGCCAGGTCGGCCGGCGGCGCAACCAGGCCCGACGTGAAGCTGCTTTCCCCGAGTACGCCGAGCGGGATGCCGACGCGGCGCGTGAGCAGGTCGTAGACGCCATAAACGACTTCGCGCTCGCCGCCCAGGTAGTCGCGAAACTCCTGCCGCAAGCTGGCCGCGGTGAATGCCGCGTTGAGCGTCACGGTGGTCGCGATCAAGGCGTCGCGGTAGCCGGGCTTCTTCACCGCGCCGGTGCCCCAACCGCGTTCGAGAGCCATCGAGGCCGCCCGCGTCGGCACCAGCAACCGGTCGACGATTGCCCGCTGCGGATGGCTCGGCGAAAAGGCCAGGTATTGCGTCGGATTCAGGAAGGAATCGACGGCGGCCGTGACGGCTCCGCAGCGGGTATGCCCCAACACGACGACGGTTTTTAGCCGCGTTCCCAAATTGGTTAGAGCATAATCGAGGCTGCCGAGGCATTCGCTGCCGAGCACGTTGCCGGCCACTCGCACGACGAAAATGTCGTTGCACCCCTGGCCGAACAGCATTTCCACGGGGACGCGGGCATCGGCGCAACCGAGAATGGCGGCGAACGGTTGCTGCAGCGGCGCCTGGCCGTCCGGCGTGGGCAGACCGAGCGCGTCCACATTGACGCGGATGACGCGGCGATGATTTTCGCCCTGGCCGCGCGGATCGAGATCGACTGCGAACTGCCGGTTGCCGTCGTCGAGCCGCTGCCGCGCTTCTTTTGAATCCCCCGGCGGAGGCAGCGTGAAGCAACCCGTCGGATCGAACTGATAAACGACTTCGAACATCGCACGCCTCGCAATCGGCTGAATCGAACACGAAACAAGGGCTAACCACAGAGGCACAGAGACGCGGAGAAGAAAAAAAGAGAGATTGTGCTAACGCTTCATCTCTCGTCTTGCTTTCTCTGTGTCTCTGTGCCTCTGTGGTTAGTTTTTGAATTTCGTCCTTTGGAAAGATAGGAAATCGTGGCGGCTCCCGGCATATGCTATCTACCTCGATTCGGCATCCATGCGAGAATTGTCATGCTGATCATCCGGGCCGTGGGAATCGCCTGCCTTGCCCTTTTCGCCACTTCGCCTCTTCGCGGCGCGGATAAGCCCAACATCCTCTGGCTCACCAGCGAAGATCACGGCCCGCATCTGGGCTGCTATGGCGACACTCTCGCCACGACGCCGAACGTCGATCGGCTCGCCGCCAAGGGAATGCGCTACACCCGCGTCTGGTCGTGCGCTCCGGTCTGCGCCCCGGCCCGCAGCACCATCATCTCGGGACTCTATCCGCCCGCCACCGGCGCCGAGCACATGCGCAGCATGGTGCCGTTCCCCAAGGGCAAGCAAATGTTCCCGCAACTCCTGCGGGCCGCCGGTTATTATTGCACCAACCATTCCAAGGAAGACTACAACCTCCCCAAACCCGGAAAAGTCTGGGACGAATCGTCGGCCAAGGCGACGTGGCGGAATCGCAAGGACGGCCAACCGTTCTTTGCCGTCTTCAATTCAGAGAAGAGCCACGAGAGCCGACTTCGGGCGCGGCCGCATGTCGCCGTGCACGATCCGGCCAAAGTACGAATACCGGCTTATCACCCGGATACGCCCGAGGTTCGCCGCGACTGGGCTCAGTATTACGACACGGTGTCTGCCGCGGATACGGATGCCGGGCTGCGGCTCAAGGAACTGGCCGACGACGGCCTTAGCGAAGAGACGATTGTCTTTTACTTCGCCGACCACGGCTCGGGGATGCCGCGGCACAAGCGTTCGGCCTGCGACTCCGGGTTGCACGTGCCGATGGTGGTGTACATCCCGGAGAAATTCCGCCACCTGCGGCCGCCGGAATATCATCCGGGCGGCCAGTCCGATCGGCTCATCAGCTTCGTCGATCTGGCGCCAACCATACTGACGCTGGCTGGCATCGAGCCGCCGGCGTGGCTGCATGGCCACGCGTTTCTGGGTAAGAATCCCGCCCGGCAGCCATTCGTCTTTGGCTTTCGCGGCCGCATGGACGAGCGGCCGGATTTGGTCCGCAGCGCCACCGACGGCCGCTTCGTTTACGTCCGCAATTACATGCCGCATAAACTGCCCGGCCAGCATGTCGAATACATGTTCCAGACGCCGACGACGCGCGTGTGGAAGTCGCTGCACGATGCCGGCAAACTGACGCCTTCTCAGGATGCATTCTGGAAGCCGAAGCCGGCCGAGGAATTTTTCGACCTCAAGAACGACCCGGATGAAGTCCGCAATCTGGCCGGCGATCCCGCCTT
This sequence comes from Urbifossiella sp., assembly GCA_035571955.1. Taxonomy (GTDB): domain Bacteria; phylum Planctomycetota; class Planctomycetia; order Gemmatales; family Gemmataceae; genus Urbifossiella. Next base: position 1,838 of record DATNBQ010000318.1, on the reverse strand, counting down.
CGCGAACGATTTGCAGCGGCTCCGCGCGGCGCAGCAGAAACTCGCCGCCGACATTCGCGATGTTGGCATCCTTCCCGAAGGCGAACTCCACGTGCGCGCCAGGGGCTCGCCGTACAATTGGGGCCGCGACGACCGGATTTATCCGTTCGCGCGGGTGTTCGCGGCCGCCGATCTCGCTTCGCGCGGTGCACCGGATGCGGTCGCGAAACTGCGAATGCTCTTCGGCGACGACGATTCGGCGGTTCGTTACTGGGCGGCGCTCGGCATGGTGATCCGGGGGAAGGAAGCCGTGATGGCGTCATCGGGAGAACTGCGGGCGGCGCTTGCCGATCGCTCGCCGCACGTTGGCGCGGCGGCTGCCGAAGCGCTGGCTCGGTACGGCAATGCCGCGGATCGGGCAGCCGCCCTGAAACGGCTCGTCGAACTCGCCTCCTGGGAGAAGAACGATGTCTTCGTCGCCGTGGCGGCACTGAACGCCCTCGATGCGGCGGACATTACGGAGCCGGCGATCCGGGCCGCCATCGCCAGGTTGCCGACGAAGGGAAAGCTCCCGCACCCGCGCTATTCGCCTTACGTGCCGCGACTGCTCGAGGATTTGCAAGCGCGGTGAACTGGATCTTGCCGCGCCAAGGGAGGTGCGTTAATACTATTTTTAAGTTCGTAGTATCGGCGGAGCAGCGAGCGATAATGCCTCGGCCAATGCCGTCTTTCGCGCCGGAAGCAAGCAATTCCGCGATGGCGCCGCATTGCGGCGAACGGAATCCGGCTGGCGCGTGGCGTTGCCGAGAAACTTCGGCGCGTAAACCATAAAATCATTACTTAAGAGAGGACGCACTCCGCCTCGCCAACCCAGACCGGTTCCGATGAAATTCGACCTTCACTTGCACACCTCGCGGCATTCTTCCGATTCCGCCACCGATCCGTTCGAACTGCTCGACGCCGCCCGCAAGGCGGGGCTCGATGGCGTTGTGCTCACGGAGCACGATTACTTCTGGCCCGATGAGGAACTGGCGGAACTGCAGGCCGCGGCCCCGGACCTGGTCGTACTTTCCGGGATGGAGGTCACCGGCCGCGGCGGCGACGTGCTCGTCTACGGCATCACCGATCCGTTTGCATTGCCCAAGGGAATCGGTTGGGGCGAACTGTGTCGCGAGGTGCACCGGCAAGGCGGCGCGGCGGTCGCGGCTCACCCCAACCGCTGGGGACAACCGTTCGAACGCGTTGTCCGCGAGGCCGGCGCCGAACTCGACGGCATCGAAGTGATGTCCAACAACATGGAGCGGGAACTGCGGGTGCAGGCCGCGGAACTGTTGGTCAAGTACCCGCATTTCGCGCAGCTCGGCAACAGCGATTCGCACGCCCCGTGGTCCGTGGGATGCTGCTACACGGATTTCGACGCCGACATACGCACCATCGCGGATCTCGTGGCGGCCATCCGCGGCAAGAAGGGCGTGGCGCGGGTGGGTAAGCGTCTCAATTATGGGTAACGCTAACGAGGCTCAGCCTCGGACCGTCGAGCGATGCTCGGCGTGCATTCGGTTGACCATTCTTGCGGGAATGTTACGCTTTTTACGGCACAATTCTCGGAAGGAGCATCGTCATGCAAGCGACCCACCCAAAGGCCGGCTTTCGGCCGCAAGCGGCCTCGATCGGTTCAAGTCGGAAGTCGATGCGAGATCGCCAGTTGCGTCAAAATGGGAAGGTGAATGATGGCCGCGCGGCCGCGCCGCGGCGAAGCGAAGAAAGTCGCGAAAGGCACAGGCATCATGGCACTTACGGCAAATGCGCGACTGCCTCGAAACAAAAAAAGCGGCCTCCAATTTTTAATTGCCGCGAAA
>DATNBQ010000317.1:0-4392 GCA_035571955.1 Urbifossiella sp. | reverse complement strand
CGCCAGCGAACCGCTCCTCGGCTGGCAGATCGATGCCGCCACCCGCGGCGTGATCGAACAGGCCGGTTACGGCGAACAGTTCACCCACCGCACCGGCCACAACATCGGCCAGGAAGTGCACGGCAACGGCGCCAATATCGACGGGCTGGAAACCCGCGAGGATCGCCGCATCATTCGCCGCACCTGCTTCAGTATTGAACCGGGGATTTACTTGCCGGAGTTCGGCGTCCGCAGTGAGGTGGATGTGTTCATTGACAAGGAAGGGCAGGTGCACGTGACGGGCGGCGACCCGCAAACGGAGATTCACCGAATCGCTGTGTAAAAGCACGACGCGCCACCAAACACCAAAGTGGCTCACTTCCCAAAATAAATGGAGAATTCCCCCCGCCCATCGACTCTATTGGGATGAGGAGGCGAGATTCCCTTGAACCGCGGACCGCGACGATTCACCTGGCTGCCGCCCCGCGTCGCACTTTCGACCGGCGCCACCGATGCTGACTTGCTCGCGCGGTTCACGGAATCGAACGATGAAACCGCATTTGAACTACTCGTCCGCCGGCATGCGGGAATGGTCTTCGCCGCCTGCCGCCGCTTGCTCAACGATCCCAACGACGCCGACGATGCCTTTCAGGCAGTCTTCTTGATACTGGCCCGCAATGCCGGCTCGATTGCCCGCGCCGAAGTCGTGGCCGGCTGGTTGCATAAGGTCGCGGTGCGGGCGGCCTTGCACCTGCGTGCGGCCCGGGCCCGCCGCCACAACCGCGAACAACACGGCGTAGAGGAATTGACCGCTCCGGACAATCCCGGCGATGCTGGCGAACTGGCCCGCGTTCTCGACGAAGAGATCGGCCGATTGCCGACGCGGAACCGCACGGCGTTCATCCTCTGCTGCCTGTGAGGGCAAAAGCGGTGAAGAAGCGGCCCGCCTGCTCGGTTGCCCGGCGGGCACGGTGTCGAGCCGGTTGACGCGGGCGCGCGAGCGGCTCCGCGAACGGCTGACTCGCCGCGGGTTCGCCCCGGCCATCGCCGCAACTGCCCTTGTCGGCGACGCCGCTTCAGCAGTTCCGGCGGCGCTCCTCGATTCCACAATCTCCGCGGCAGTTCCCTTTGCCGCGCGTTTGGCTTTCCCCGGCGGACCGCCACCCCGGTCCGCGACCATCGCCCACGGAGTGCTTCGAACCATGACACTGACCAAGCTGCGGTTCGCCGCGATGTTCGTGGCCTCGGCGATGCTGGCCGCCGGAGCGGTTCTGGCGGGAAGCAAGGAGGCCCCTGTTCCTGACCCACGCGTCGCCAATGAGATCGCTCCACAGGAACCAAGTAAGCCCGCGGTCCAGAAACGGGAAAAACCAATCAAAACGGTTCAAGTCGTTTCGCCGCAACCGGATGGCCCTAACCACAGAATGGTCGAAGTATGTCGCGCGGAGCCGATGCAGCAAAGCAGACTCCATGCGAGCGCTGCCGGCTATCTGAAAAGCGTCAAAGTGGACATCGGCGACCGGGTGAAGAAAGGTCAAATCCTCGCGGAGATCGATGCTTCCGCGCTTGCGGTCGATGCCCGGCTGGCGAAAGTGGCCATCGAGCAAGCTCAGGGAGCGCTCCGCGAAGCGCAGGCCAAAGTAATGGGCGCGAGGGCGGAGGTTGTGGCCGCCGAAGCGAATCTCCGAGTTGCCGAGACTTCTGCCAAGTCGGCATCGGCATCCGTCAATTACCGCAAGAAGCAATTCGATCGCGTCGAAGCTCTTGCCAAGGAAGGCGCTGTGGATGCCAAGATCGTGGATGAGGCAGAAGCGCAGTTGCTCGCGGCCACGGAGAGCGCCAACTCCAGGAAAGGAATGGTCGATTCGGCCAATGCGGAGATCAACGTCAAGAAGGCGAAGCTGGCGCAAGTGGAAGCGCCGGTCGTTTCCGCTCAGTTGAACGTCGATGCGGCGAAGCTCAACCTCGAGAAAGCCCAGATTGCGTTGGAAGCCACGAAAATCGTCGCTCCATTCGATGGCGTGGTGACCGTGCGGAACTGCTCCCCGAACGATTACGTCCGCCCCGATCAGCCGGCGCTTCTGACGATCGTTCGCACCGATGCCGTCCGCGTCGTGGTCGAGATTCCCGAGAAGGCGATTCCGCGGGTCGAGCCCGGCCTTGCCGTGGAAGTGGTATTCGAAGCGTTGCCGGGGAAGAAGTTCGCGGCCAAGGTGTCCCGCATCGGCTTCATAGTTAAACCTTCCGATCGAGGACGCGTGATGCGTGCGGAAGTCGACGTTGTCAATTCCGATGGCTCGCTTCGCCCCGGAATGATTGGCATGATTGCCATCCGACCCGCACCGAGTGCGGGGAAATCTCTTTGGATTCCGAGGAATAGCCGCTTTGGACAAATCGATAAACTTCGAGAACTGGAACCGGGCCTGAGTTTATCCAGGACACTCTTCGTTTATCGAAATGGAAAGGCGAAACTCATCGCTGTGCGAGTGGGCCTGGAGAGCGACAGCCTGGGCGAAATTGAGATTCTTTCCGGTCTAGAACCGAGCGACCGAGTCATTTTGTGGAACGATGGCGAATCACTCGAGGACGGCGAGCCGGTCCGTCCCGCTGAACCGAAGAAGTGATGTGGGAACACCCGGCGAGCCGAGCGTTTCAAGACTCCGGTCGCTCACGCTCCCGGCTCGCCAGCTCAGTCGCATCGCTCCGGTCACTTGCGCTTCCGGCTCGCGGCTCCGGTCAGTCCGCGCGAACCGCCTCCAGGGCCGGAACGCGGACCTTCCACGCCAACCCCGTCAGCCAGAGCAAGCGGATGACCACGTAGCTCAGATCGACCTGCCACCAGCGAAGCCCGTGGCGGGCGGAAGTCGGGAAGGCGTGGTGGTTGTTGTGCCACCCTTCGCCCATCGCCAGGATGCCGAAGAGCAGGTTGTTGCGGCTGCGATCCCGATCCGGATACGGCCGGCTGCCCCACAGATGGCAGACGGAGTTCACGCTCCAGGTCACGTGGTGCACGAGGAAGACGCGAACCAGCCCGCCCCAGAGCAAACCGAGGTAAACGCCGCTCCAGCTGGCTGTCAGGATGCCGCCAAGGATGGCGGGCAGGGCGAGCCCGACGACGATCCAGAGCGGAAAGAGTGCGCTGGCAATCCGCACCGACGCGAACTTGCGCAAGTCCGCGACGTACCGTTCCAGGCCGCTGGCATCGGGTTTAAAGGCCCAGCCGATGTGGGCGTGCCAGAAGCCGCGGATCATGCCGAGCAGGCCGCGGCCGTGGTGATGCGGCGAATGCGGATCGTCGGGCGTGTCGCTGTGCTGATGGTGGCGGCGATGCTGCGCCACCCAGCGGAGTACCGATCCCTGCACGGCCATGGAGCCAAACACCGCGAGAAGGAAGCGAACCACGGCGCAGGTTTCGAAGCTCTTGTGCGTGAAGAGCCGGTGGAACCCGACGGTGATGCCGAGTGCCGAAATCACGTACATGCCGATCAGGAGTCCGAATTCGACCCAGCCGAACCCCCACCCCCAGAGCGTGGCGATGGCGACGCCGAATCCCACGAATGGAAGCACGACGGCGGCGATGGTGCCGATGCGGGCCAGGAGCGAAAAAGGTTCGGTCGGATTTGTATTTTCAGGGACCGTTCCGCGGTCACCACGTGTTTCCTGGGCTGTTTCATTGGCCAATACGACTGAGGTGGACATTTATGATCCATGAGGGAATTGGGCAGCATCGTCGCCTTCATCTATTAGATAGGACGAAAAGCGCTTCGATTCTAGCCCAATGATTTTCGGCATCGAGGGGATTGGGCGTGCGGAGGTCGGATTCACCGGATGGGCAAAAGGGTGCGTGTAGAGCCGAGGCGGCCATCGGCGCTGTGGCCGGCGACGAGAACCTGGTAGCCGCCCTTGGCATTACCGAGGTTGAAGTGCAGTGTGGTGCGGCCATCAGTGGGAAGCACGATGAGCGGCTGCCACAGCACGGTGTCGGCGTCGAAGGCAGCGGGGTCGCTCGAACCGGGCCGCGGTGAAGCATATTCCCGGATCACCAGCGGCTTCGTTCGCGGCACGGCCAGTTTCGCCGTCGCCGAACGCTCCAACGCAATAAGCAACGTCGCGGCTCGCCGATCGGCAAACTGTTGAGCCATCGCAATGACGGCGGCGTCCGCGGTGCGGAATGCGGCCAGTACGGCCTCTGGCAAGGGCGATCGATCTCCGACCTTCGGGCTGCCCACCATAACGTCATCGGGAATCGTTGGCTTCGGCGGCGTGGGGATCTGGGAAACCATGACGCGTGGAGCGGCTTGCGGGAACATGTTGGAAAAGACGACCGGTTCGGCGCTCGCTCCGTTCTCGCTGGGGATCTCGGAGGCCGGCGCCGGCGGTAGTGTCTTCAAGTTCGGTGCGGCGGTGCGAACG
>DATNBQ010000316.1:0-3436 GCA_035571955.1 Urbifossiella sp. | reverse complement strand
GCATGGCTGGCGCGCCGCGCCATCACCGATCTCTGTTCGGGGGATGCCCTGGGCCTCGCTCGCTGGCGCGACCGCATCCTCGTTCGCCTGCGCGACAAGGGGCCCGGCCTCGACCTGGATGAACCGTCGTTTTTGCGCTTTCATGGAACGGCGTCGCCGGACCGATTCCAGACTGCCCGCGAGTGGCTCGTTCGCACGCACAAGCCGATCCTCGATTGGGTCGGTCGGCTCGGTTCGCCGGGCCGGCTGCAGTGGGCCGGCATCGACCCCGAAAGCGAGTGCACCGCCGCGTATGCCCATCTCATGCTGGCGTGGGGGCTCGGCTGTTTGGGCGAACGGACGCGTTCCCGCGACTGGACGGCGCGGGCCCGCAAGGTGCTCGGCCGCGCCGGCGGAAGCGGAATCGATGCCGGAGTACACGCGATCCTGGGCGATGCGTTTCAAGACCGCATTCGCGACGTGCAAGAAGGGCGGACGCCGAAACCGGGCTTCGCGCCGGAACTGCGCGAACGAGTGGAACAACTTTCGGACGTGCACCTCGGCCGCTACGCCGTGGATAAACTCCGCCGCCACAGCCGCATCCTCGAACCGATCGGTTCCGGGCGCGATTTCGGCGGCCTCGATTTGCGGATCTTCCGCGGCCTCGATTTGCTCGGCGAACGCCTGCACCTTCTTGCGGACCGCTCGGATCCCACGTTGATGGCCGAGGAAGCCAAGCAGGTTCTCGCGATCTGTGCCGCCGAGCCGTCGTCCGCCAATGTGCCGCGCGTCGCCGTGACGCTATTGGACCTGGCCCCGCAACTGGAAGCGCCGCTGATCGCCCCGATTCTCGATCTCGCTGCGCCGGCGGCAATGTGGATGGAAGCGTGGCTGGAAAGTTGCTCGTGGAGCGACGCGGTAAGGGCGGACCGCCTGCCGCGGTTCCTGCGACGACTGCTCGATGGGGCGTTCACGGCGGCGGCGTGGTGCAACCTGTGGCCGGCGGTGCGGCCGCTCGTCGATTACCTCTTGCGCCGCGGCGGCTCGGAACCAGCCTTAAGAACCGCCCTGGGGCAAGCCGCCGGCCCGCTGTTCCGTTCGTTGCGAAAGCTCGGCTACCGCACCGAGGCCGAAGCCCTCTTGCACCTACTCGATCCCGGCCGCGGCGTCTGGCCCGCCGAGGCGCCGTCGTTCCCGCCGTCGCAGTTCGGCCTCGCCGTCGGCTGGTTCGCGGTCGGCGACGAGGATGCCGGCAACCGCATTCTCGACGACGCCCGCAACCGCCTCTTCGTCGCCCGCACCGGCGACGACCGCGACCGCACCGAACTGGCGATCGCTTACGCCGAGGCGCTCGGCTTCGCGCCGCCGCGCATCGCCCTGGGCCGCCTCGAGGAAATCTTCCAACTGCTCGATCGCGTCGCGACCGCCGGCGCGACCAACCGCTACTTCACGTTGCGGCCGCTGCAACTCATCGACACGGTGGTGCGTTCCGTGGTGACGGAAGACTTCGCGCTCGGCCCGGCGGTCCGCGGCTGGCTGGACGACGATGAATTCCTGATCCGCCGCCGCATCCACCGCGACATGGCCGCCGTCCTCAGCGACGCGGGATTAAGGTAAGGGGAATGGCGCCTTTTAGAGCCGCGACCGTCAGGGAGCGGCAGGCTTGACCCGCTCGTTAACGCTCGCGGCTCGGATACTCACGGAATCAGCGAGTGGCAGGGGAAGCCTTCTTCATAGAGTTTCAGGCGCTTGCGGTTCTCTTCCGTGCCCCACGTCTTCAGTACTTCGCGCTGGTGCTTGACGGCTTTGTCGAACTGGCGATTCTCGGCGTATGCCGCCGCCAGGATCGCCAATTGATTTGGCTGAGCTTGCGAATTTAAAGTGAAGCAAACGAGTTCCGCGCGAGAATTTCACGCTCGCGAGAGTTGTAAGCCAAAGTCTTCGCGGCGGAACTTGAAGTAATGGAGCATGATTTCTCGAGCAAGGGACGGAGGCTCCGAGCGACGGATGCCAGCGCGGTCGGCGCGAGTGTTGGAAAAAGATTCAGGTTCAATAGACACGTCGAGCCGCTCTCCAGGAACTCCAGCATTTCCTCGGTAAGGTGTCCATTGCGAACGGAAGGCACGCAGAGACAGGCGAGTCGGCCCGTCGCATCGGCCGACCAGTGGATGCTCTCCGAGTGGGTTGTCCCAACCGAGAAGCCGAACCAGTCGCCTGGAAACAGCGCGACGGGTTCGCGCGCCGAAATTGCTTCCACCAGGTGCGTGATCATGTCCGCGTCGCTTCCAGCCGCGAACGCGATGAAATCGCTCAGATCAACCGGTTGCCATTCGCCTCCATGAGCGTACGGACCGACACCCCGTTGCGCGTCTGGGCTCCAACGTCCTTGAGTGCGTCCTTGCCGGTCTCCAGGCTTGTCAGATGCGCCCAGTCGGAGCCGGCCAACTTGACGGTGTCCTTGGTCTTGTATTCGAACTGCGTCGCTGCGTAATCGCAGAACTCGAACTGGCTGACGAAGAAATCCAGCCGCCTCAAAATTGCTGGGGGAACCTTCACGGCCAGGATGTCACGGTGCAGCCTGGCCTGTTCCTCTTCGGCAAAGATGATCTCCGATGGAACCACTTCCTCGGGCTTGATACCCGATTCAATGCGCTCGAGCAACTCCCCTAGGAACCGCGTGTTGAAGTGCAGAGCCTTGACCCGCCAAGGTTGAATCGCGGTTCACGTCAGCCGATTCCCGAGAGACTCAGCGGCGCACTATGTGCTCGCGAACTCAGCAACGCAAAGCTAGGACAGCACCAAATATCCGGGCTAACGGTCATTCAGGAAATGACGTAAGGCGGTTGACGCTCCTCCCAGGGAAGTTACGCTTCATGCGGCTCGATTAACCGCGTGGAGCATCATCGTGTACGCAGCATTCCATGGCCAACATACGGCCGCAAGTGGCCTCGATTGGTATAACTCCGAACCGCTGGTGAGCTCGATGGTTGCGTTGAATTTGGGTGGGGGAGCGCGGCCGCGCGGCCACATGGACGGCGGCGCAAAAGAGCCGCGAAAACCCTACGAATCGTGGCATTTGGAGGAGTGTGCGGCAGCACTGAAAAACAAAAAATGCGGCCTCGAGTTCTTTTCCCTCGCAAAATCATCGGGGATTTCCAAGACTGCAGGTCGCCTTTGGCCACATGAACTCGCCGACGAAGGATCGACTCGATGTCGTTGCTTTTCTGATCGGCAGCGATCGCGAACTTTAGCGCTTCGCACTGGTTGCCGTTGGCAGCAGCGGTTCGATGCGGACGTCGTCGAAGTAGGCCACGCCGGTGCCGGTCATCGCCATCTTCACGGATATTTTGCCCGACGCCGGCACGCGGCGGTACAGGCGGAACTGCTTCCAGCGGCCATTCGAACCGATCAGTTCCACGCCCTTCTTGTCGCCCACTTGCTGCAACCGCTCGGCGAG